>JBKJPE010000087.1:0-19740 GCA_046595185.1 Nocardioides sp.
GAGCAGACCGGCGAGGGCACGATCTGGCCGGTCGACGCCAACCTGCGCCCGGAGGGCAAGTCCGGGACGTTGACCCGGACCCTGGCCGGCCACGAGGGCTACTACGAGCGCTGGGCCCGTCCCTGGGAGTTCCAGGCGCTGCTCAAGGCCCGACCGGTGGCCGGCGACCTGACCCTCGGCCGGGAGTACCTCGCCGTGGTCACGCCGTTCATCTGGACCGCTGCTGACCAGGACGGGTTCGTCGAGGAGGCCCGGGCCATGCGCCGCCGGGTCGTCGAGCACATCCCCGCCCGCGACGCCGAGCGGCAGCTCAAGCTCGGTTCCGGAGGGCTGCGCGACGTCGAGTTCGCGGTCCAGCTGCTGCAGCTGGTGCACGGGCGCGCGGACGAGACCATCCGGGCCCCGGCCACGCTGAGCGCGCTGGCCGACCTGACCCGAGGCGGCTACGTCGGGCGGGAGGACGGCGAGCAGCTGCACCGGGCGTACTCGTTCCTGCGCACCCTCGAGCACCGGATCCAGCTGCACCAGCTGCGCCGCACCCACGTGGTGCCCGACGAGGAGGTCGCGCTGCGACGGCTGGCGCGCAGCATGGGCTTCTACCACGACCCGGCCGCGAGCCTGGTCCGGGCCTGGCAGGGCCACCGGCGCGAGGTGCGGCGGCTGCACGAGAAGCTGTTCTACCGCCCGTTGCTGACCGCGGTGGCCCGGGTGCCCGGCACCGAGGTCCGGCTGTCCTCCGCCGCGGCCCGCACCCGGATGGTCGCCCTGGGCTACGACGACCCCGGGGCCGCGCTGCGCCACCTCGAGGCGCTCACCGACGGCGTCTCCCGGACGGCCTCGATCCGACGGACGCTGCTGCCGGTGATGCTGCACTGGTTCGCGGAGGGCCCTGACCCCGACGCCGGGCTGTTCCGCTTCCGCAGGATCAGCGAGGCCCTGCGGGAGTCCCCGTGGTACCTCACCACCCTGCGCGACGAGGGCGAGGTGGCCGAGCGGCTCGCCCACGTGCTGTCGACCTCGCGCTACGCCACCGACCTGCTCGAGCGTGAGCCACGGGGCGTGCGGATGCTGCTCGAGGACCTCGCGCCCCGCGCGGCCGAGGACGTCGGCGACGAGATGGCGGCCACCGCGTCGCGCCAGGACACGCGCGAGAAGGCGGTCCGCGCCGTCCGCGTGGTCAGGCGGCGCGAGCTGTTCCGGATCGCGGTCGGCGACCTGCTCGGCCTGACCGACGTCGCCGACGTGGGCCGCGGGCTCTCCCGGCTGACCGACGCCACGCTGCAGGCCACCCTGGACGTGGTCGCCCGCTCGGTGGCCGCGCAGCGCGGCCTGGCCGAGCCGCCCTCCCGCCTGGCCGTGGTGGCGATGGGCCGCTACGGCGGCTTCGAGCTGTCCTACGGCAGCGACGCCGACGTCCTCTTCGTCCACGAGCCGGTGCCCGGCGTCGACCCCGCGGCCGCGGCCGGCTTCGCGCAGGCGGTCGCCAACGACGTACGTCGGCTGCTGGCCGAGCCGGGGGCCGACCTGCCCCTGGTGGTGGACGCCGACCTACGCCCGGAGGGCCGGCAGGGGGCGCTGGTGCGGACCCTCGACTCCTACGCCGCCTACTACGCCCGGTGGTCGCAGACGTGGGAGGCGCAGGCGCTGCTGCGCGCCGACGCGGTCGTGGGGGACGAGCAGCTGCGCCGGCGGTTCCACGCACTGGTCGACCCGGTGCGCTACCCGGCGGCCGGGATCAGCGACGACGGCGTGCTCGAGGTGCGCCGGCTGAAGGCGCGCATCGACCAGGAGCGGCTGCCGCGCGGCGCGGACCCGCAGCTGCACCTCAAGCTGGGCCGTGGCGGTCTGGCCGACATCGAGTGGAGCGTGCAGCTGCTGCAGATGCGCCACGCGGGGCGCGTCGAGTCCCTGCGCACGCCCCAGACGCTGGCCGCGCTCGAGGCCGCGGGCGAGGCCGGGCTGATCGACGCCGAGGACGCCGCGGTCCTCGCCGACGGGTGGCGGCTGGCCAGCCGGACCCGCAACGCGGTGACCCTGGTGCGCGCCAAGGGCGGCGACGAGCTCCCCCGCGACGTGCGCGAGCGGGCCGCCGTCGCCGCCGTCCTGGGCTACCCGCCGGCCTCGACCGACGCCATGGTCAACGACTACCTGCGCAGTGCCCGGCGCGTGCGCGCCGTCGTCGAACGCGTCTTCTGGGAGTAGATCGCCACGTCCCGGGGCCGCGGTAGGGCTATCGTGCAGGAGTGGCTGAACCCGACCAGACCGGACCTGCTGCCGACCCGTCCCGACCCGTGCGGGTGTTCCTGCTCGACGACCACGAGATCGTGCGTCGCGGCATCCGTGACCTGCTGGCCTCCGAGCCCGACATCGAGGTCGTGGGCGAGTCCGGGTCCGCCGTGGACGCCGTCGAGCGCATCCTGGCCCTCGCTCCCGACGTCGCCGTGCTCGACGGCCGCCTGCCCGACGGCTCGGGCGTGGACGTGTGTCGCGACGTGCGCTCGGCCAACCCCGCGATCGCCGCGCTCATCCTCACCTCCTTCGACGACGACGAGGCCCTGTTCTCCTCGATCATGGCCGGGGCCGCGGGCTACGTGCTCAAGCAGGTGCGCGGCAACGAGCTCGTCGACACCGTCCGCCGCGTCGCGGACGGCCAGTCGACGCTGGACCCCGCGGTCACCACGGCCGTGCTCGAGCGGCTGCGCACCGGCGCGCAGCAGGCGTCGGCGATCGAGCAGCTCACCGTGCAGGAGCAGAAGATCCTCGCCCTGATCGGCGAGGGCATGACCAACCGCCAGATCGCCTCAACAATCTTCCTCGCCGAGAAGACGGTCAAGAACTACGTGTCCTCGCTGCTGGCCAAGCTCGGTCTCGACAGCCGCACCCAGGCCGCCATCTTCGCCACCAAGAACCTCCCGGACCGGTCCTAGGCCGAGCGGGACGACGGGGTGGGCCCGGTGGTGGACGAGGAGGTCGGACCGGAAGGGCGGCCGCACCGGTGGACCCTGCTGCTGGAGGCCGTCGTCGGTCTGTCGCGCACCGGCCAGGTCGACGACCTGCTGGGCCGCATCGTGCACCTCGGGGCCACGCTGGTCGGCGCCCGGTACGTCGCGCTGAGCGTGGTCGGCCTGGACGCCGTGGAGCCGTCCCAGTTGTTCGTGGAGCACGGGACGCCGCCGGACCCCGCAGAGCCCGTGCTGACCCCGGGCGCGTGGATGGAGGTCCCGGTGCGGGTCGGCGACCAGGTCTTCGGGCACCTGCACCTCGTCGCCGCCGGCGAAGGCACGTCCGACGGCCGGTGGTTCGACGCCGAGGACGAGGAGATCGTCGTCGCACTGGCCGCGGCGGCCGGGGTGACCATCGAGAACGCCCGGCTGCACGCGGAGGCCCGGCGGCGCGAGCGGTGGCTCGCTGCGACGGCCGAGATCACCTCGAGACTGCTGGAGCAGACCACCGAGCTCGACGCGCTGCAGCTGGTGGCCGACCGTGCCCGGGAGCTGGCCGGTGCCACGGTCAGCTGGGTGATCTCCGGCGCCGACGAGGACGACCTCGAGCTGCGGGTGACCTCCGGCGCCGACGTCGACATCGACTACATGCGGACCCTGCCGCTGGACCGGTCCATGGCCCGCAGCGTGCTGAGGTCGGGGGTGCCGCTGCGCCTCGACGACCTCACCGGCGACCAGCGCATCGCCCGGCACGGGCCGATCCCTGGGTGGCCGCGGCTCGGTCCGGGCATCGTGGTGCCGCTCCAGGCCGACGGCGCCCGGGGGGCGCTCGGGCTGGGCTGGGCCCCCGAGGAGCGCGGCCGCTTCGACCGCCTGGAGTCCGCGCTGCCGGCCGGCTTCGCCCAGCAGGCCTCCCTGGCCCTGAAGGTCTCCCAGGCCCAGGCCGACCAGCGCCAGCTGGCCGTGCTCCGGGACCGCGACCGCATCGCCCGTGACCTCCACGACGTGGTGATCCAGCGGCTGTTCGCGGTCGGGCTGGGTCTGGAGGCGCTGGGTCGGGTGCCGGTCGAGCAGCAGGCCCACCGGGTCGACGACGCCGTCGAGCAGATCGACGAGACCATCCGTGACCTGCGCTCGGCCATCCACCAGCTGCGCGGTGCCGGTCGGTCCCGCGACGTCCACGAGCAGGTCTGCGACGTGGTCGCCTGGTCCGAGCCGGTGCTGGGGTTCCGGCCCTCCCTGCGCTTCAGCGGACCCGTGCGCACCGGCATCCCCGACGCGGTGGTCCCGGACCTGCTCGCCGTGCTGACCGAGGCGATCAGCAACGCCGGTCGGCACGCCCGGGCCCGGGCGTTGCGGGTGGAGCTCGCAGTCCGGGACGAGACCGTGACGCTCACCGTCCACGACGACGGGAAGGGCATCAGCGACACCACCCGGGAGAGCGGGCTGGGCAACATGCGCCACCGTGCCCTGCGCCACGGCGGCCGGCTCACGCTCGAGAGCGGCCCCGGGCGCGGCACCGAGGTCCGGTGGGAGGTCCCGCTCCCGCCGCGGTCCCCGGCGTGAGCGCGGCCCCGTCGCGCCTCAGCCGAACGGCAGCGGGTCCACGCCGAGGCTGACCGCCCGGGCCCGCGCCGCGGTCAGGTGCCGACGGTGGTGCTGGCGGCAGAGCACCTCGTACGCCACCTCGGGCTCGCCCGGTCCGGCGGGCCCGCCGGTGGCCGGTGCCCGGTCGCCCTCGACGTCGCCGACCACCACGACCTCGCCCTCGACGACCATGACGCCGTCCTCGGTCCGGGCGTTGTGGGTGGCACGCTTGCCGCACCAGCACAGGGCCTCGACCTGCAGCACGTGGGTGCGGTCGGCCAGCTCGACCAGCCGGGCGCTGCCCGGGAAGAGCGAGGTCCGGAAGTCGGTGAGGATGCCGAAGGCGAACACGTCGACCTGCAGCTCGTCGACGACCTTCGCGAGGTGCTCGACCTGCAGGGGCGTGTAGAACTGCGCCTCGTCGCAGACCAGGTAGTCGATGCGTGCGCCCAGGGTCAGCGAGTCCACGACGTAGCGCCAGAAGTCGAAGGACGGCTCGACCTCGATCGCCTCCAGGGTCAGGCCCAGGCGGCTCGACAAAGTGGCCTCGCCGGCCCGGTCGTGGGCGGTGAAGATACGCCCCGCGCGACCCCGGGCGGCGTGGTTGTGGTCGGTCTGCAGCGCCAACGTGCTCTTGCCCGAGTCCATCGTCCCGGTGAAGAAGTGCAGTTCGGCCACGGGCGGGATCGTCCCACGGACCGGCGCCGTGCGTCGGGTCGGGCAGGATGGTGCGGTGCTCCCGGCCCCGCTCATGGACGCCACCGCCCTCCGGGCGCTCCTGGCCCGCGACGACCCACGACGCCGTGGGCCGCGCCGCCCGGCCGTGCTCGACGTGCGCTGGCGCCTGGGTGACGCCCACGGGTCCGCGGCGTACGCCGCCGGCCACGTGCCCGGGGCGGCGTACGTCGACCTCCCGACCGACCTGGCCGGGCCGACCGACCCCGACGGGCGCGGGGGGCGGCACCCGCTGCCCGACCCGGGTCGGCTCGGCGAGGCCATGCGTCGCGTCGGCGTCGACGACGACCGGCCGGTGGTGGTCTACGACGACTGGGGCGGTCGCGCGGCGGCCCGGGCGTGGTGGCTGCTGCGCTGGTGCGGGCACCGGGACGTCCGGGTCCTCGACGGGGGCTGGTCGGCCTGGACGGCGGCCGGTGGCGAGGTCGAGCGCACGGCCACCGCCGAGCGTCCGTCGCGGCGCGGCTCGTTCTCCGCCCGCCCCGGAGCGATGCCCGTGGTCGACGCCGCGGCGGTCGCGGCGCTGGCGGCCGGGGCGGGAGAGGGGGCCACCGTGCTGGTGGACGCGCGCGACGCCCCGCGCTACCGGGGCGACCACGAGCCCGTCGACGTCGTGGCTGGTCACGTGCCGGGTGCGGTCAACGTGCCCACCGGCGCCAACCTCGACGACCACGGCCGGTTCTGCTCCGCGGAGCGGCTGCGCGCGACGTACGCCCGGGTCGGTGCCGCGGACGACGTGGACGTGGTGGCGTACTGCGGGTCGGGCATCACCGCCTGTCACGCCGTGCTGGCCCTCGAGGTCGCCGGCGTGCCTGCCGCGCTCTACGCGGGCAGCTGGAGCGACTGGGTCAGCGACCCGGACCGGCCGGTCGCGCGCGGGGGGTGAGCCCGTGGGCGGCCCCCCGGTCCCCACGACGCCGGGTCTACCAGTGCACGCCGCGCAGGACCCGGGCGAGCATGATCTGCTCGGTCTCCCGGACGCCGTTCTCGGGGACCGCGCCCTTGGCCGCGGCCGAGTCCGGGAAGACGTGGTAGGCCATGTTGAGCACGCGGAAGGCCGCCTTGGGTGCCACGGTGTGCACCACCGCGCCGGCGTTGCCGAGCAGCGTGTTGATCTCGTGCGGTCGCTCGACGATGGCCCGGATGACGAGGTCGGCGGCCTGGGCGGGGGAGATGGTGGGGAACTTGTCGTAGAGGGCGGTGGGCGCGATCATCGGCGTCCGGACCAGGGGCATGTGGATGCCGGTGAAGGTGACGCCGTCGCCGACCAGCTCGGAGGCGACCACGTTGCTCCACGCGTCCAGGGCCGCCTTCGAGGCGACGTAGGCCGAGAACCGGGGCGGGGAGGTCTGCACGCCGATCGAGCTGATGTTGACGACGTGGCCGCTGCGCTGGTCGCGCATCGGGGGCAGCAGGCCCATCACCAGGCGGATGGCGCCGAAGTAGTTCAGCTGCATGGTGCGCTCGAAGTCGTGGAAGCGGTCCTCGGAGAGTCTCAGCGAGCGGCGGATCGACCGGCCGGCGTTGTTGACGACCACGTCGATCGCGGGCACGTCCTCGCCGAGGCGTCGGCAGAGGTCGTCGATGGCGTCGAGGTCGGACAGGTCGCACGGGTAGACGTGGGCGGTGCCGCCGCGCAGCTCGATGGCGGCACGGGTCGCCTCCAGCTTGTCCTTGCCGCGTGCCACCAGCACCGGGATGCCGCCGGCCTGGGCGACCTTGAGCGCGACGACCTGGCCGATGCCCGAGGAGGCTCCGGTGATGACGACGTGCTTGCCGTCGAGGGCCGCGCGGGCCTTGGGGTCGCGGGCGGTGGTGGTGTCGAGGTGGTCCTCCCAGTAGCTCCAGAGCAGGGCTGCGTAGGACTCGAGGTCGGGCACGGCGATGCCCGAGCCGGCGAGGAGGCGCTCGGTGCGCCGGGAGTCGAAGACGGCGCTGAAGGAGGTGTGGGCGAGCACCTCCGCCGGCAGGCCCAGGCGCCCCACGGTCTGGTCGAGCAGTACCTGGGCCGGCGCGCTGCGCACCACCGCGTTGATCAGTGACGCCGGACGCAGGGCACGGGGGAGCAGCGGGCGTGAGGAGACCCGGGCCAGGCCGGACTCGACCGGGGTGATGAAGGTCGGGGCGCCGGCGGCGGCCCCGAAGGCGTTGAAGGCGTCGACGACCGGTTGCGGGTCCGGGTCGACGAGGTGGAACGCCTCGCCGTCGTGCCCGGGCAGGTGCGCCAGGTGGTCCATCGCCGCAGCGACGTAGTCGACGGGCACCAGGTTGGTGCGACCGAGGTCGATGCTCGCCAGCGGCACCCAGGACGGCAGGACGCCGCGCAGCGCCTTGAGCGCGGGGAAGAAGTAGTAGGGACCGTCGACCTTGTCCATCACCCCGGTCTCGGAGTGGCCCACCACGACCGCCGGTCGGTAGACCCGCCACGGGACCGAGGACTCCTCCCGGACGAGCCGCTCCGACTCGTACTTGGTGCGGTGGTACGGCGAGGGCAGGTGCTGGCCCTCGGCGAACATGGTCTCGTCGAACGTGCCCCGGTGGTCGCCGGCGGCGGCGACGGAGGAGACCTGGTGGAAGCAGCCGGCGTCGAGGGCCTCGGCGAGGCCCAGCGCGTGGCGGGTGCCGTCGACGTTGAGCTCCTCGTTGGTCGCCGCGTCGGCCGTCATGTCGTAGATCGCGGCGAGGTGGAAGAAGTGCTCGACCTGGCCCGCGTGCTCGGCCACCCAGGCCGGGTCGACGCCCAGGTCGTCGTCCCCGAGGTCACCCACGACCGGCACGACCCGGTCGCTGCCCCAGCCTCGGCACAGGGTGTCGAACCGGTCGCGGGAGCCCTCACGGACCAGGACGAACACGTCGCCCTCACGGTTTGCGAGCAGCTCGGTGACGAGGTGACGACCGATGAAGCCCGTGGCGCCGGTCACGAAGTACGACATGGCCGGAGGTTAGCGGGTCCGCGCCTACTGGTCGCGGCCGCCGAACATGATCTCGTCCCAGCTCGGGACCGAGGCGCGTCCGCGCTTCTTGGCGACCGGCCGACGCGGCGGCTCCTCCTCGTCGGCGGCGTCCCCCTCGTCGGCCGCGGTGCTGCCGCTCGCGACGGGCTCCGAGGCGGTCGGCGGGAGCGCGGCGGCGGGCGCCGCCGTGCGGGCCGCGGGCTCGGTCAACGGCTCCTCGGCCCCGTCCGCCCGGTCGCCGCCGGGGGGTGCGTCGGCGATCGCCGGGGTGGTCGCGGTGTCGTCCTCGTCGGTGAGCGGCATGGCCGGGGCGGGTCCGGAGACCAGCTCGATGGCGTCGTCACCGAGGGGGAGCTCGTCCTCGGCCGGGCCCGTGGCACGCCGGCGGGCGCGGGCCGCGCTCAGGTCGTCACCGGCGGAGCGAGGACCGGAGGCGTCGACGGCGGGCACGGCGGCGACCTGCTCACCCACGAGCCACCGGGCGTCCTCGTCGTCGAGGGTGACGTAGGAGCCGGGGGCGTCGTAGGTGAACGAGGCGACGCCCTCGCGCCGGCCGGTGCGGTAGGTCGCGGTCAGCGTCCACCGGCCGTCCTCCCGGCGCCAGGCGTCCCAGTCCACGGAGCCGGGGTCGACCTGCTGGGCGCGCAGGTGGGTCGCCACGGCCTCACCCAGGGTGCGAGCCCCGCCCGTCGACTCCCCGCCGCGACGTAGCGAGGACCGCTGGGCGCGGTCCGCGACGTGCTGCCGCTCGGCGACGACCGGGCCGGCGAAGGCCATGATCTTGTCGACCGTGGTCTGGGCGGCCTCGGCCACCGCCTCGGGTGACTCCCCGGCCCGGATCCGGGCCTGGATGTCGCGGGGACGCAGGGTTGACTCCATGGTGATCTCCAACTGGCCGAGGCGTGAGGTCTCTCCGCGCAGGGCGGCTCGCAGGCGTCCGTCGAGGGCGAGGGTGAACTCGACCCCGGCGTCGTCGACGAGCAGCAGGCGGGACCGGTCGTCGCTCACGCCGACCAGGGTCAGCTGTGGCACGCGTCCCACCTCCCCTGCCGGGCGTGGTGCCCGGCGCCTGCTCGTCGTCGTCCCACGGTCCGGCGAGCCTACGCCAGCCCGGGCCCGTTCCCGGCGCGACGCGACCGGGACCGGGACCGGGACCGCGCTCAGTTCGCCGTCGACACCCCGGTGGGCAGGGCGAACCGCCCCGGCTCGCCGACGAGCTCGCCGAACGGCGGCAGCTCGGACACGCCGGTGCAGGCCACGACGACGACGTCGCAGGCCAGCAGCTCGGGCGGTGACGCGTCGCGACCGGAGCGGGCCTGGCTGATCACCGCCAGCGTCGAGTCGTCCAGCCACTGGTAACCGGTGGCGAAGGCCACGTCGAGGCCGAGGTCCACCTCGGTCCCCGTCGCCGTGTCGAAGACCTGGGGCTCGTCGGCGTCCAGGCTGAGCCACCGCCCGTCGGGGGAGAACACCGCGGTCCCGCTGCTGTAGCCCTCCAGCACGACGCCGGTCGTCGGGTCCGACCCGACCGGGACGACCACGCCGCGCGACTCGGCGTCGACGGCGGCCAGCAGCCCGCCCTCGGCCGCCGCCACGTCCAAGCCGTTGCGGGCGTCCGCGTCGAGGACCGCGACGTCCCCGCTCGCGACGTCGACCTCGACGAGGCCACGGTCGTCGCGCCAGTACGCCTGCCCGTCGTCGATCGCGTAGAAGTACGCCGGGTCTGCCTCGTCGGCGAGGACCCCCATCCCCGGCGTCGTGTGGCGGTCGTCCCGCACGACGGAGCCGTCGGCCTGGTCGAGGACCACGAAGGCGGGGCGGGCGCCGTCGGCGTCGACCCAGCCGGCCAGCGTGCCGTCCTGGTCCGACACCAGCCGGGGGATGTCCGCCGTGGTCCGACCCACCGTGGCCACGCCGTCCCGGGTGACGGAGCGCACCACGCCTCCGGGGTCGACCGTCACGTACCCGGCCGTCGTGACCACGTAGGCGTTGACCAGGTGGCCGAGGTCGGTGCTGGACCGGGACGTGCGGAGCTCGGAGCCGCTGGTCCAGGTCAGGGCCCCGAGCGGGAGGTCGAGCCCGGTCGACGCCGGGTCGACGGCCGTGCGCCTGCCGTCGTCACCGCCGAGCCACACGGCCCCGAGGGCGACGGTCGCGGCCAGCCCGGTCGCGCCGACCGCGGCAGCCGTGCGTCGGCGGCGGACCCGCACCCGACCGCGCCGGGCGAGGTCCGCAGGATCGGGGTGACCGAGGTCGGCGGTGTCGGCGAGATCGTCGAGCAGGGTCCGGAACGTGGCGGTCATCGGGTCTCCAGCAGGTCGTCGGTGTCGTGGGGGCGGGCAGGAGCGGCCGGCGCCGCCGGCTCGTCCCGGTCGGGGAGGACCCCGGTCAGCCGTGGGCCGAGGTCGGCGCGCAGCCGCCGTACGGCCGCCGAGACCTGGCTCTTCACCGTGCCCACCGCGCAGCCCATCGCCGCGGCGGTCTGGACCTCGGTGAGGTCCTCGTAGTAACGCAGCACGACCGCCGCGCGCTGACGGGGAGGGAGCCGCCGCAGCGCCGCCCACAGGGCCTCGCGGTCCGCCACGGCGTCGGCGTGACCGGGGACGCCCCGGGCGCCGCCGGCCGCGGTGGGTTCCGGCGGGTGGGCGACGCTGCGCTCGTGCGACCACCCCTTGCGGCGGAACCAGCTGATGGCCGTCGTGGTGATCGCCCTGCGGCAGTAGGCCTCGGCGTTGGCCGGGTCGCGGAGCCGCGACCATGCCGCGTAGGTCTTGACCAGCGCCTCCTGGGTCAGGTCCTCGGCCCGCTGGGCGTCGCCGACCATCAGGTAGGCCGCGCGCTGCAGCGCCCCGGACCGCGCGACGACGAAGGCGGCGAACGCCTGGTCGCGCGGGTCCGGCGGTGGGTGGTGGGGCATGGACGTCCTCCTCGGCGGGAGCGCCGTCGCCCTCCCTCGGTCTCTGGACGCGGTGGGGCCGCCCGATGGTTCGGTGCCCCCGGGTGGGTGGCGGCGGCGCTGCCTAGGATGAGGCACGTGACCAGCAACGACACCTCCACTCCCGCAGCCTCCTCGGTCGAGCGGCAGGCCGCCGACGTCGCGCCGTACGACGCCGTGCTCCTGGTCTCCTTCGGCGGCCCCGAGGGACCCGACGACGTGCTGCCGTTCCTGGAGAACGTCACCCGCGGCCGCGGCATCCCCCGCGAGCGTCTCGTCGAGGTGGGGGAGCACTACTACGCCTTCGGCGGCCGCTCGCCGATCAACGACCAGAACCGCGCCTTCCTCCAGGCGCTGAGGGTCGACCTCGCGGACGCCGGGATCGACGTGCCGGTCTACTGGGGGAACCGCAACTGGGACCCCTACCTCGCCGACGCGGTCGCGCAGATGGCCGCGGACGGCGTGACCCGGGCGGCGTGCTTCGTGACCAGCGCCTACTCGTCCTGGTCGGGCTGCCGGCAGTACCGCGAGAACCTCTACGACGCCGTGGAGGACGTGGCCGGGCGCCCCGGCACGCAGGCCCCGCGCCTGGACAAGCTGCGGCACTACTTCAACCACCCCGGCTTCGTCGACCCGGTGGTCGACGCCACGCTGGCCGCGCTGGCCGACCTCCCCGAGGCGGTTCGCGGCGGCGCGCGCATCCTCTTCGTGACCCACTCGATCCCGGACTCGATGAACGACACCTCCGGACCGCCCGACCAGGGCGGCGCCGCCTACGTGCGCCAGCACCTCGACGTGGCCGGCACGGTCGCCGGTCGCGTGGCCGAGGTGACCGGGGTCGAGCGCGCCCACGAGCTCGTCTTCTGCTCGCGCTCGGGCCCGCCGCAGATGCCGTGGCTCGAGCCGGACGTCAACGACCGGATGCGCGAGCTCGTCGCCGAGGGGGCGGCGCCGGCCGTGGTGCTCGTGCCGGTCGGGTTCGTCTCCGACCACATGGAGGTCATCTACGACCTCGACACCGAGGCGCAGGAGACCGCCGACGAGCTCGGCCTGCCGATGCGCCGCGCCGCGACGGCCGGCACCGACCCGCGGTTCGTGGCCGTCGTGCGCGACCTGCTGACCGAGCGGGCCGCGGTCGAGCGCGGCGAGGACGTCGCACGGTCGTCGGTGGGTCGGACCGGTCCGATGTGGGACGTGTGCCCGGCGCAGTGCTGCGCCAGCGGCAGGGCGCCGAGGCCGGCCCTCTGCGGGCGCGACACGTGACACCGGTCGGGGCCGGGGCGCTGGCCGACCTCGCCCTCGAGGTCGCCCGCGAGGCGGCTGCGCTCGTGCGCGACCGTGCGGAGGGCGTCACCGTGGCGGCCACCAAGAGCAGCGACGTCGACCCGGTCACCGAGGTCGACCGGGCGTGCGAGGAGCTGGTGCGCCGACGCCTCGCCCGGGCCCGTCCCGACGACGCCCTGCTCGGCGAGGAGGGTGACGACGTCGCCGGCAGCAGCGGTGTGCGCTGGATCGTCGACCCCATCGACGGCACCGTGAACTTCCTCTACGGCCTTCCGCACCACGCCGTGAGCATCGCCGCCGAGGTGACCGGCCCCGACGGCGTCGCGACGGTGGTGGCCGGTGTCGTCGTCGAGGTCCCCACGGGCACGGAGTACGTCGCCCGCCCCGACGCGGACGGCGTCGTACGGGCCACCTGCGACGGCCGCCCGCTGACGGTCCGCCCCCGGGCTCCTCTGGCCCAGCGGCTGATCGGCACGGGCTTCTCCTACGACGCCGCCCTGCGTGCCCGGCAGGGTGCTGCCCTGGCCGTGCTGCTGCCGCGAGTGCGCGACGTGCGACGCCTCGGCTCCTGCGCGCTCGACCTGTGCCTGGTCGCCCGCGGCAGCCTGGACGGCTACCTCGAGGAGGGCACCCGGCTGTGGGACCACGCCGCGGCCGGTCTCGTCGCCCGCGCGGCCGGCGCGCGCTTCGAGATCACCCGGGGCGTGGGCGGGCGAGACCTCGTGGTCTGCGGGCCCGAGGACGGCTTCGACGAGCTCTGGAGGGCCGTGCACGAGGCCGGGTTCGCGGCTTCCTCGGCGGCACCCTCCCCGGGGGAATAGCCGCGCGGTGGGTGGCGTTCACCGCTCACTGCCGCCCGCGGCCCGTGCGTCGCGTCACCCTCGAGGTGGCCGCCTGCTGACCCCCTGGACCTCGGGGTGGGGGCGATGGTGCACAATCTGCCGCGCCAGAGGGGGCGAGGAGACATCTCGAAGGGAGTGAGTGAGGGCACATGGCGACCGACTACGACGCACCGCGCAAGAACGAGGAAGACCAGTCCGAGGAGAGCATCGAAGAGCTCAAGGCGCGACGGCACGACAAGAACTCCGGCAAGGTCGACGAGGACGAGGCGGAGGCCGCCGAGTCGTTCGAGCTGCCCGGCGCGGACCTCTCCCACGAGGAGCTGGCCGTCGAGGTCAAGCCGAAGCAGGACGACGAGTTCACCTGCATGAGCTGTTTCCTGGTGCACCACCGCAGCCAGCTCGCGGACGAGAAGAAGCTGATCTGCCGCGACTGCGCCTGAAGGACGCGCACACGCGGACGACCCCGGCCCCCTCGCGGGGGACCGGGGCCGTCGTGCGTCGGTGGCCGGTCAGGTGGCCGGGACCGGGGCGTCCGGGTCGAACCGGTCGGCCCCGAGGCCCGGGGGCATGTGGCCCGTCGACCGGGCGTAGTAGCCCGCCGCCTTGCGGGCGGCGAGCATGCGCGCGATCTGGATGAGCGTCCCGCTCAGGGCCGCCCACGCCACCGCCTCCCAGATGTCGACGTCGGGGTCGGCGGGGTTGGCCGGCGGCTGCTTGCCGGTCGCCTTCTGCCAGGACGTGTTCAGGGTCTTCTTCATGATGGCCGCTGCTCCCAGGGCAGCGCCCAGGGAGAAGACGGACCAGACCTTCGAGCTCTCCGATGCCATGGCGCGACCCTAGCGAGGCCCGTCGTCGACCGGGCACCCCCCCGCGGGCTGAGCGCGCCTCAACCGCCGGAGGTGCTGCGGAGCACCAGCGCGCGCAGCGCTGCGGCGAGCCGTTCGGGGTGCCGGGTGCTGACCAGCCAGTACGGCGCGGGGTCCCGGGGGTCCACGACCTCCACGCGCACCGCGCGCTTGCGGTAGGGACGCAGCAGCAGGTAGGCGCGGGCGTCGGCGTCGCGTCCGGCGAGCAGCCGCGCGGCCTCGGCGTCCAGCTCGTCGACGCGACCGAGGTGGTGCCCGGCGATGCAGGCCCGGCCGGCACGGAAGGTGGTGGCGTCCACGCGGACGGGCGCGGCGCCGTAGGCCAGCAGCAGGCCGGCGAGCAGGGCCAGGCACAGCGCGGAGACGCCTCCGGCGACCAGGCCGGGGGTCGCCACGGCCAGGGCCAGCCACAGCGAGGCCACCAGCATCGTGCCCTGCACCCACCAGCGCAGGGGGACCGCGAGCCGCTCGTCGTGGCCGGCGGCGCCGTCGGAGCGCTGGGTCGGCGTCGACGAGGGAGCGGTCACCACTCCAGGGTCCCACCTCGCACCACCTGCCGCACGAGGGGCCCCGGGACGTGATGCCCTAGCCTCCCGCCGTGACCGACGACCGCCCCGACCCACCCTGGCTCGAGGTCGCCCTGGTGCGCCTCGACCCCGACCTTCCGCTGCCGTCCTACGCCCACCCGGGCGACGCCGGCGCCGACCTGCGCACCGCCGTCGACGTCGAGCTCGCCCCGCACGAGCGGGCCCTCGTGCCCACCGGGGTGGCCCTCGCCCTGCCGCCGGGGTTCGTCGGGCTGGTGCATCCCCGGTCGGGCTTGGCCGCGCGGCACGGCCTGTCGGTGCTCAACACGCCCGGGACGATCGACGCGGGCTACCGCGGCGAGGTCAGCGTGCTCCTGGTCAACCACGACCCGACCACGCCGGTGCGGTTGCGGCGTGGCGACCGGATCGCGCAGCTCGTCGTGCAGCGTCACGAGCGGGCCAGGTTCGTCGAGGTCGACCGGCTGCCGGACTCCGAGCGCGGCGGTGGAGGTTACGGTTCTACCGGGGGGTTCGACCCCGCGTCGCGAGGAGGAGAAGTGCCGTGAAGTTCCGCCGCAAGTCCACCACCGACGACGGTGAGCAGGGTGTGGACGACGCACCCGCACCGGGCCGCGCCCCGGGGCCCTGGGACGTCGACGACCTCGGCGACGACGGGACCGAGCGCGTCGACCTCGGGTCGCTGCTCCTGCAGCCCGAGACCGGACGCGACCTGCGGCTCCAGGTGGACGAGGCCTCGGGCGACGTCCAGTCCGTGGTGCTCACCGGTCGCGACGGGGCGCTCGACGTCCGCGCGTTCGCAGCCTCCCGCCACGGCGACCTGTGGTCCGAGGTGCGCCCGCGCATCGCCGCCGACATGGCCCGCCGCGGTGGCACCGCCACCGAGCAGGAGGGACGCTTCGGCACCGAGCTGGCCTGTGAGGTGCGCGTACGCACCCCCGACGGCGGGGTGGGCGTCCAGCAGTCCCGCGTGGTCGGCGTCAACGGCCCTCGATGGATGCTGCGGGCCACCTTCATCGGGCGTCCGGCCGTCGACGCCGTGGCGGCCGTCGACTGGGAGGAGGTGCTCGAGCGGGTGGTCGTACGCCGTGGTCAGAACCCGGTCCCCCCGGGTGAGCCGCTCCCGATCAAGCTGCCCGACAACGCCCGGCGCGTCGAGCGACCGACGGCCGATCCCAAGCAGGCGCTGGCCCAGCAGGAGCCGACCCGTCCTCCCACCCGAGCGTCGGCCGAGCAGTCCACCGAGGCACCGGCTGAGCAGTCCACCGAGGCACCGGCCGAGCAGCCCGCCGATCCCGAGGGGAACGGGCGGCCGTGAGGTCGCTGCGCCGCTCGCGAGGCGCCGAGCCTGCTCCTCGTCACCATCCGGACGAGCGCGAGCCCGGCGAGGGCCCCCGGACGGTGGCGGTGCCCGTCCAGCGCATCGGTGACGCCCCGGACCGGGTGCCCGTGTGCCTCGAGGGCAACCTGCGGATGATCACGCTCCGCCCGCGCGGCGGGGTCCCGGCGCTCGAGGCCGAGCTGGCCGACGGCACCGGGTCGCTGACCGTGGTGTGGCTGGGTCGCCGGCACATCACCGGCGTGCACGCGGGACGCTCGATGCGGGTCCAGGGCCGGATCGGTCTGCACGGCACCGTGCGCACGATGTACAACCCCCGCTACGAGCTGCTCCCGTGAGCGACGCACAGGCCGCCGCCGGGGCCGCGCCGGTTTCGCCGGGCATCGACTCCGTCGAGGCGATGGTCCGGGCACAGATGACACGCGCGCTCGGCGGGCGCCGCGGGATGGTCGAGGCCGGCGTTCCCGGCGCGCTCTTCACGGTGCTGTGGCTGGCGACCAAGGAGGTGCCGGTCGCGCTGACCGCCAGCGTGGTGGTGACGGCGGTCCTGCTGGCGGTGCGCCTGGTGCAGCGCTCGACGGTGCAGTTCGTGCTCAACGCGCTGGTCGGCATCGGGATCGGTTACCTGTTCATCCGGATCGCAGCCGCTTCCGGGGGCAGCGAGTCGGAGCAGGCGCTGGCGTTCTTCCTGCCGGGGATCCTGGTCTCGACCGGTTACACCGTGGTGATGGCGGCGTCCTGCCTGACCGGGTGGCCGTTCGTCGGCTTCCTGCTCGGCAGCGTCACGGGCGACCCCACCGCCTGGCACGCCGACCGGCAGGTAGTCTCCCTGTGCACCAGGCTGACCTGGCTCTTCCTGCTGCCCGGTGCCGTCGGCGCCGGGCTGCAGGGTCCGGTATGGGTGGCCGGGTGGTCCGGGCTGATCGACATCGACCTGGCCGTGCTCGCCCTGGGCGTGCTGCGCCTCGGCCTGGGGTGGCCTCTGCGCATCCTGTCGTGGAGCGCGATGATCTGGGTGCTCACCCGGGACCGCACCCCCCTCGAGCAGGCGCCCGCGACCTGACTCCCCCCGGGGGGCGCCGGTCAGGCCTGGCCCGCGGACCGCTGGGCGCCACCGGCCGGGTGGTTGACGGGCGCGAGCAGGCGCTCGAGCTCGTCCTCGCCGACGCCGGGCACCACGAAGAGCAGCTCGTCGCCGGCCTCGACCGGCTGCTCGGCGTCCGGGACGTAGACCTGCCCGTCGCGCAGGATGGTCACCAGCGCGCAGTTGTCCGGCATCGGGATGAGACCGACCTGCTTGCCCACGTAGGGCGAGTCGGGTGGCAGCGTCATCTCGACGAGGTTCGCGTTGCCCTGGCGGAAGGTGAACAGGCGTACCAGGTCGCCGACGGTCACGGCCTCCTCGACCAGGGCCGACATGATCCGGGGGGTCGAGACGTTCACGTCGACGCCCCAGGCCTCGCTGAAGAGCCACTCGTTGTTGGGGTGGTTCACCCGCCCGACGGTGCGGGGGACCCCGAACTCGGTCTTGGCCAGCAGCGAGGTCACCAGGTTGGCCTTGTCGTCGCCGGTGGCGGCGATGACGACGTCGCAGCGGTCGAGCCTCGCCTCCTCCAGCGAGGACAGCTCGCAGCAGTCGGCGAGCAGCCACTCGGCGTCCGGCACCCGCTCGGGGTGGATCGCGGAGGCGTACTTGTCGATCAGCAGGACCTCGTGGCCGTTGCCGATCAGCTCCCGGGCGATGGAGCGCCCGACGGCGCCGGCTCCGGCGATGGCGACCCTCATGGCTGGTTCCTCACTCCTGCTCGGGTCCGCGCTCGATGACGCGGTAGGCGTGCTGCGCGTTCTCCTCGCGGATCACGAGGTGGAGCAGATCGCCCTCCTGGACGACCGACTCCGACGTGGGCAGGACGCCCTCGCCGAGCCGGTCCAGCCACGCGATGCGGGAGCGGGCCTGCTCCTCCAGGTCGCGGGTGCGCGTGCCGACCCAGGTCACGGGGACCGGGACGTGGTCGACGCGGATCGTCCCGGAGGGATCGCGGAAGTCCGGCTCGGCGCCCGCGGGCACCAGCCGGCGCAGCACCTGGTCGGCGGTCCACTTGACCGTGGCCACCGTGGTGATCCCCAGGCGCTGGTAGACCTCGGCGCGGCCCGGGTCGTAGATCCGGGCCACGACCTGCTCGATGCCGAAGGTCTCGCGGGCCACCCGGGCGGCGATGATGTTGGAGTTGTCACCCGAGCTCACGGCGGCGAAGGCGTCGGCGCGACGGATGCCGGCCTTCTCCAGGACCTCCTGGTCGAAACCCACCCCGGCGATCTTGTCGCCGTTGAAGCCCGGGCCGAGGCGTCGGAACGCGTCCGGCTCGCTGTCGATGACGGCGACGGTGTGGTTCCGGTCCTCGAGGCTGCGCGCCAAGGTCGAGCCGACCCGGCCGCAACCCATGATCACGACGTGCATCGGAGCACCGTATCCCGCACCCGGTCACCAGCGTCGGCGGTGCCGTACTGTTCCGCGACGTGGGTGTCCGCGAAGGGTCCAAGCGCGTCCTCCTCGGACGCAAGCTGCGCAGCTCGCAGCTCGGCGAGACGCTGCTGCCGAAGAAGATCGCCCTGCCGGTCTTCGCCAGCGACGCCCTGTCCTCGGTGGCCTACGCACCGGACGAGATCTTCATCATGCTGTCCCTGGCCGGGGTCTCGGCCTACACCTGGTCGTGGAAGGTCGGCATCGCGGTCGCGATCATCATGACCGCGGTGGTGGCCTCGTACCGCCAGACCGTGCACGCCTACCCCAGCGGTGGCGGCGACTACGAGGTCGCCAGCGTCAACCTCGGACGCAGCGCGGGCATCACGGTGGCCTCGGCACTGCTGGTCGACTACGTGCTGACGGTGGCGGTCTCGATCTCCTCGGGGGCGCAGTACGCCGCCTCGGCGCTGCCGTTCCTGGCCGGGCACGAGCCGCTCGCCGCCAGCGTGATGGTGGTGGTGCTGATGGCGCTGAACCTGCGCGGCATCCGGGAGTCCGGGACGCTGTTCGCCGTGCCGAGCTACCTGTTCATGGTCGCGGTGCTCGGCATGTGCGGCATCGGCCTGCTGCAGCTGATCACCGGCAACCTGCCCGAGGTGCAGAGCGCCGACCTCACGATCCTGCCGGACGACGACTTCGACGGTGCCCTGACCACGACGGGCCTGCTCATCCTGCTCGCCCGCGCGTTCTCGTCGGGGTGCGCGGCGCTGACCGGGGTCGAGGCGATCTCGAACGGGGTCCCGGCCTTCCGCAAGCCCAAGAGCCGCAACGCGGCCACCACCTTGATGCTGCTCGCCCTGATCGCCGTCACCATGATGATGAGCGTCATCCTCCTGGCCCAGCAGATGGGCCTGCGCTACGTCGACCCGGCCGAGATCGACCGGTTGCGCACCGCCGACGGGTCGGTCCTGCCGGAGGGCTTCCGTCAGGAGGCCCTGATGGCCCAGATCGCGGAGGGGATCTTCCGCGACTTCCCGCCCGGCTTCTACTTCGTCGTCGTGATGACCGGGCTGATCCTGGTCCTGGCCGCCAACACCGCCTTCAACGGCTTCCCGGTGCTGGGCTCGATCCTGGCCCAGGACGGCTTCGCGCCCCGGGCGCTCGGCTCCCGCGGCGACCGGCTCGCCTACAGCAACGGCATCGTGCTGCTGGCGGCGTTCGCCGGGATCCTCGTGGTGGCGTACGAC
>JBKJPE010000065.1:0-39277 GCA_046595185.1 Nocardioides sp.
GAGGTTGCCGGCCTTGTCCTCGAGATGAGCGCGCACGAACCAGTGGAACAGCTCGAGCTTGTCGGTGTGACCGATGAACATGTCCTGGGTGACGGGGTCGAGCGCGTCGAGCTCCTCGATCGCCTCGCGGTAGCTGGTGATCACGCCCTGGTAGACGAGGTCCAGGGCGCCGAGGTGCTCCTGGGTGGTCGCCCGGCCGATGCTGTATTCGTCCCACGTGCGGGCGGCGACGATCGAGCCGGGGGTGCCCTGGGGCGAGCCGCCCAACGTGGCCATCCGCTCGGCCAGGTCGTCGGCGAAGCCGCGCACGGCGTCGACCTGGGGGTCGATCATCTCGTGGACGGAGATGAAGTGCGGGCCGACGACGTTCCAGTGGACGTGCTTCAGCGTGAGGTGCAGGTCGTTCATGGCGTGGAGGCGACCCTGCAGCAGCTCCACGAGGGTGCGCGCGTCGGCCTCGGACATGCCAGGGGTGGTGTAGTAGATCTTCTCGGTGCTCATCCCACGACGGTAGCGGCGCCCCCGCGGCGCAGAGGTCACCCCTGCGGGCCCGCCGGCAGGGGCAGCCGCGCCCCGCGCCGGCGCGGTCCGTCGACGCCATGGGCCACACTGGCCCGATGCCCGGAGGAGTGCGCGCCCGCCCTGTCCCCGGTCGCCGCACGGGCCCGCTGGTCCCGGCGGCGACGCTGGTGCTGGCGGCGGCCCTCGCGGCCTGCTCCGGCGGCGGGGACGGCACGCCCGACCCGCAGGACCCGGCGCTGGCCCTGGCGGCCGCGCTCGACGGCGGCCTCGAGGGCGGGGAGCTGGACGGGCTGTCCTTCGTGGACCGCAGCACCGCCGACGTGGCCGAGGACTGGGACGCGACCACCGGTTCTCTGGGCGGGCTGGTCCCGACGGTCGCGGTCTCCGGTGTCGCCGAGACCGAGGACGAGCCGGTCGAGGGCGAGGAGACCGCGGCCGCCACGCTGGACTGGTCGTGGGACGTGGCCGGCGAGCCGTGGACCTACACCACCACCGTGCCGATGCGGCTGCTGGAGCCCGGTGACGACACGGCCGGCACCTGGGAGCTGCAGTGGAGCAGGACCGTGGTCGAGCCCACGCTGCGGGAGGCCACCACGCTGTCGCTGACCACGGTCGAGGCACAGCGCGGCGAGGTCCTGGGCGCCGACGACGAGGCGCTGGTGACGGAGCGCCCGGTGACGCGGGTGGGCATCGACCGCACCCAGGTGCGCCCCGACCGCGCGGCGGCGTCGGCGCGCGCCCTGGCGGTACTGGTCGACGTGGCGCCGGGGCCGTACGTCGAGCAGGTCGAGGCCGCGGGCGACGCGGCCTTCGTCGAGGCCCTGGTGCTGCGCACCGAGGACGTGCCGCCGGCCGTCGGGCCCGCGGTCGACGACATCGCGGGCGCCCGGTCGATCGCCGACCGGGTCCCGCTGGCCCCGACCCGGGAGTTCGCCGCCCCGATCCTCGGCACGGTGGGGGAGGTGACCGCCGAGATGGTCGAGGACGACCCCGACGCCTACGCCCCCGGTGACGTCGCCGGCCTCTCCGGGCTCCAGGCGCGCTACGACGACCTGCTGCGCGGCACCGACGGCGCGGTCCTCAGCGCGGTGGCGCCCGACGGCCGGGAGCGTCGCCTCGTGCGGGTGCCGGACCAGGACGGCGAGCCGCTGAGCACCACCCTCGACGAGGACCTGCAGCTGCGGGCCGAGGAGGTCCTCGCCGACGTCGGACCGGCCAGCGCGCTGGTCGCGCTCCGCCCGAGCGACGGGGCGGTGCTGGCCGCCGCCAACGGGCCGGGCACGGACGGCCTCAACGTCGCGACCTACGGCCAGTACGCCCCCGGGTCGACCTTCAAGATCGTCAGCTCCCTGGCCCTGCTCCGCGGCGGGCTGACCCCGACCTCCCCGGTGCCGTGCACACCGACGGTGACGGTGGACGGCCGCGTCTTCGAGAACTACGACGACTACCCGAGCGGGTCGCTCGGCGAGGTCCCGCTGCGCACGGCGGTGGCGCAGTCGTGCAACACCGCGATGATCGCCGAGCGCGACCGCGCCGGGCAGGACGGGGTGGCCGCGGCGGCCGCCGCCCTCGGTCTCGGCGTCGACCGCGACCTCGGCTTCCCGTCCTACTTCGGCCAGGTCGGCAGCCCGGGGTCCGAGACCGGCCTCGCGGCCACCATGATCGGGCAGGGCGAGGTGCTGGCCTCGCCGATGGTGCTGGCCGCGGTCGTCGGCTCGGTCCAGGAGGGTGCGCGAGTGACGCCGCGCCTGCTGCCGGACCTCGACGTCGACACCACCGCCGGCGACGGCCAGCCGCTGACGCCCGACGAGGCCGAGCGGCTGCGCGGGCTGCTGCGCGCGGTGGTCACCGACGGCAGCGGGTCGCAGCTGGCCGACCTGCCGGGCCCGCCGGTGATCGCCAAGACGGGCACGGCCGAGTTCGAGGACGGCGGCGAGCTGCGTACCCGGGCCTGGATGGTCGCCGCCCAGGGCGACCTGGCCGTGGCCGTCCTCGTCGCCGAGGGCAGCTCGGGCTCGGGCACGGCCGGGCCGCTGCTCGAGGCGTTCCTCCGCAGCACCGGCTGACCTGGCAGGAGCGCCACGATCCCGTCCGGAAGAGAGAGCCCCTCACCGCATGGGGTCGGCGAGGGGCTCCCAGCCGTCTCCAGATGCTCCCTCCGAAGTCGACGCAGACGATCATACGCGTCCTGGAGGGACGCGCAAGGCTGATCGCCCTCACCCGCCAGGCCGGTACGAGCCCGCCCGCCGCGTGCCACAGTGGCGCCCATGAGCCACACAGACGCCCTGCACCAGCTGCCCCCCGACCACCGCGCGCTCCTCGTCGGGGGGAGCTGGCGTCCGTCGTCGGACGGGGCACGCTTCGAGGTGACCGACCCGGCCGACGGCTCGGTGGTCTGCGACGTCGCCGACGGGACGGCCGAGGACGCCACCGCGGCCCTGGACGCCGCGGTGGCCGCGCAGCCCGGGTGGGCCGCCACGCCCCCGCGCGAGCGTGGGGAGGTGCTGCGCCGGGCCTTCGACCTGCTCGTCGAGCGCGCCGACGAGGTCGCTGCTCTGATGAGCCTGGAGATGGGCAAGCCGGTCGCCGAGGCCCGGGGCGAGGTGGCGTACGGCGCGGAGTTCTTCCGCTGGTTCGCCGAGGAGGCCGTCCGCATCCACGGGCTGTGGATGCAGGCCCCCGCCGGCGGCACCCGGATCCTGACCATGAAGAAGCCGGTCGGGCCCTGCCTGTTCATCACGCCCTGGAACTTCCCGCTGGCGATGGGCACCCGCAAGATCGGCCCGGCCGTCGCCGCCGGGTGCACGATGGTGCTCAAGCCGGCCTCGCAGACGCCGCTCACCATGCTGGTGCTGGCCGGGATCATGGCCGAGGCAGGCCTGCCCGACGGTGTCCTCAACGTCGTGCCGACCACCCGCGACGCCGACCTGTCCAGGACGCTGCAGGCCGACGACCGCCTGCGCAAGGTGAGCTTCACCGGCTCCACCGCCGTGGGCCGCACGCTCGTCGAGCAGTCCGCCCCCGGCCTGCAGCGGGTGAGCATGGAGCTGGGGGGCAACGCGCCGTTCCTGGTCTTCGAGGACGCCGACCTGGACGCCGCGGTCGACGGCGCGATGGTCGCCAAGATGCGCAACATGGGCGAGGCCTGCACCTCGGCCAACCGCTTCCTGGTCCACTCCTCGGTGGCCGAGAAGTTCGGGGCCCGCCTGGCCGAGCGGATGGCGGCGCTGAGCCTGGGCCGCGGCCAGGACGACGGTGTCGACGTCGGCCCGCTGATCGACGCCGACGCCGTCGCGTCGGTCACCGGGCTGGTCGACGAGGCGGTCGCGGACGGCGCGCGGGTGCTGACCGGCGGCGCGGCCCGGGAGGGCGCCGGGCACTTCGTCGAGCCGACGGTGCTGGTCGACGTACCGGCCTCCTCGCGGATCAACCGCGAGGAGATCTTCGGCCCGGTCGCGCCGATCACGACGTTCGAGACCGAGTCGGAGGCCGTCGCGCGGGCCAACGACACCGAGTACGGCCTGTCCTCCTACGTCTACACCCGCGACCTGGGCCGCAGCATCCGTGTCGCCGAGGGCCTCGACTTCGGGATGGTCGGCCTCAACACCGGCCTGGTCTCCAACGCCGCGGCGCCGTTCGGCGGCATGAAGGCCTCCGGCTTCGGGCGCGAGGGCGGCTTCGAGGGGATCGAGGAGTTCCTGGAGACGACCTACGTCTCCCTGCCCGTGCCCGCGTCGGACTGACCCGACCCACCTGACCGGACCGGACCGAACTGACCGGGGGACGACGCGCGTGGAGGTCTTCGGCGACGTCGCCCTCGTGTGGCGCGACTTCGGTACCTACGAGGCGCCCACCGGCTGCTTCCACGACTGGGCGCTGCGGGTGGCCGAGGACCCCGAGGTGCTGGGCTGGCTGCGCACCCTGGACTCCGACCGTGAACGCCAGCCCAACCTGGTCCTCGCGGCCGCGCGCTGGCACGGTGTGCCGGCCCCCGGCCCGTACGCCGCCCTGCGCGCCGCCCTGCTCGACGACGACGCCGCGGGCCGTCGGCGGGGTACGCCCGCGGGACCGGTCCGGGCCACCGTCGCCGCGCGGCGCACCCAGACCAACGAGGTCGGTCGACTGGCCACGCTGGCCCCGGTGCTGGCCTGGCTCGCCGCGCGGCACGGGGAGCCGTTGGCGCTGCTGGAGGTCGGGGCCAGTGCGGGTCTGTGCCTCTACCCCGACCGGTGGGACTACACCTGGCGCACGCCCGACGGCGTCGTCGCCACCGACCACGGAGCGCCAGGACGCCTCACCTGCGACGTGACCGGCCCCGCCCCGGAGCCCGGGGCGTGGCCGTCGGCGCCGCTGCCCGTGGCCTGGCGCGGCGGGCTGGACCTCGCGCCGGTCGACGTCACCGACGACGACCAGGTGGCGTGGCTCGAGACGCTGGTCTGGCCCGAGCACGACGACCGGCGCGCGCGGCTGCGCACCGCCGTCGAGGTGGCCCGGGCCGACCCGCCCCGGGTGGTCGCCGCGGACCTGACGACCCGCGCTGGTCTCGAGCGCCTCGACGGTCTGGTCGACGACGCCGGGCGGCACGGCCGGGTCGTGGTGATGCACAGCGCGGTGACCGCCTACCTCCCGACGGCCGCACGCGACCTGCTCGAGCAGCGGCTGCGGGGCCTGGTGGGCGACGGCCGGGCGCACTGGCTGGCCAACGAGGGCAAGCGGGTGCACCCGGCGGTGACCGCGACCGGTCCGGACGTCCCCGACGACCTCGCGACCTTCGTGCTCGGCCTGGACGGGCGGGCCCTGGCCTGGACGCACGGCCACGGCCGCACCCTGCGGTGGGTCAGCCCGCTGCGGTGACGCGACGTCACACCGAGCGGGGGCCCACCGTGTCGACGAGCGCGCGGCGCGAGGTCACGCCGAGCTTGCGGTAGACGCGGGACAGGTGCCACTCGACGGCCTTGACCGAGATCCCGGCGGCGGCGGCGATCTCACGGTTGGTCGCGCCCCGGGCGGCCGGCTCGACGACGCGCCGCTCGGCGGCGGTCAGCCGCTCCAGGTGCGCCCAGGGCGCCGGGCTGCCCGAGGCGCCGAGGAGGCGGCGGGTGCGTCCCAGCAGCGGCCACAGGCCCTCGGCGAGGGCGTAGCGTTCCACCGGGGCCAGCAGGCGCAGGGCCTCCTGCTGCGCCGTGACCTCGGCGGGTCCGCCGACCCCGAGCAGCAGCAGGCCGGCGAGGTCGGTGTCGACCTGGGCGGTGAGGCGACGGGCGGCCACGCCGTCGACGGCGCGCCGGGCCTGGAGCAGGAGGGTCTGCCGGCGCCCGGAGGTGTCGAGGACGGCCAGCACGCGCAGGGCCTGGGCGGCGTCGTGGGCCGAGCCGGACGCCGTCGCACGCGCGAGGTGCTCACCGGCCAGGACGACCGCCTCGTCGCGCCGGCCCACCCGGGCCAGCGCGAGCGCGGCGGCCACGCGCCACGGTGGGGCGCCCGCCGGACCCGCCGCACCGCCCTCATCGGTGCACCCCGCCCGGGCGCCGGCCGCGTGGAAGAGGTCGACGGCCGCGGCCGGGTCGCCCTGCGCGGCGGCGAGCTGGCCCGCGGCGTGCAGGGCGTGGGCGTGGGCGGCCCCGGCCTCGGTGGGGGCGCCGAGCCCGCGCCGGGGGTGCAGGTCGACGTCGGCCAGCGCCGCTGCCGCGGATCCGAGCTCGCCCTGGGCCAGCAGGGCGTCGACGAGACCGGCCCGGGCCGGGGCGGCGACCGAGCGCTCCGGTGCCCCGACGAGGCCCTCGAAGGCGCCGCGGGCCTCGCGGACGCGCCCTGCGCGCAGGGCGCCCTCTGCGAGCCGCACCCGGGCGGCGGCAGGCAGCACGGACCGCGTCGAGGTGGCGACCGCGGGCAGGGCGGGATCGGAGAGGAGCACGTCCGGACCCTAGGAGAGCCGGCGGGGCGCGCGCGGCAGGACGACGAATCCCGTGCCCCCGGTTCAGTCCGGCTGGCGGGCCGCCCGCACCGACTGCGGCGCGCGACCGAGGTGGGCCAGCAGGCGGGCCGAGTCGTCGGCGTCCGCCGGGACGGCACGGGGCGCGTCGAAGCGCCCGGCGCGGTCGTCGGCGGGAGCCAGCTCGACCGCCGCCGCGACGAGCCCCCGCGCCAGGGGGCCCGGCAGCTGCCGCAGGCCCGCGACGAGCGGGTGGCGCACGGTCCGGGCCACGTCGTTGCCGTGCACGGCGACCTCGAGCGCGGCCGTCGTCGCGACGGTCGACGCGGGTACGGCGGTGCCGCCGACCTGGACCACCGTCGCCGGCCGGCTCCACGCCTCCAGCAGGTCCCGGGTCTTGGCCTGAAGATCGGCGGCCGTGGTCACCGGGCGCACCAGCAGCGCGGGCGTGGCCGGGGCGAGCCAGACCTGACCGCCCGCGGCCTCGATGAAGGCGTCGAGGGCGTCGTCGAGGTGCGTCAGCAGGTCCCCCAGACACCACCCGGCGCACGGGGTCGGGCGTGCGAGGTCGTCGGCCGACACCAGGGCCAGCGCGGAGCAGGTGTAGGCCACGGCCCTCGTGAGCAGCTCGACGCCCGGGGGCGTCGAGGTCATCAGGTGGTGGCGGGGGCGTGGTCGGCGGGCAGGTGGTCGGGCAGCCCGAACCGGGCGAAGAGACCGGGGTCGAAGAAAGCGCCGACGTGGGCCACCTGCTCGCCCTCCAGGGTCAGCACCTGCAGCTGGAAGGGCGTGAAGCCACCGTCAGGGCCCCGCATGTACAGGCCTAGCGCCGGCTGCCCGTTGGCGGTGGTGCGCAGCATCGGCATGTCCAGGGAGCCGCCGGGGCACTGGGTGTCGATGAGCTCGCCGATGGTCGTCGAGCCGCGGTACCAGCCGGTGCACGGCGGCATCTCCCACACGGCCTCGGCGGTGAGCAGCGAGACGATCTGGTCGATGTCCTTGCGCCAGAACGCCTCGACGTACCGCCCGAGCAGCACCTCCTGCTCGGGGGTGAGGTCGTCGGTGACGGTGTCCTCGGTGAGACCGCGGTCGGCCATCGTCGCGTGGGCGCGCTGCAGCGCCGAGTTGACCGCGGTGCTGGTGGTCTCCAGCGCCTCGGCGACCTCGGCCGCGCTCCACCGCAGGACGTCGCGGAGGATGAGCACCGCCCGCTGCCGGGCCGGCAGGTGCTGCAGGGCGGCCACGAACGCGAGCCGGATGGTGTCGCGCTCGGCCACCGTGACGGCGGCGTCGGGGATGGGCTCGAGCCAGGGGATCTCTGCGTCGGGCGCCAGTGCGTCGCCGGCCCGGGAGTCGGGAGCCCCGAGGCCGGTGGGCAACGGGCGTCGCGGGCGTCCCTCCAGGTTGGTCAGGCACACGTTGGTCGCGATCCGGTAGAGCCAGGTGCGGACCGAGCTGCGCCCCTGGAACCCCGCGGACGACCGCCAGGCCCGCAGCAGCGTCTCCTGGACCAGGTCCTCGGCCTCGTGGGCCGACCCGCTCATCCGGTAGCAGTGGGCGAGCAGCTCGCGGCCGTACCGCGCGGTCAGCGCGTCGAAGTCGTCGAGCTCGGTGCCGGCGGCGCGGGGCCCGCTGCTGGGGCCGGTGTCGGTCTCGGTCATGCCGGTCTCCTGGGTCAGGCTCATCGCGGGTGCCTCCGTGCTGGTCGTCAGTGTGCCCGCCCTGACCGACCGGGGTCGAGGGCCGGACTCATCGGTGCCCGGCCCCGGGCGCCCCGCGAGGTGCCCTCAGCCCGAGGAGGTCTGCGTCGACGGCGGCTTCCACTCGAAGGGCTGCACGACGACGAAGCCGTCACCGTGGAAGGCGTACTGGAAGGCCTCGCCGGACCCGCCGCGGATCAGCGAGCTGACCTTCATGCTGTTGACGACCTGGGGGACCAGGTTGGCCGACCACGCCACGCAGGCCTGGACGTCGACGTACGTCGGCTGCTGGCGGCAGTCCAGGAGCACGGGCTGCCCGACGGTGCACAGCGCCACGGTGCCGCGGCCGTTCAGCGTGGTGTTGAACAGCCCGCCGGCCATGATCCCGGCACCCTTGGTGCGGTTGATGTCCCACTGCAGGCCGGCGTCGAAGGCGAGCAGGTTGCGGCCGTTGACGCTCAGCGCGTCGCCGGTCAGCTCGACCTGGAACAGGTAGCCGGCCTCGTGGGCGAAGAACACCTCACCCCGGCCGCTGACGCGCATCAACGGGTTGTCCTCGGCCGTGACCATCTTCTTGAGCAGCTTCATCGCGCTGCCCGCGCCCTCGTGGGTGAAGGAGACCTCGCCCTGGAAGGCGACCATCGAGCCCTTCACGGCCAGGACGTCCTCACCCAGCGAGACGCGCAGCATCTGCGGGTTCTGCTGCGAGAAGCGCTCGGTGGCCTGGACCTCCTGGTGGTCCTGCTCGAACAACGTGCTGCGCATCGGGTCTCCTCCGGGTCGGTCTGCACTGGTCGTGGCGGTGTCGCGGTCTCGTGAGGGTGCCACGTCCCGGTGGCCGCGCGGGGACCCTCAGGCGAACGTCCAGACCATCAGCTCGGTGGCCACCGCGGCGACCACGGTGGCCGCCGCCTGCGCCTCGGGGCCGTCGAGGACCAGGGTGTCGCCGGCCGACAGGGGCTCGGCCAGGCTGAAGCGGAGCAGGGCGCCGGTCGTCACGAAGACGTGGCGCACGGAGCCGGGCGGCGAGGTGTCCGGCCCCAGGGCGAGCGCCTGCCCGGCCTCGAGCCGGACGACCTGGAGCGCGGCGCCCGTGGTGCCCAGCCGCAGCGGGGCGTCGTCACCGCCCGGCACGCCGGGCCCGGCGGCCAGGAGCGCTGACCGCCCGTCGAGGTCGAGGGGCGCGGGGGTCGTGGCGGAGTACGCCGGTCGCCCTCCGGGCTCGTCGGGCGCGAGCCAGGCCTGGACGAACCGGGTCGGCACGCCCGGCGCGGCCGTCTCCGCGTGCTCGACCCCGGAGCCGGCGGAGAGGACCGCCATCGACCCGGCGGTCAGCCGGTGCCGGGTGCCGAGGGAGTCGACGTGGTCCAGGGCGCCCTCGACCACCCAGGTGACGACCTCGAGGTCCTGGTGGTGGTGGGTGTCGAATCCCCGCCCGCCGCCGAGGACGTGGTCGTCGTGGCAGACCAGGGGTCCCAGACGCAGCCGGGCGGGGTCGTAGTGCTGGCCGAAGGAGAGCGCGTGCCGGGTCAGCCGGCCCGCGTCCCGGCTGGTGAAACGGGTGATTCCCCGTCGGATCTCCACAGTCACGGGCATCATTGTGCCGTGTCCGATCCAGGGTCCGGCCAGGTCACCCCGCCGGGCGCGGGGCACCCTGTGCTGCCCCCGGGCTTCCGCTTCGGGGTGACCAGCTCGGCGTACCAGGTCGAGGGCGCGACCTCCGCCGACGGCCGCGGAGCGTGCGTCTGGGACACCTTCGCCCGGGTCCCCGGCGTGGTCGCGGACGGCGCCACGGGCGACGTCGCCGCCGACCACTTCCACCACGTGGAGGAGGACGTGGCGCTGCTCGGACGGCTGGGGGTGGACGACTACCGCTTCTCCGTCTCGTGGGGCCGGGTCCAGCCGGACGGGCGGGGCCGTGTCGAGCCCCGGGGTCTGGACTTCTACGACCGGTTGGTCGACCGGGTGCTCGAGGCCGGTGTCTCGCCCGTGGCCGCACTGCACCACCACGACCTGCCGCAGGGGCTCGAGGACGACGGTGGCTGGCTGAACCCGGAGACGGTCCGGCGCTTCGCCGCGTACGCCGCGGTGGTGGCCGACCGGCTGGCCGACCGGGTCGCCGCCTGGATCCCCGTCTACGAGCCCGCGGTGATGGGGGTCCTCGGCTACGGCAACGGTGCGTACGCCCCCGGGCGGGCGCTCTACTTCGACGGCCTGTGGGCCGCGCACCACCTGCTGCTGGCCCACGGCCACGCCACCGTCGCCCTGCGCGCGGGCGGGGCGCGCGAGGTCGGTTGCGCCAACAACCACGCCCCGATGTGGCCGGCGAGCGAGGACGCCGCCGACGTGGGGGCGACCAAGCTCTTCGACTCGGTGTGGAACGGGCTCTACCTGGAGCCGATGCTGCTCGGCCGCTACCCCGCCGACCTGGCCCCGTTGATGGAGGACCTGGTCTCACCGGGCGACCTGGCTGCGATCCGTCAGCCGCTGGACTTCTACGGGGTGAACTACGACGGACCGCTGCGGGTGGCCGCAGCCCCCGAGGACGCCCCGGCGCCGTGGCAGGTCCTCGGACCGATCGGCCACCCCACCACCGACGACGGCCGCGCGGTGGTGCCCGACGCACTGCGGGAGTGGCTGGTCGTCATGCGGGCCCGCTTCCGCGCCGCCCTGCCGCCGATCGTGGTGACCGAGGTCGGCTGCGCGGTCGACGCGGGGCCCGACGCCGCCGGCGTCGTGCACGACGAGGACCGCAGCGACTACCACCGGGCGCACCTGCAGGCGGTGGCCGAGGCCGTGCGCCGTGGCGTCGACGTCCGCGGATACCATGCCCGGGGCCTGCTGGACGGCTTCGAGTGGACCGCCGGGCTCACCCACCGCTACGGCTTCGTGCACGTCGACCGCGAGTCCCTGCAGCGGACCCCCAAGGTCTCCTTCGACTGGTACGCCTCGCTGATCGCGGCGCAGCCTCGCCACGCGGGCTAGCGGATAGTCCCCGACGAAGCGGTCCCCGATCGGGCCTCCGGACGACGATTTCGTCGGGGACTATCCCGCCGGGCGGTCAGCGGCGGCCGAGTCCCCGGACCGTCCAGCCGGCGGCCCGCCACGGGGCGGGGTCCAAGGTGGTGCGGCCGTCGAGGAGCAGCGGGCGGCGTACCGCGGCGGCCACCGCGACCGGGTCCGCGGCGGCGAACTCCGGCCACTCGGTCAGGTGCAGCAGCAGGTCGGCCCCACGAGCGGCCTCGAGGGCCGAGCCGACGTGGTCGAGGTCCGGGGCCACCCGCCGGCCGGTCTCCCGGGCGGCCGGGTCGTAGACGGCCACCGAGGCGCCGCGCTCGTGCAGCGCGGAGGCCACGGCGAGCGCGGGGGAGTCGCGCACGTCGTCGCTGCCGGGCTTGAAGGCGGCCCCCCACACACCGATCCGGGCCCGGGTGACCGAGCCGCCGAGCATGGCGGTGGCGGCGCCGACCGTACGGCTGCGCTGGCGCAGGTTGACGTCGTCGACGAGGCCGAGCAGGTCGGCCATGCTGTTCACGCCGAGCTCGCCGGCACGGTGACCGAAGGCCCGCACGTCCTTGGGCAAGCAGCCGCCGCCGAAGCCGATGCCGGGGGACAGGAAGCGGTTGCCGATCCGCACGTCGTGACCCAGGGCCTCGGTCAGCGCGACGACGTCGGCCCCGGCGGCGTCGCAGACCTCGGCGACGGCGTTGACGAAGGAGACCTTGGTGGCCAGGAAGGCGTTGGCCGAGACCTTCACCAGCTCTGCGGTGGGGAGGTCGGTGACCAGCACCGGCACCCCGGCGTCCTCGAGCGGGGCGTAGAGCTCGCGCAGCACCTTGCCGCCCAGGCCCTCGCCCTCGGGACGGTCCGTGTCGACACCGATCACGACCCGGTCCGGGCGCAGGGTGTCCTCGACGGCGTGGCCCTCGCGCAGGAACTCGGGGTTCCAGACCAGCTCGGCGTCGGCACCGGCCGGGGCCAGCTCCGCGACCCGGCGGGCCAGGCGGGCGGCGGTGCCCACGGGGACGGTGGACTTGCCCACGACGTACGACGGCCGGTCCAGGTGCGCTGCGAGCGCCTCGACCGCGCCGTCGACCTGCGCGAGGTCGGCGCCTCGACCGTCAGGGCGCTGCGGGGTCCCGACGCAGAGGAAGTGCAGGTCGGCGTGGGCGGCGGCGTCGGCGAGCGAGTCGGTGAACCGCAGTCGGCCCGACGCGACATGCGTGGCCAGCAGCTCATCGAGGCCGGGCTCGTGGAAGGGCAGCTCCCCGCGGGAGAGCAACCCGCGCTGGCGCGCGTCGACCTCGACACCGAGCACGTCGTGGCCCAGCTCGGCCAGGCAGGCGGCGTGGGTGGCACCCAGGTAGCCGCAGCCGATGACGGAGATCCTCATGCCTCCAGCGTGCGTGTCACGGAGGACGGCCCGATACCCCTCCCGGGGGGCGACGGGTGAACGGCTGCCGACGGTTCGGGCGGGGGCTCCTGTCCCGGCTCCGGTCTCAGGCGACGGCGGCGGCCAGCCGCTCGACCATCGCGGTCAGCCGGGCGGGGCTGGTGGCGACGTTGAGGCGCACGTGGCCGACCAGGCCGGGCTGGTAGGCCTGCCCCGCGGCCGGCGCCACCCCGTGGGCCACCGCGACCGCAGCCGGGTCGTCGTGGCCGTAGGCGCGCAGGTCGAGCCAGGGCAGGTACGTCGCCTCCAGCCGGCGCGTCCGCGCGCGCGGCAGGTGCTCGGCCAGGAGGTCCTCCAGCAGGTCGCGCTGCTGCCCGAGCCGGGCCACCAGGGCGGCCCGCCAGGCGTCGCCCTCGCTCCACGCCACCCGGGCCGCGATCATCCCGAGCGGGGAGTAGGCGTGGTTCTGCGGGAGCGGCACCCCGCGCAGCACGGCCCGATCGGCGGGGTCGGGGGCCACGACCAGCGCGCAGTGCAGCCCCGCGGTGTTGAAGGTCTTGGACGCGCTGGTGACGGTCACCGCCCGGGGGTCCACCGCGGCGTACGGCGTGAACCGGACGCCGGAAGGGGTCCCCGGCAGCTCGAGCGGGCCGTGGATCTCGTCGGAGACCACGCGGGCACCGAACCGGTCCGCGAGGTCGCGCAGCGCCTCGAGCTCGGCCCGGCGGGGGACCCGTCCCAGCGGGTTGTGGGGGTTGCACAGCAGCAGGGTGCGGGCGCCGGCGGTGAAGGCCTCCTCGACGGCGCCGAGGTCGAGCGCGGTGGCGTCCTGGTCGGGGGCGTCGGGGTCGGTGACCACGGGGACGACCTCGCGCCCGGTCAGCGGGACGAGGTCGCGGAAGGGCGGGTAGCAGGGCATCGGGACGACGACCGGCCCCGGCGGGCAGAGGGTCTCGAGCACCAGCCGGATGCCGGCGATCACGTCACCGGTGACCACGCAGGCCTCCGGGTCGACGGCGTGGTCCCAGTGCCGTCGCGACCAGCCGGCGAACGCCTCGCCGACCCCGAGGTCGCCGAGCGGGGCGTAGCCGGCCGTGCCCCGGCGTACGGCCTGGACCACCGCGTCGGCGACCGGCTCAGCCAGGGCGTAGTCCATCTCGGCCACGAACGCCGGCAGCGTGCCCGGCGCGACCGAGCCCCACTTCAGGGGCAGGGCGTCGCGGATCGTGTCGTCGGGCAGGTCGCGGACCGGGTCGCTCACGGCACCGACGCTACGCCGCGGCGCCGACCGGGCCCCGGCCCCGGTGCGCTCCGGCGCGTGCTGCCCGTGCCCACCACCGAGCGCTCGGCGCGGCGGTGAGCAGGCAGGACCTGCGGCCCGAGTCGCCCCGGGCACGTTGGACGAGGGCGTCCGTACGCCCCCGCGCGCCCTACGATCCCCCCATGCTGCTGCGCCGCCCCGCCCGAGCCGCCCGGGTCTCCCTCGTCTCCGTCCCCCTGCTCGTCGCCGCGCTGGCCTGTGCGCCGGTCGACGAGGGTGCCGAGGACGCAGCCGACCCCACCGGGGCCTCCGCGGGGGACGCAGCCAGTGCGCCCGCCGCCGACGAGTGCACCCCCGACCAGCTCGACCTGCAGACGCCGGAGCAGCTGACCGTGGCCACCGACTCCCCGGCCTTCGAGCCGTGGTTCGTCGACAACGACCCGACCAACGGCGAGGGCTACGAGTCGGCGGTGGCCTACGCGGTCGCCGAGCAGCTCGGGTTCGCCGAGGACGAGGTGGAGTGGGTGAAGGTCGGGTTCAACTCCTCCTACGCACCCGGTCCGAAGACCTTCGACTTCGACATCAACCAGATCTCGATCACCGAGGCCCGCGAGCAGGCGGTCGACTTCTCCTCCGGCTACTACCAGGCCGCGCAGGCCGTCGTCGCGCTCGAGGGCAGCGCCGGCGCCGAGGCGGAGTCCCTCGACGACCTGACCGACCTGCGGCTCGGCGCGCAGACCGGGACCACGTCGCTGACCGCGATCCGCGACGTCATCGCACCGTCCGCGGACCCGCTGGTCTTCGACGACACCAACGCCGCCAAGCAGGCGCTGCAGAACGACCAGGTCGACGCGATCCTGGCCGACCTGCCGACGGCGTTCTTCATCTCCGCGGTGGAGATCCCGGGCTCGACCATCGTGGGGCAGTTCCAGCCGGAGACGGGGGAGCAGGAGGAGTTCGGGATGCTCTTCGAGCAGGGCTCCTCCCTGGTGCCGTGCGTCGACCAGGCCCTGGCCACCCTGACCGAGGACGGCACCCTGGCCGACCTCGAGCAGCAGTGGCTCTCGGACTCGGTCGAGGTGCCGACCCTGCCGTGACCGACCTGGGCGCGACCGGCACGACCTGGACGCCGAGCGGGCGCGAGCTCGAGCGCCGCGACCTCCGGCGTCGACGCCGGCTGCGGTCGGTGGTGGTCGCCGGCGCCGCGATGCTGCTGGTGGTGGGCGGGCTGGTGGTCGGCGTGGTCAGCTCGCCGGGGTGGGCCACGGTGCAGGCGGCGTTCCTCGACCCGTACCACGCCCGTGAGTCCTTCCCCTCGATCCTGGAGGGGTTCTGGCTCAACGTCACGATGTTCCTCCTCGCCGAGCCGCTGATCCTGGCGCTCGGACTCGGGCTGGCGCTGGCGCGGCAGTCCCGCTCGCCGCTGCTGCTGCCGCTGAGGACGCTGGCGGTGCTGTGGACCGACGTCTTCCGCGGCATCCCGACCCTGGTGCTGGTCTTCCTGCTGGTCTTCGGGATGCCCTCGCTGCGGCTGCAGGGCGTACCCACGTCGATCTTCTTCTGGGCCACGGTGGCGCTGGTGGTGTCCTACAGCGCCTACGTCGCCGAGGTGTTCCGCTCGGGCATCGAGTCGGTCCACCCCTCGCAGCTGGCAAGCGCCGACGCGCTCGGCCTGTCCCGGGCGCAGGCGATGCGGTTCGTCGTGGTCCCGCAAGCCGTGCGCCGGGTCGTGCCGCCCTTGCTCAACGACTTCGTCTCGCTGCAGAAGGACACCGCCCTGGTCGCCTCGGTCTCGTTGTTCGACGCGCTCTTCAGCGCGCGCGACTACGCCAACTTCAACTTCAACTACACGCCGTACGTCGTGGTCGCCGTCTTCTTCGTCGTGATGACCGTGCCGCTGGCGCGGCTCACCGACGCGCTCGGGCGCCGCTACGCCGAGCGGGAACGGGCGGGGGCCCGGTGAACGCCGCGATGAGCCCGTTGCTGGAGGTCGTGGGGCTGCGCAAGACCTACGGCGAGCGCCTGGTGCTGGACGACGTCGACCTGCGCGTGGGCGCCGGCGACGTGGTGTGCCTGATCGGGTCGTCGGGGTCGGGCAAGTCCACGCTGCTGCGCTGCGTGAACCTGCTGGAGGACATCGACGACGGCCGGATCCTGCTGGAGGGCCGCGAGATCTCCGACCCGCTGGTCGACCAGCGCGAGGTCCGGGCACGGATGGGCACGGTCTTCCAGGCCTACAACCTCTTCCCGCACCTGACGGTGCTCGACAACTGCACGCTCGCGCCCCGCCGCGTGCACGGCGTCCCGCGCCGTGACGCCGAGGCCAGGGCCCGGGCCCTGCTGGAGGAGTTCGGCCTGGCCGAGCACGTCGGCCAGCACCCCGACCGGTTGTCGGGTGGCCAGCAGCAGCGGGCGGCCCTCGTCCGCGCCCTGTGCACCGAGCCGCGCCTGCTCCTGCTCGACGAGATCACCGCCGCACTCGACCCCGAGCTGGTCGGCGAGGTCCTCGCGATCGTCCGCCGCCTGGCCGAGCAGGGCACCACGATGGTGCTGGCCACGCACGAGATGTCCTTCGCCCGCGAGGTCGCCAGCACGGTCTGCTTCCTGCACCAGGGCCGGGTCCTCGAGCAGGGCCCGCCCGAGCAGATCCTCACTTCGCCCCGCGAGGAGCGCACGCGGCAGTTCCTGCGGAGGGTGCTGCCGGGCTGACTGCGGTTTCCCCGGTCCGCCGGGGAAGTGTGGGGTTGTCAGGGGATGCATCCCCTGACAAGCAGCGGTTTCCCCGGCCAACCGGGGAAGTCGCAGGCCGGGCCATCCGACCGTGACACCACCGGTGTCAACGCCCCGTGCCAGGATGCGACCCATGGCGGAGCACGGGCAGCAGCAGGACCACCCGGAGCCGTACGCGCTGGGCCGCGGGACCGGGCCGCTGCGGGGCGTGAAGGTGGTCGAGGTCGCCGGTATCGGGCCGGGCCCGCACGCCGCGATGATCCTCGCCGACCTGGGCGCCGACGTCATCCGCGTCGAGCGGCCCGGCGGCTCGTTCCTGGTCGGCGGGCCGGACGACCTGCTCAACCGCGGCCGCCCGAGCGTCGCCCTCGACCTCAAGCGGCCCGAGGCCGTGGCCACCGTGCTGGCGCTCGTGGAGGGTGCCGACGTGCTGATCGAGGGCATGCGCCCCGGCGTGACCGAGCGGCTCGGCCTGGGTCCCGCGGACTGCCACGCCCGCAACCCGCGCCTGGTCTACGGCCGGATGACCGGCTGGGGCCAGACCGGCCCCCTGGCCACCGCCGCCGGGCACGACCTCAACTACGTCGCCCTCAGCGGGGCGCTCTTCGGCCTCGGCCAGGACGCCGCGCGCCCGCACTTCCCGACCAACCTCGTGGGCGACTTCGGCGGCGGCTCGACCTACCTCGTGATCGGGGTGCTCGCCGCCCTGCTCGAGTCACGGCTGTCCGGGCAGGGGCAGGTCGTCGACGCCGCGATCGTCGACGGCACCGCCCACATCAACACGATGGTCGCCGCCTTCGTCGCCGCCGGCACCTTCCGCGAGGAGCGCGCCGCCAACCTCCTCGACGGCGGCGCGCCCTACTACGACCTCTACGAGACCTCCGACGGCGAGCACATGAGCGTCGGGGCCCTCGAGCCGCAGTTCTTCGCGGTCTTCCTCGACCTGCTCGGCATCGCCGCCGACAGCCCGGGACAGGCCGACCTCGACCGCTACGGCGAGATGCGCGAGCTGGTCGCAGCCCGCTTCGCCTCGCGCACCAGGGAGGCGTGGACCGAGGTCTTCGAGGGCACCGACGCCTGCGTCGCGCCCGTGCTGCGCCTCAGCGAGGCCCACGAGCACCCGCACCTGGCCGCCCGCGGCACCTATGTGGAGCACCACGGCCGCGTCCAGCCGGCGCCGGCGCCCCGCTTCTCGCGCACCACCGCGACCCTGTCCACGCCGCCGGCGGCGCGCCCCGGCGCCCAGACCCGTGCGGCCCTCGAGGCCTGGGGCGTCGCCGACGTCGACGGTCTGCTCGAGCGCGGCGTCGCCGTGCAGGCCGGCTGAGCGCGCCCCGGTGCGTCCGTTCCTCTTCCTCGGCACCCGCGCGGAGGACCTCGCCGCCGACGACGAGTACGACGCCGTCCTGCGCGGCGCCGGCCTCGACGAGCGCGACGTGCGCCGCGTACGCCTCGAGCGTGACGAGCTGCCCGGGCTGGACCTCGACGACTGGTCGGGCATCGTGCTGGGGGGCGGCCCGTACAACGTCAGCGACCCCGACGTCGTGAAGTCCCCGGCCCAGCGCCGCGCCGAGGCGCGCCTGGCCGACCTCGCCGAGCAGGTCGTCGACGCGGACTTCCCCTTCCTGGGTGCCTGCTACGGCATCGGGACCCTGGGTCGGCTGCGCGGCGGAGCGGTCGACCGCACCTGGGCCGAGCCGATCGGCGCCGTCACCGTCACGCTCACCGACGCGGGCCTGGTCGATCCCCTGACCGCGCACCTGCCGGCGTCCTTCGAGGCCTTCGTCGGCCACCAGGAGGCGGTCTCGGCCCTGCCGGGCGGCGCCGTCCTGCTGGCCACGGCACCCAGCTGCCCGGTGCACGCCTTCCGGATCGGCAGCCGGGTCTACGCCACCCAGTTCCACCCCGAGCTCGACATCGACGCGCTGTGCACCCGGATCGAGGTCTACCGCCACCACGGCTACTTCGAGCCGGCCGCCGCCGAGGCGGTCAAGGCCGCCGCTCGCACGGCGACCGTCACCGAGCCGACCCGGCTCCTGGCCCGCTTCGCCGAGCTCTTCGCCCGCGGCTAGCCCCCACGACGCCGCCCCTCCCCGTCGGGGGGAGCGTGCGGCTAGGGCCGCGTGGTTCAGTGGGCGCATCGAGCGCGGCACCGGCCGCGACCCAAGGAGGCGACCAGCATGGCGATCGGCGACAAGGCGGAGAACAAGGGCGAGAAGCTCGGCGGCAAGGTCAAGGAGGGCACCGGCAAGGCGACCGGCAACGAGCGCCTGGAGTCCGAGGGCAAGGGCGACCAGGCGTCGGCCAACCTCAAGGACGGCGTCGAGAAGGTCAAGGACGCGGCCAAGAACATCACCGGCGGCAAGAAGAAGCACTGACGCAGCACCGCCGGAGCTGGGGGCGGACGCGGTCCGCCCCCAGGACGGACCTCACCCCTCGTCTCCGTACAGTTCGGGACGAGGGGTGATGCGAGTGCAGGCCTGGTTGCAGCGTGCGTTGTGGGACGTCGTCCCGCGTGATCATCGGCAGTCCCAGCGGGACCTGAGGCGACGCCAGCTGATCACGGCCGGGTTCGTCCTCGTCGGTGCGGTCGTCCTGGGCTTCCTGCTCCGGATGGAGCCCGGGAGCACCGCGTTCTACGTCACCTCGATGGTGGTCGCCCTGGTCTGGTTCGTCGGCGCGTTCGCCTCCGGCCCGCTCCACCTCGGCCGCATCCCGATCGGGACCGACCTCTCCGGGCCCACCAAGCGCCCGATCACCGCCCCTCTCGCGCTCGGGGCCGGGCTGGCGGTCTTCTTCCTGGCCGGTGGCCTCGTGGTCGCGCAGGTGCCGTGGCTCTCCGACCAGGTCGCCACGGTCATCTCGTACGCGGACGCCGGCCCACTGCCCCTGCTGGTCGCGATCACGGCCATCAACGGCATCGCCGAGGAGATGTTCTTCCGCGGGGCGCTCTACGCGGCGATCACCAAGTACCCGATCGCCTGGTCGACCCTGGCCTACGTCATCGCCACGGCCGCGACCGGCAACATCATGCTGGCCTTCGCCGCCATCCTGCTCGGCCTCGTGGTCGGGCTCCAGCGCCGGGCCTCCGGCGGCATCCTGGCGCCGATCCTCACCCACTGCGTGTGGTCGCTGAGCATGCTCGTGACGCTGCCCTACATCTTCGGCGCCTGAGCGACGCCGTCGTACGACGGTCAGGCCGGCGCGGACTCCGCGATCGCCCGGCGCACGGCCTCCTGGTAGGGCACGGGCTCGCCCGGGACGATCTCGCGGATGCGCTGCTCGGTGACCACGACCTCGGTGGACATCGAGTCGATCAGGTTCTTGCCGGTGGTGGCGTCGACGTCGGTCACGAAGCCGATCCAGTGCGAGGACAGCTTGGGCGTGAGCACCGGCACGGTCACGACCAGCGGACGTCGACCGTTCATCACCTCGGCGGCCTCCTGCAGCATCTGCAGGTAGCTCAGGACCTGCGGGCCCCCGATGTCGAAGGTCCGTCCGAAGGCGGCCTCGCAGTCGACGACCCCGGCGAGGTAGCGCACGACGTCCTCGATGGAGATCGGCTGGGTCTTCGTCTTCGCCCACTTGGGCACGACCATCGCCGGCAGATTCTTGACCAGCTGCCGGGTGATCTCCCACGAGATGCCGCCGGCGCCGACCACGATGGCCGCGCGCAGCACGGTGACGGGCACGCCGGCCTCGCCGAGCAGCGTCTCGACCTCGCGGCGCGAGCGCAGGTGGGCCGACAGGGTGCCGGTCTCGTCGCCGAGCCCCCCGAGGTAGACGATCTGGCGCACGCCCGCGTCCCGCGCCGCCCGGCCGAAGGCGCGCGCGGCCTCGGCGTCCTTGCGCTCGAAGTCGTTGTCGCCGAGCGAGTGCACCAGGTAGACGGCGACGTCGACCCCGGCGAGGGCGGCGCCGAGGCTCGCGGTGTCGCCGACGTCGCCGAAGACGGCCTGGCCGGGACCGGTGTAGCCGTCGGGGCGCCGGGTCATCGCGCGGACCGGGCGACCCTGCGCCACCAGCGCCGGGACCAGGCGCGCGCCGACGAAGCCGGTGGCGCCGGTGACCAGGACGGTGGCGGGATCGGTCATGGCGCCACAGTAGGCGTCGGGGGCGCCGACCACCTCGCCCACGCGGGTCCGGGGCCCGTCCGGGGCGGGCCGGGGTCGGGTCAGGGCTCGGGTACGGGCGGGTCGCGCCGCGCGGCCCGCTCGGCGATCCCGGCGCGCTTGGTCTCGTCCATCCCGAGCTCGTAGGCGTGCACCAGGCCGTTGATCGACAGCGGCTTGAGCCGCTCCACGACGCCCTGGACCGTCTCGGGCGTGGCGCCGGACTCCTGGTAGACCGGCCACACCCGGGTGCGGAAGACGTCGTACAGCTCGCGGGCCACGGCGCGACCGTGCTCGGCGTAGACCTCGGCCGCGGCGCGGGCCGCCTCGAGCGGGAAGCCGAGGTCGAGCAGGCCGAGCCCGATCGAGAGCTGGGAGACCGCGACCTCGTAGTGGCCCGGCGGACCGGTCGACCCCACCGCCCGCAGGATGCCGAGGGCCTCCAGGGTGTCCACGTCGGCCTCCTGCAGCGCGCGGCCCGCGCGGCTCTCGAGGTCGCCGCGCGACATGGTCAGCGGCAGGTCGGCCTGCCACGGCGCGAGCATGGCGCGGCGCAGCGCGATGTCCTCGGGGCTGGCGTCGGCGGGGATGCCCCCGACGTACCGCTCGATCGCAGCCAGGGTGAAGCCGTGGCTCTGCAGCTCCTGCACCAGCTCGAGGCGGGCGAGGTGGTCGCGGCCGTAGTAGCCCGACCGGCCGCGGCGCACGGGCGGGGGGACCAGCCCGCGCGAGGTGTAGAAGCGCACGTTGCGCACGCTCAGGCCCACCCGGGCGGTGAGCTCCTCGAGCGTCAACAGGTCCTCGTCCACGCGCAGCACCCCCCTCCGTCGAGCAGGGGCGCCGGTGACCTACGCCACAGGCTCTGCTTGACCACGATGACAGTGATGGTGTCACAATCGTTCCCACGTGGGCGCGGGGACCCGGCCGGCGGAGAGCTCGAGCACCTGGGACGGTCATGGCTGAAGCATTCGTGTACGACCACATCCGCACGCCGCGCGGCAAGGGCAAGGCTGCCGGGAGCCTGCACGAGGTCAAGCCCGTCGACCTCGCGGTGGGCCTCCTGCAGGAGGTGCGCCGGCGCAACCCCGGCCTCGACCCGGCGCGCGTCGACGACGTCGTGCTCGGCGTCGTCTCCCCGCTGGGCGACCAGGGCGGGGACGTGGCCAAGACCGCGGCGCTCGCCGCCGGCTACCCCGAGACCGTGGCCGGGGTGCAGCTCAACCGCTTCTGCGCCTCCGGGCTCGAGGCCGTCAACCAGGCCGCGCAACGCGTGCGCAGCGGCTTCGAGGACCTCATCCTCGCCGGCGGTGTCGAGTCGATGAGCCGGGTGCCGATGGGCTCCGACGGCGGCGCCTGGGCGATGGACCCGGCCACCGCGCTGACCACCGGCTTCGTACCGCAAGGCATCGGCGCCGACCTGATCGCCACCCTCGGCGGCTGGACCCGGGACGACGTCGACGCCTACGCCGCGGAGTCGCACCACCGCGCCGCCAAGGCGTGGGCCAACGGCTACTTCGCCGGCTCCGTGGTGCCGGTCAAGGACCGCAACGGCCTCACCGTGCTCGAGCACGACGAGATGGTCCGCCCCGACACGAGCCCGGAGAGCCTGGCCGGCCTGACGCCGTCGTTCGCCGGGATCGGCAAGGACGCCGGCTTCGACGACGTCGCCCTGGAGAAGTACCACTGGGTCGAGCGGATCGACCACGTCCACCACGCCGGGAACTCCTCCAGCATCGTGGACGGCTCCGCGATCGTGGCCATCGGCTCCGAGCAGGTCGGCACCGACCTCGGGCTGACCCCGCGGGCCCGGGTCATCTCGGCGGCCGTCTCGGGCGCGGACCCGACGATCATGCTCACCGGCCCCGCGCCGGCGGCCCGCAAGGCGCTGGCCAAGGCGGGTCTGGAGGTCGACGACATCGACCTGTTCGAGATCAACGAGGCCTTCGCCGCGGTGGCGATGCGCTTCATGCAGGACCTGGGCATCTCCCACGACATCACCAACGTCAACGGCGGCGCGATCGCCATGGGCCACCCGCTGGGCGCCACCGGCGCGATGATCCTCGGCACCCTGGTCGACGAGCTCGAGCGCCGTGACCTGCGCCGCGGCCTGGCCACGCTCTGCGTCGGCGGCGGCATGGGCATCGCCACCATCGTCGAGCTCGTCTGACCGCGGCCCTCAGCCGCCCGCACCCGTCCCGCAGACCCCGGAGGACTCCCGTGAGCACCAGCACCACCGAGCAGACCCGCACCGCCGTGCACTACGAGCGCGACGCCGACGGGATCGTCACCCTGACCCTGGACGACCCCGACCAGTCGGCCAACACGATGAACGAGCTCTACCGCGACTCGATGGCCGCGGCCGTGGCCCGTCTGCACGACGAGCTCGCCGCCGACGGCGACAGCATCACCGGCGTGGTCGTGACCAGCGCCAAGCGGACCTTCTTCGCCGGCGGCGACCTCAAGGCGATGGTCACCGCCACCCGGGACGACGCCCCGGAGGTCTTCGCGGCGGCCGAGGGCGTCAAGGCGTCCCTGCGCCGGCTCGAGACCTTCCCCCGCCCGGTCGTGGCTGCGATCAACGGTGCCGCGCTCGGCGGCGGCCTCGAGATCACCCTGGCCTGCCAGCACCGCGTCGCCCTCGACCACCCGGCCACCCAGCTCGGTCTGCCCGAGGCCACGCTCGGGCTGCTGCCCGGTGGCGGCGGCGTCACCCGGGTCGTGCGGATGCTCGGCCTGCGGACCGGGCTGACGGAGGTGCTGCTCCAGGGTGCCCGCTTCACGCCCACGCAGGCGCTGGAGAAGGGCCTCGTCGACGAGCTCGTCTCCTCCGCCGAGGAGCTGCTGCCCGCCGCGAGGGCCTGGATCGCCGCGAACCCGGACCAGGCGGCCAACCCCTGGGACGTCGAGGGCTACCGGATGCCCGGCGGCACACCGCGCACCCCCGCGCTCGCCCAGTTCCTGCCGGCCTTCCCGGCCCTGCTGCGCCAGCAGACCAAGGGGGCGGTCTACCCCGCGCAGCGCGCGATCCTCTCGGCCGCGGTCGAGGGCGCGCAGGTCGACTTCGACACCGCCTCGCGGATCGAGTCGCGCTACCTGACCTCGCTGATCACCGGTCAGAACTCCAAGAACATGATCCAGGCGTTCTTCTTCGACCTGCAGGCCATCAGCTCCGGGTCCTTGCGTCCGCAGGGCATCGCGCCGTGGAGGCCGACCAGGGTCGGCGTGCTCGGCGCCGGGATGATGGGCGCCGGCATCGCGTACTCCTGCGCCCGCGCCGGGCTCGACGTCGTGCTCAAGGACGTCGCGCAGGCCAACGCCGACAAGGGCAAGGCCTACTCCGAGGGCCTGGTCGACAAGGCGATCGCCCAGGGCAGGTCCACGGAGGAGAAGAAGGCCGAGCTGCTCGGCCGGATCACCGCCACCGAGGACCCCGCCGACCTCGCCGGGTGCGACCTGGTGATCGAGGCCGTCTTCGAGGACCCCTCGCTCAAGGCGAAGGTCTTCGCCGAGGTCGCCCCGTTCGTCGCCGCCGACGCGCTGCTGTGCTCCAACACCTCGACGCTGCCCATCACCGGCCTGGCCCAGGGCGTCGACCGCCCGGCCGACTTCATCGGGCTGCACTTCTTCTCCCCGGTCGACAAGATGCCGCTGGTCGAGATCATCCGCGGGGAGAAGACCACCGACGACGCCCTGGCCAAGGCCTACGACGTCGTGCAGCTGATCAGGAAGACCCCGATCGTGGTCAACGACAGCCGTGGCTTCTACACCTCCCGCGTCATCGGCACGATGGTCACCGAGGGTCTGGCGATGCTGGCCGAGGGCGTGCACCCGCGCAGCCTCGAGCGCGCCGCGACGCAGGCCGGCTACCCGGTCGGCACCCTCCAGCTCTCCGACGAACTCACCATGGAGCTGATGGCCAGGATCGAGAAGGCCACTCGCGACGCCGTCGTGGCCGAGGGTCGGGAGGTCCCCGAGCACCCCGGCCAGGCCGTGGTGCGCCGGATGATCGAGCTGGGGCGGCCCTCGCGGCTCGAGGGCGCCGGCTTCTACGACTACGCGGACGGCCGTCGTACGGGCCTGTGGGCCGGCCTGGGCGAGGAGTTCCCGGTCGCTGCGCAGCAGATCTCGTTGGTCGACGTGCAGCAGCGGATGCTGTTCGCCGAGGCCCTGGAGACCGCGCGGTGCTCCGAGGAGGGCGTGGCCACCTCGGCGGCCGCCGCCAACATCGGCTCGATCATGGGCATCGGCTTCCCGCCGGCGACCGGCGGTGCGGCGCAGTACATGACCGGCTACCAGGACCCGCACGACGACACCGCCGAGATCGGGCTGCCGGCGTTCGTACGCCGGGCCGACGAGCTGGCCGCGGCGTACGGCGAGCGGTTCCGCCCCACGTCGTGGCTGCGCGAGCTGGCCGCGTCGGGCGGGAGCCTCCCCGCCTGAGCGGCTCCGGACGGGACCCGGACGACGTCCCGACGCCTCGGCGGTCGGCAGGAGATCCTCCGCCGGGCCCGCGTGGTCCTTGACTTCTGTGTGGCGACGGGCCGAAAGTGCACCTAGCCGTGTTCACGACCGGGCCACTCGGGGCCGGCGCGCGGTGGTCGTCAGGGAGATCTCGTGCCGAACCCCCGTCCCAGCCGTGCTGCGCGCCGCCGCACGCTCGGAGCGCTCTCCGCGGGGGTGCTCGCCGCCGCCATGGTCGCGACGCTGTCGCCCACCCAGGCCGCCCAGGCCGCCGACGAGGCCGGTGGGCTGCAGAAGCTCGACCCGGGTCAGGTCGACCTGGGGGCGCTGGGCTCCTTCGAGGACGGCCGCTACATCGTGCTGCTGACGCAGCCCAGCACCGCCGCCTACGACGGCGGTGTCGCGGGCCTGGCTCCCACCAAGGCCGCCCCCGGTCAGTCGCTGCGCACCACGACGTCGGCCTTCGGCGACTACCGCTCCTACCTCGCCCGCCAGCAGCGCAGCACCGCCTCGTCGGTCGACGCCCGGGTGGTCCGCAGCTACACCGTCGCGACCAACGGGTTCGCGACCGAGCTCACCGCCGAGCAGGCCACCGAGCTGTCGACGAACAAGGACGTCTACGCCGTCGTGCCGGTCGAGGCCCGCTCGATCGACGCCCGCGACAACACCGCCTCTTTCCTCGGGATGTACGGCAGGAACGGCGTGTGGAAGCAGCACGGCGGACAGACCGACGCCGGCTCCGGCGTCGTGGTCGGAGACCTCGACACCGGGATCTGGCCCGAGAACCCGTCCTTCGCGGGCGACCCGCTCGACGGCGCCCCGACGGGGCCGTGGGCGGCCACGATGGACCCGCTGGGCAACACCACCATGCGCAAGGCCGACGGCGGCACCTTCCGGGGTGCGTGCGAGACCGGGGAGGAGTTCACCCTCGACGACTGCTCCACCAAGGTGATCGCCGCCCGCGCCTACCCCGACACCTTCGTCGAGTCCGTCCCCGAGGACGAGTACTCCCCGGCCGAGTTCATCTCCCCGCGCGACGGCGGCGGGCACGGCAGCCACACCGCCAGCACCGCGGCCGGCAACGTCGTGAAGGGCGTCTCGGTCGACGGCGTCGAGTTCGGCGAGGTCACCGGCATGGTGCCCGGTGCCTCGATCGCCTCCTACAAGGTGTGCTGGGAGGACACCGACCCCAACACCGGCGGCTGCTACACCGACGCCATCCTGGCCGCCATCGACGACGCTGTGCGTGACGGCGTCGACGTCATCAACTTCTCCATCTCCGGGGCCACCGACACCATCGTCGACCCCGTCGAGATCGCCTTCGCCGGGGCCGCGGACGCCAGCGTCTTCGTCGCGGCCTCCGCAGGCAACAGCGGCCCCGAGGCCTCCACCGTGGCCCACAACAGCCCGTGGCTGACCACGGTCGCCGCCTCGACCTACCGCAACTTCGAGGGCACCGTCGAGCTCGGCAACGGCGAGACCTACCTCGGTGCGATGGTCGACCGCCAGGGCCTGCCCGAGCAGACCCCCCTCGTCGAGGCCGGTGACTCCGCCGCCGCCGGCGCCGACCCGGCCGACGCCACGCTCTGCGGGCCCGACACCCTCGACGACGCAACGGTCGACGGCACCGTCGTGCTCTGCCTGCGCGGCACCTACGACCGGGTGGCCAAGTCCGCCGAGGTCGAGCGGGCCGGCGGGGTCGCGATGATCCTGGTCAACCCGAGCGCCAACAGCCTGGACGCCGACCTGCACGCCGTGCCGACGGTGCACCTGCCGGACACCGCCCGCGGCGCCCTGAACGCCTACGTCGACGGTGCCGCGCAGCCCACCGCCGCCCTGCTCCCGGGCAACGAGTCGTCGGAGCCGAGTGCGCCCCTGCCGGTCGTGTCCGGCTTCTCCTCGCGCGGGCCTGCCGTCGCCAACGAGAGCGACATCCTCAAACCCGACATCGCCGCGCCCGGGCAGAGCGTGCTCGCCGCTGTCGCGCCGCCGTCCAACAGCGACCGCGACTTCGACCTCTACTCCGGCACGTCGATGGCGGCCCCCCACATCGCGGGTCTCGGCGCACTGCTGATGGCCGAGAACCCCTCCTGGACCCCGCAGATGGTGCAGTCGGCCATGATGACGACGGCGACCAGCACGCGTACCCCCAAGGGCAAGGCCTCGCGCAACGGGTTCGCGCAGGGCGCCGGACAGGTGACGCCGACCGACATGTTCGAGCCGGGCCTGTTCGTCACCTCGACGCCGAAGCAGTGGTACGGCCTGATCACCGACCAGGGTCTCGACACCGGGGTCGAGGGGCGCAGCGCCACCTCGATCAACCTGCCCTCGATCGCCGACCACGCCGTCGTCGGGAGCACCACCGTCACGCGCACCGTCACCAGCGAGGTGGCCGGCACCTGGAAGGTCCGCGCCCGGGTCCCCGGCTTCGACGTCCGGGCGGTCAGGCCCACGGTCACCGCGCCGCGCGCCGGCGTCAAGCGCAAGGTGACACTCGAGCTGAGCGTCCGGGAGGGCACCACCCTCGAGCGGTGGAAGAAGGGGTTCGTGCGTCTCGTCGGTCCGACGACCGTGCGGATGCCCGTGGCGCTGCGGCCGACGGCCCTGGAGGCGCCCGAGCTGGTCGCCGGCACCGGCACGACCGGGTCCGAGGACGTCACCGTCCTCAGCGGCAGCGACGGTCAGATCGACCTGAACGCGGTCGGCCTCGCCCGGGCCGAGTCCTCGGCGGACTCGGTCGCGGTCGGTGACTCGGTCGGCTTCTGCGTCCCGGTCGCGGCGGACAGCTCGCTGGTCCGCTTCGACCTCGACGCGGCCGACGACACCGCCGACCTGGACCTGGTCACCTACGAGGCGACGGCCGGCTGCGGCCAGCTGACCGCGTTCGGCCCCGTCTCCGCGACGGGTGCCGCGGATGAGTCGGTCACCATCGAGGACCCGGAGGCCCCCGCGTACGTGGTGTTCGTCGACGGCTACGCCGCCGGCAACGAGGGGTCGCCGATGGACTTCCGCCTCGACACCTACGACCTCAACCCCGACAGCACCCTGGGGGCGTTCACCGCGACCCCCGACCCGCTGCCGGTGACGCAGGGCGAGGAGTCCACGTACACCGTGTCCTGGAGCGACCTCGACCCGGACGGCCGTTACCTGGGTCAGGTCCGCTACGGCGACACCGGCCTGGCCACGACGGTGGAGGTCTCCACGCTCACGCCGTGACCCGACCCGGGCGAAACCACTCCGGACGACGGGACGGCAGGTGAGGATGGACCGGTGAGCGCCGGTCCCCTCCCTGCCGTCCCTGTGGGGCCCGTCCCCGTCCACCCCGACGTGGCGGTCCTGGCCGTCGACGTGCGCGACCTGCACGTGCGCTTCGGGTCCGTCGAGGCCGTCGGCGGGATCACCCTCACGGCCGCCGCCGGGCGTGCCACCGCCCTGCTGGGCCGCAACGGCGCCGGCAAGTCGACCACGATGCGGGTCCTGGCCGGGGTCGTGCCGGCCACGTCCGGCGAGGTGCGGGTGGGCGGGCTCGACGTGGGCCGTGAGCGCCTCGCGGTGCAGCGGCTGGTCGGCTACTGCCCGGACGTCGGTGGACTGGTGCCCCGGGCCACCCCCTGGGAGCACTTGCAGCTCGCCGCGCGGCTGCGCCGCCTCGGACCCGGCTGGGAGGAGCGCGCCCGTGACCTGCTGGAGCGCTTCGAGCTCGGTGGCGTCGCCCACCGGGTCACCTCCGGCTTCTCCCACGGCATGGGGCGCCGACTCTCGGTCGTGCTGGCCGCGCTGCACGAGCCGGCGGTGCTGCTGCTCGACGAGCCGTTCGACGGCGTCGACCCCCTCGGGGTGGAGGCCACCTTCGACGTCGTCGCCGACGCCCGGGCCCGCGGCGCCTGCGTGCTGGTCTCCACGCACCTGCGCGAGCTGGCCGTCGAGGCCTGCACCGAGGTGGCGGTGCTGCGCGCCGGTGCCCGGGTCGCCACCCTGTCCGCGGCCCGGATGGTCGGGGAGGACGGGGCCCGTGAGTACCGCCACCTCCTGGACTGACGTGGTCCTCGTGCAGGCGCGCGGCTCGCTCACCGACGTCGCTCACCTCGTCCGCTTCCGGGTCGGCACGCTGCGGCCACGCACGGTGCGGCTGGGCCTGCTCGGGGTCGGCCTGGTCAGCCTGGGCAGCGCCGTGGTGCCCGCGTGGTGGCCCGGGGCCGGGGACCCCGACGGCCGGGCCGGCGACCTGCTGCTCCTGCTCGGCACGGGACTGACCTCCTTCCTGCTCCTGGGCGTGGTGGCCGCGGCCACCGGCGGCGGCGGGCGCGAGCTGCTCGCACGCGACCACGCCGCGCCGTACCCCGTCAGCCCCACCACCGACCACCTCGGGGCGCTGCTGCTGGCCCCGCTGACCATCGCCTGGCTGCTGCAGGCGTGGGTGCTGATGGGTGCCACCGCCTACGCCCTCGGGCCCCGACCGTTGCTGGCCTCGGCGCAGGTGGTCGTCGTGCTCTGGCTGCTGGCGGCGACCGCGGTGGCCCAGGTCGTCGGCTGGGCCCTGGAGGCGCTGCGGCGGGGTCCGCGCGGTGTGCTGGTGGTGCGCGCCCTCGTCCTGGCCGCGGTGCTCGGCACCGTGGGGGTGGTGGCCACCGGCCGGCTGCTGCCCCTGCTCGACGCGCTCCCGACGACCACGGTCCTGGTCGGCGCCGCCTCGGCCCCGGGGCTGCGCTGGGGCCTGACCGTCGCGGCGCTGCTCCTCGCGTTCGTCCTCGCGGTGGCCCTCGGCGCCGTCCCGGCCCACCTCGCGGCGCGCCGGTTGCCGGTCGACGAGGCCCGCGCCGAGACCGGGACCCAGCACGCCCGCCCCCAGCCGCGCACCGACCTCGCGGCCCTGCTCCGCCTGGACCGCGCCTCGGTCTGGCGGGCGGTGCCGATGCGCCGCGGGGTGGTCGTGCTGGCCGGCGGACCCGGCCTGGTGGCCGTGCTCGGCGGCCTGCCGTGGGAGTCCGTGACGGTGCTCCCGGGCCTGGTCGCCTCCGGCGCCGCGCTGCTCTTCGGCGTCAACGCGTGGTGCCTCGACGAGCGGGGCGCGCTGTGGCGCGAGAGCCTGCCCGTCGACCCCGGCACCGTCTTCACCGCCCGGGCCCTGGTCCTCGCCGAGCTGCTGGTGGTCGGGTCCATGACCACGATCGTGCTCGCCGCACTGGGCGCCGGTGTCCCGACACCCGGCGAGGCCGCCGCCGTCGCAGCGACGCTGGCCGTGGTGCTGGTGCAGGTCGTGGCGGCCTCGATGCGCTGGTCGGCACGCCATCCGTACCCCGCCGACCTGCGCTCGGCGCGCGCGACCCCGGCCCCGCCGCTGGCCATGGTCGGCTACTCCGCCCGCCTGGCCGTCAGCACCACGCTGACCGGGGTGTTCTTCTCGCTGCTGGCCCGGCTGCCCGGCTGGCACGTCCCGCTGCTGGTCGCCGTGCCGATGCTCTGCTGGTCGCTGGCCCGGTTGGCCCGCCAGCACCGCGCGTGGACCGACCCGGTGGTGCGGGCGCGGGTGGTGGGGGCGGTCGCCGCGTAGCACCCGGCTAGCCTGCGCGCGTGACTCTCGTCCTGGTGGTGCGGCACGGGCAGGCCTCGTTCGGCGCCGACGACTACGACGTCCTCTCGGACCTCGGGTGGGAGCAGGCCCGGCTGCTGGGCGCCCACCTCGCGGGCCAGGGCGTACGCCCGGCGGCCGTCGTCCGCGGGACCCTCCGCCGCCAGCGCGAGACCGTCGAGGGCCTGCTGGCCGGACTCGCCGAGGCCGGGGCGCCCGGGCCGGACCCGGGGGCGGTGCGGGTGGACGCCGGGTGGGACGAGTTCGACCACCTCGGCGTGGTCGCCGCGCACCCCGACCTCCCCCAGGGCGGCACGGCTGCGCTCGACCGCCGCGAGTTCCAGCGGGTCTTCGTCGAGGCCACCGGGCGGTGGGCGCTGGACGAGGCCGGACAGGGCGACTACCCGGAGACGTTCGCCGACTTCGTGGCGCGCTCGCGCCGGGCCCTGGCCGACGCCTGCGCCCGCGGTGCCGGTGACCACGAGGTGCCCGGTGGCGTGGTCGTGGCGGTGACCTCGGGCGGCCCGGTCGGCGCCGTGGCCGCCGGGCTCGTCGACCCCGACGGCACCGACCGGGCGACGCTGGTGCGGCTGTGGGAGCGCTTCAACACCGTCTGCGTGAACTCCTCGGTCACCCGTGTGCTGGTCGGCTCCACCGGCACCCGGTTGCTGACCTTCAACGAGCACACCCACCTCGACCGGGCGCGGGTCAGCTACCGCTGAGGCGTCGCGGCCCGGTGGGCCGCACGCGCTCACCCCAGCACACGTCGGACGACGGCCTCGGTGACCTGCGCGGTCGAGGCGCTGCCGCCGAGGTCGCCGGTGCGGGTCGCGGGGTCGCGCAGACAGCCGCGTACGGCCTCCATCAGCGCCGCCGCCGCCTCGCCGTGGCCGAGGTGGTCGAGCATCATGACCGCCGACCACAGCGTGCCGACGGGATGGGCGACACCCGAGCCGGCGATGTCCGGAGCGGGTCCGTGCACGGGCTCGAACATGGACGTGAACTCGCGCGTCGGATCGATGCTGGCGCTCGGCGCGATGCCGATCGAACCCGCCACGGCGGCGGTGAGGTCGCTGAGGATGTCGCCGAACAGGTTGGACGCGACGATGACGTCGAAGCGTCCGGGCTCGAGCACCACCGTCGCCGCAAGGGCGTCGATGAGCTCGGAGTCCCACCGCCCGGGTGGCCCGTGGCCACCGAGGCGACCACCTCGTCCCAGAACGGCATGGTGTGGACGATCCCGTTACTCCTGGTCGCCGAGGTGAGGTAGCCGCTGCGCTGCTCGGCCAGGTCGAAGGCGTACTCGGCGATGCGGGAGACGCCGACGCGGGTGAAGATCGGCTCCTGCACGGCCAGCTCGTCGGGGAAGCCGCGGTTCATGCGGCCGCCGACCTCGGGGTACTCGCCCTCGACGTTCTCCCGGACGACCACCAGGTCGACCTCGCCCGCCCGGGCGCCGCGCAGCGGTGACGGCACGCCCTCGAAGGCGGTCATCGGCCGCAGGTGACGTACTGACGGAAGTGGCGACGGATCGGGATCAGCAGTCCCCAGAGCGACACGCGGTCGGGCACACCGGGCCAGCCGACCTCGCCGAGCAGGATCGCGTCGTACGACGCCAGCTGGTCCAGGCCGTCCTCGGGCATCATCGCGCCGGTCTCGGCGTACCGTCGGCACGACCAGTCGAGGTCGTCGTAGCCCAGGTCCAGCGGCAGGAACCAGAAGACCAGGGTGACCAGCGGCGCCAGGAAGAGCCCGACCGTGCGCCGGCCCTTCTCGAACGCCTCCTCGCGTGGTGAGAGCTGCTGCTCCCCGAGGCTGCGGTAGGTGGCGGACCCCAGGAACGCCTTGTCGACGTCGGTTCGTCCACCCGGGCCGCCGGGAGCTCTGTCTCCGAGATCTGCTGTGCGGTCCAGCCAACCTCACGCATGGGTCGTGCGTCACGGGGAGCTGCGCTGGGTGTCCGAGCCAGCCGGGGTCCTCCGCCGGCGTCGGGAGGCAGTGGCGTCGGGCGTGTCGGGAGATCCCTTGACACCGGCCCTGGCATACCGGGTATACATGGTCTATGCATACCGAGTAGGTCGGGTGCCGGCCCAGGACGGGCCCGGAGAGGACGTGGTCGTCGTGTCGGTCAAGCAGGCCCTGCTCGCACTGCTGCAGGAACAGCCGATGTACGGCAACCAGCTCCGCGTCGAGTTCGAGCAGCGCACCGGGGCGACCTGGCCGCTCAACGTCGGGCAGGTCTACACGACGCTGACGCGGCTCGAGCGTGACGGGCTCGTCGAGGGTGCCGGCGAGGACGCGGAGGGCCACGTCGTCTACCGGCTCACCGACCAGGGCAGCGACGAGGTCGCGGCGTGGTTCACCACGCCGGTGGCGCGCACCCAGCCCCCGCGCGACGAGCTCGCGATCAAGCTCGCGCTGGCCGTCACCGTGCCCGGCGTGGACGTCGGCACGGTGGTGCAGCAGCAGCGCTCGGCGACGATGCGCGCCCTCCAGGACTACACCCGCCTGAAGCGCCAGGCCGGCGACGACCTCGCGTGGTCGCTGGTGGTCGACTCGCTGATCTTCGCCGCGGAGGCCGAGGTGCGCTGGCTGGACCACTGCGAGGCACGGTTGCGCCGGGCGGCGATCGAGGGCCGGCGCGCCGCGGGCACCGCCGGCGCCACCCGGGCCGGCGCCGACGTGGTGCGGCCGTGACGCCGGACCAGGCCGCCCGGCTGCTGCGCGACGAGCGCCGCTGGCTGGCCGGCAGCCGGGAGCGGCTCCGGGCCGTACGCCCGCGGCGTCGCCGCCCGCGCGCCGCACCCGACCTCCCGACCGTCCCCGCGCCCGCCCCGACCGAGGAGACCCGATGACCGCCGTGCTGCAGCTGACCGACGTGACCCGGGTGCACGGGGAGGGTGCCACGGAGGTCCGGGCGCTGGTCGCCGTCTCGTTCACCGCCCACGCCGGCGAGCTGGTGGCCGTGATGGGGCCCTCGGGCTCCGGCAAGTCGACCCTGCTCACCCTGGCCGGGGGGCTTGACCAGGCCAGCTCCGGCCTGGTCGAGGTCGAGGGCGTCGACCTCGGGGCGGCCGGCCAGGCCGAGCGGGCCCGGCTCCGGCGCACCGCGATCGGCTACGTCTTCCAGGACTTCAACCTGATCCCGGCCCTGACCGCGGCCGAGAACGTCGCCCTGCCCCGCGAGCTGGACGGCGAGCGCCGCCGCGTGGCCCGCGCCGCCGCCCTGCTCGCGCTGGAGGAGGTCGGCATCGCCGACCTCGCCGACCGCTTCCCCGACGAGATGTCGGGCGGCCAGCAGCAGCGGGTCGCCATCGCGCGGGCCGTGGTCGGTGAGCGCCGGCTGGTCCTCGCCGACGAGCCGACCGGTGCCCTCGACACCGAGACCGGCGAGGAGGTGCTGCGCCTGCTCCGGGAGCGCTGCGACGCCGGGGCGGCCGCGGTCATGGTCACCCACGAGGCGCGTCACGCGGCCTGGGCCGACCGGGTCGTCTTCCTGCGCGACGGGCGGGTGGTCGACGACACCGGCGCCACCTCCGTCGACGCGCTGCTCGAGCCGAGCACCCGGTGAGTCGGGGTCGCCGGGGTCGGGTGAGGGGCTGGGCCACCGGCTGGCGGGTCCCGCTACGGATCGCGCGCCGTGACGCCCGCCGGGCGCGGGGGCGTACGGCCCTGGCCCTGACCCTGCTGGCGCTGCCCGTGCTCGCGGTCACCACCGCGGACACGCTCTACGCCACGAGCTCGGTGACCGGTGCGGAGTCCCTGGAGCGGCGGCTCGGTGCGGCCGAGGCCCGGGTCGACATGCACGGGAACGGGCGGGCCTTCCAGATGTTCGACCCCGCCGACGGCTCGGGCTGGAGCGGCCGGGGCGACGCCGACCGCGACGCGGTGGCCGCCGTGCTCGGACTCGAGGACCTGGACGCGCAGGGCGTGCGGGTGCGGGAGGGGTCGGTGCGGTTCGACACCGACCGCGGCCGGGCCGACGCCCAGGTGCTCGTGACCGACCTGGGGGACCCGCTGACGGCCGGGATGGTCGAGCTGACCTCGGGCCGGTTGCCGACCTCGACCGACGAGGTCGTGGTCAACGCCAGGCTCGACGACCGGGGCCCGGGCGTGGGGGAGGACCTGGTCCTGGCGTCAGGTGATGCGCTGCGCATCGTCGGCGAGGCGGAGTCCGCCGCGATCGTCGGGCGACCGTTCGCCGCCGCGGCGCCCGGCTCCGCGCTGGAGCCCCGGGGCGTGTCCTCGCTGCTCGTCGGCGGCGACCCGGTCTCGTGGGACCAGGTCCGCGACCTGAACGCCCTCGGGGCGACCGTGGTCTCGAGGGCCGTGCTCGTCGACCCGCCACCGGAGAGCGTGCTCGCGCCCCAGGTGAGGACGGGGATGGACGTCCTCGATGAGGCCGCCGTCACCGCCGCGGTCCTGATCGCGGTCATGGTGCTGATCGAGGTGGTGCTGCTGGCCGGACCGGCCTTCGCCGTGGGTGCCCGTCGCCAGGCGCGGACCCTGGCGCTGGTCTCGGCGGCCGGCGGTGCGCCGCGGGACGCCCGCCGGGTCGTGCTGGGCTCCGGGGTCGTGCTCGGTGTCGGTGGGTCGGTGATCGGCGTGCTGGGCGGGCTCGCGGCCGCGTGGGCCCTGCGCCCCGTGCTCCAGGGCTACTCGACCGGCCGGCTCGGGCCGTACGACGTCGAGCCGCTGCACCTGGCGGCTGTGTTGGTCTTCGGGCTGGTCAGCGCGCTGCTCGCGGCCGCCGTGCCGGCCTGGCTGGCGTCGCGCCAGGACGTCGTGGCGGTGCTGGCCGGCCGGCGCGGGGACGCCGCGCCGTCACGACGCTCGCCGCTGGTCGGCCTGGTCCTGGTCGCGCTCGGCGCGGGGGCTGCGACGTACGGCGCGCGCGCGAGCCAGGGCGGGGAGACCGCGATCGCGGCGGCCGCGATCGTCTGCGTGCTCGGGATGCTGCTGCTGGTGCCGGTCGTGGTCGGCGTCGTGGCCCGCGGCTCCCGCGGGCTCCCGCTCGCGCTGCGCTTCGCGGCCCGCGACGCGGCCCGGCACCGCACCCGTACGGTCCCCGCGGTCGCCGCCGTGGCCGCGACGGTGGCCGGCGTGGTCGCGCTCGGCATCGCGACCAGCAGCGACGAGGCGCAGGCTGCGGCGACCTACACGCCGCTGCTCGCGGTGGGCGACGCCGCCGTCTCGCTGAACGTCGTGGCGCCGGACCGCGCCGCCGACGTCGGGCAGGTGCGTCAGGCGTTGGCGACCGCGGTGCCGGACGAGGGGGTCGAGGAGGTGACGGGTGTCCTGACCGGGGGCGTCATCGAGCTCCGCGTCCCGGGGGGGCCCAACCCGCTGTCCGGGACCACGGGCGCGCTGGCCGGGGACCTGCTCGTCAGCGACACCGGACTGCCGTCCTACCTCACGGGCGTCGACCTGTCGCCGACGGAGCAGGAGCGGGTGGCCGAGGTGCTGGGCGCCGGGGGGGTCGTGGCGCTCACCGACGACCCGGACGCGGTGGTCGGTGACGTCGAGGAGGTGCAGGTCGTGGCGTTCCCGGTCGGCCGCGGTGACCCGGAGCGCACGACGGTGCCGGCCACGACGGTGCCGGTCGCCGCGGGGGAGGCCAACGCCCAGGGCGTGATCTCGCGCCAGGCCGCCGGTGCCGCCGGCCTCGAGGTGGGCACCACGGCGCTCGTGGTGCACGGAGGACTCTCCGAGGGGGTGGCGCAGGACGCGAAGGAGGCCGTCGCCGGGCTGCCCGGGCCGGCGAGCCTCTACGTCGAGCGCGGCTACCAGGCCCCGGACGAGGTCCGCATCCTCCAGCTCGTGCTGGGCGGGCTCGGGGCGGTGCTGATGCTCGGCGGCACGTTGACCGCGACCTTCCTGGCGCTCTCCGACGCGCGGCCGGACCTGGCCACGCTCGGCGCCGTCGGCGCGGCGCCCCGGACACGCCGCGCGGTAGCGGCGTCGTACGCCCTGGTCGTCGGGGCGGTGGGCTCACTGCTCGGGGCCCTGGTGGGGCTGGTGCCCGGGATCGCGGTCACCTACCCGCTGACCCGCCCGATCGACTACGGGTTCGGGGCGACGGGGCCCGCGCACTACCTCGACGTGCCGTGGGTGCTGCTCGGGGTGGTGGTGGTCGGGCTGCCGCTGCTCAGCGCGCTGGTGGTGGCGGTCGCCTCGCGCTCTCGGTTGCCGCTGGTGGCGCGGCTGGAGTGAGGGTCACGCGGTGTTCACCCGGTGGTCGGCCCGGGTGTCGCCGCGGTCGGGCAGGGTGTGGCCCATGACGCGTACCTCTCGGGCGCTCGGCGCCTCCCTGCTCACTGCGACGCTCGGCGTCGCCCCGCTGCTCGCGGTCCCGGCCGCCTCCGCGGAGCCCGCCCGGTCGGGGCCCTCGGCCGGCGCGGCGAGAGGGAAGGTGCCGGTGGTGCGGTTCGCGACCTTCAACTCCTCGCTCAACCGTGCGACCGAGGGCGAGCTGGTCAGCGACCTGTCCACGCCGGACGACACCCAGGCAGCCGCGGTCGCCGAGGTGGTCCAGCGGGTGCGCCCCGACGTGCTGCTGGTCAACGAGTTCGACCACGATGCGGCCGGCGAGGGCGCCGACCTGTTCCGGGAGAACTATCTCGAGGTCCCCCAGGGCCCGGACTCCGGCCGCTCCCGCGCGATCCGCTACCCGTACGCCTTCACCGCGCCGTCCAACACCGGCGTGGCTAGCGGCTTCGACCTCGACGACAACGGCACGGTCGGCGGTGGCAACGACGCCTACGGCTTCGGGGAGTTCGAGGGCCAGTACGGCATGCTCGTGCTCAGCCGCTACCCGATCGCGCAGCAACAGGTGCGCACGTTCCAGGACTTCCTGTGGAAGGACGTGCCTGGCGCGCGGCTGCCCGACGACCCGGCCACCGAGGCGCCTGCGGACTGGTTCACGCCCGCGGAGCTCGACGTCGTCCGGCTCTCCAGCAAGTCGCACTGGGACGTGCCGGTGCGCGTCGGCGGCGAGACGGTCCACTACCTGGTCTCGCACCCGACGCCCCCGACCTTCGACGGTGCCGAGGACCGCAACGGCCTGCGCAACGCCGACGAGATCCGGTTCTGGGCCGACTACGTGCGCCCCGGCCGCCGCGGGGACTGGATGGTCGACGACCAGGGCAGCGCGGGCGGTCTGCGCGGTGGTTCGGACTTCGTCGTCGCCGGTGACCAGAACAGCGACCCGAACGACGGGGACTCCGTGCCCGGCGCGATCCAGCAGCTGCTCGACCACCGCCGGGTCGCCGACCCGATGCCGGGCTCGGCGGGCGCGGTCGAGGCGAGTCGGCTCCAGGGCGGCGCCAACCTCGCGCACGAGTCCGACCCCCGCTACGACACGGCGGACTTCAACGACAACCCGGCGCCCGGCAACCTGCGCGCCGACTACGTCCTCCCGCGCCGCGGGATGACGGTCACCGGGTCGGGCGTGTTCTGGCCGCGCCGGGCCGATCCGCTGTCCCGCCTGACCGGCACCTTCCCGTTCCCGACCTCCGACCACCGGGCGGTGTGGGTCGACCTCCGGCCCTAGGTCTCACAAAGGGGTCAGGCGGGGAGCAGGAGCCGGCCGGCCACGAGGGTGGCGCCGACGGTCACGACGACGAGCACGGCCACCCACACCACGGCGGGCACGTGGGTGAGCCGAGCGAGGACGTCGGCGTCCGAGGTGCGCCCGCGGTCGTGGCGACGGTCCCGCCCCAGCTCGACGGCCGCCCGCACCGCCCCGAGCAGCAGGAACCACGTGCCGACGTGGGCGGCGGCCGACTGCCACCGCGGCTCGGCCCACCAGGACACCGCCCCGACGAGGGCCAGGGAGGCACCGACGGCGATCAGGCCGTACGCGTTGCGCACCCACAGCAGCAGGCCCGTCAGCAGCAGCACCGCCAGCCACAGCGCCGCCAGCGCGTGCCCGCGCGAGAGCAGGTACGCCCCGGCCAGCCCGAGCAGGGCGGGCCCGGGGTAGCCCGCGAACGCGGTGGCGACCATCCCCGGGCCGCGCGGCCGGCCGTGGGAGAGCGTCAGCCCCGAGGAGTCGCGGTGCAGCCGGACGCCGCCGAGCCGACGTCCGGAGAGCACGGCGACCGCCGCGTGGGCGCCCTCGTGGGCCACGGTCACGGCGACACGGCTGCGCCGCCACGTGCCAGGGAGCGCCACGACGGCCAGCGCGACGAGGGCGCAGAGCCAGCGGGTCGCCTGGGTCGGCGGGGCCTGGGTGCCCAGCACCGCACCCCAGACCTCGCGCACCACCTCCACGTCAGGAACCGTACGGCCGTCCGATCACACGCTCGCGGCAAGCGAGCGCAGGGCCGGTGGTCGAGGAGCGAGCGCGAGGCGCCGGTGGTCGAGGAGCGAGCGCAGCGAGCGTCTCGAGACCCCGTCGTCAGGGCCGGGGGGTCTCGAGGCTCGGGCCTGGGGGCCCTTGCACCTCGACCGACGACGTGACGGTGGTCGAGGAGCGACCAACGGCGCGACCGGTGATCGAGGAGGGAGCGCAGCGAGCGTCTCGAGACCCCGCCGCCCGGGCCGGGGGGTCTCGAGTCTCGGGCCTTGGGGGCCCTTGCACCTCGACCAACGAC
>JBKJPE010000125.1:0-7207 GCA_046595185.1 Nocardioides sp.
GGACGACGTGATGGCTGGCCTGACCGCCGTTCTCACCGTTCGACTGCCCGAACCGCAGTTCGAAGGCCAGACCAAGGAAATACTTGGCACTCCCGCCGTGCGGGCGATCGTCGCCAACGTCGTCGCCAAAGCTATGGCTGAGCGTTATGCCTCGCCCAAACGCGACGACAAGACCCAGTCTGCGCTGGTACTGGACAAGATTGTCGCCGAGATGAAATCACGCATCTCCGCCCGCGCCCACAAGGACACCCAGCGTCGCAAGAACGCGCTCGAGAGCTCCTCGCTGCCGGCGAAGCTCGTCGACTGCCGCTCGAGCGACGTCGGCAACAGCGAGCTGTTCATCGTCGAGGGCGACTCCGCGCTCGGCACGGCCAAGCTGGCCCGGGACTCCTCCTTCCAGGCGCTGCTGCCGATCCGCGGCAAGATCCTGAACGTCCAGAAGGCCTCGGTCGGTGACATGCTCAAGAACACCGAGTGCGCCTCGATCATCCAGGTCGTCGGCGCCGGGTCGGGACGCACCTTCGACCTGGACGCCACCCGCTACGGCCGGATCATCTTCATGGCCGACGCCGACTCCGACGGCGCCCACATCCGCTGCCTGCTCGCCACGTTGTTCTTCAAGTACATGCCCGAGCTGGTCACCAGTGGCCGGGTCTACACCGCCGTCCCGCCGCTGCACCGCATCGAGCTGACCAACCCCCGCAAGGGCATGGAGAAGTACGTCTACACCTACTCCGACGACGAGCTGCAGCGCAGGCTCGCCGAGCTGACGAAGAAGAACGTGCGGTGGAAGGACCCGGTCCAGCGCTACAAGGGCCTGGGCGAGATGGACGCCGACCAGCTGGCCGAGACCACGATGGACCCGCGCCACCGCACCCTGCGCAAGCTCACCGTCGACGACGCCGACGCCGCGGCCACCGTCTTCGAGCTGCTGATGGGCTCCGACGTGGCGCCGCGCAAGGAGTTCATCGTGGTCAACGGGGGGCACCTCTCCGACGAGGAGATCGACTTCTAGCGCTCCGTGGTCCGCGGTCGTCTCCCGCGCCGCCCAGCACCGAGCGTCGTCGCCTGTCGGCCGGCTCGGAGGCCATGTCGTCGGGATCGAGCCGAACCGCAGGCGGGACGTCATGCACCTCGTGGGGCCGTGTCCCCTCTTCGTATGACGTCCCGCGCCGCCCCACCGGCCTGGTCGGACGGCGCCCGCACGGGTGGCAGCATGGGGTCGATGCACACCCCCACCCGGCTGACCGCCCTCGTCGCCTCGCTGGCGGCCTCGGCGACGCTGGTGGCCGGCTGCAGCGCCGGTCCTGCCGACCCCGTCGACGACGAGCCGGGGGAGCGGGCCGCGTCGGCGTCGCAGGAGGTGCCCCCCTCGGTGTCCGAGCGGCTGGGCCTCGAGCCCGGGTGGGGGCCCACCCGCGCCGAGCTCGACCGTGCTGCCCGGGTCGTCGGCGCGATGACGGTGCCGGAGCTCGCCGGCCAGGTGATCGTGGCGCGGTGGTCCGGCACCGGCGTGCCGACCGCGATGGTCGACCGCCTCGACCTCGGCGGCGTCATCGCCTTCGAGGACAACGTCGTCTCGCCCGAGCAGGTGCGGCGCACCACCACCCGGCTGCAGCAGGCCGTACGCCGCCCGTGGCCGCTGCTCGTCGGCGTCGACCAGGAGGGCGGCCTCGTCGAGCGGCTGACCACCGGCGTCACGCGGTTCCCGGCCTTCATGAGCGCGGGGGCGGCCGACCGGCCGCGGCTGACCGAGCAGGCGTACGCCGCGGCGGGCGCGGAGCTGCGCCGCCTCGGCTTCACGACCGACTTCGCCCCCGACGCGGACGTCACCGTCGGGCCGGCCGACCCGGTCATCGGCTCGCGCTCGGCCGGCTCCGACCCCGGGGTCGTCGCCGAGCAGACGGTCGCTGCCGCCCGCGGCTACCTCCAGGGGGGCGTGCTCCCCGTGGTCAAGCACTTCCCGGGGCACGGGTCGGTGACCACCGACAGCCACCTCGCGCTGCCGGTCCAGGGCCGCAGCCGCGCCGAGCTGCGCGAGACCGACCTGGTCCCGTTCCAGGCGGCGGTCGACGCCGGCCTGCCGGCGGTGATGATCGGCCACCTCGCGGTCGGCGCCGTGGACCCCGGCGTGCCGGCCACCGTCTCCCGCCCGGTCGTCGACGGCCTGCTGCGCGACGACCTCGGATTCGACGGCGTGGTCGTCAGCGACGCGCTGGAGATGGCGGCGCTCGACGGCGTCGCCCGACCGGCGGTCGGCTTCCTGCGCGCCGGCGGCGACCTGGTGCTCGTGCCCCCGGACCCCGCGGCGACACGGGCCTCGATCGTCTCCGCCGTGCGCGGCGGAGACCTCGAGCGCCGGCGCCTCGAGCAGGCGGCCGCACGGGTGGGCGCGATGCTGCTGCACCAGCAGGCCGAGGCACTCCGGCGCGGTGGGGCGGAGAGCGCCGCCGCTCGGGCCCGCGCCCTGTCGGGGGCCGCCGTCACCGTGGCCACCGGCCCGTGCCGCGGCCCGCTCGTGCGGGGTCCGCTGGTGCCGATGGGCGACCCGGTCGCCGTGGGGGCGTTCCAGGACGCCGCGACGGCCGCAGGCGTACCGCTCGGTGCGGTCACCGAGGTCCGGCCGCCCCGTCCCCGGCCGACCGGTCGCGCGCGCGTCGACGACCGCGCGCTGGCCGCGTGGCGGGCCTCGCCGTCGCGCACGGTCGTCGACGGGACTCCCGTACGCCTCGGCACGACCGACGGCCCGGGTGCCGCCGGGGTGCTCGTGGCGACCGACACGCCCTACCTGCTGGGGTACGCCGCCGCGCCGGTCGAGATCGCGACCTACGGCACGACCCCCGGCGCGATGTCCGCGCTGGTCGGGGTGCTCCTGGGCGAGATGCGCGCCCCCGGCCGGCTGCCGGTCGCCGTCAGCGGCGTCGAGCGCCGCGGCTGCTGACCCCGCCGGGTCTGCGAGCGGCACCTCGGCTGTCTGCGGGCGTCATCTCGGCGCGCCGCGAGCGGCACCTCGGCTCAGAGGCGTTGCTCGAGCAGACCGGTGTCGACGTCGTAGACGAAGCCGCCCACCTGGACGGTGTCGGGGATCAGCGGGTGGGTGCGGACCTTGCGGACGTCGTCGGCCAACGCCTCGTCCTGATCGGCGACCACGTGGATCGGCTGCCAGGAGACGTCGCCGCCGGCGGAGGCGGCCACCCGGCTGCGCAGCTCGGCCTCGGTGTTGCTGGCCACCGCGCAGCGGGTGTGCGGCACCACCAGCACGCGGGAGACGTTGAGCAGGTGCACGGCCAGCACCAGCGCCTCGAGGGCCTGCGGGGTCACCCGCCCGCCGGGGTTGCGGAAGATCTTGGCGTCGCCGAGGCCGAGGCCGACCATCTCCAGCGGCTGGATCCGGGAGTCCATGCAGGTGACGATGGCCACGCCGGCGCGGGCGACGCCGTCGTAGCCGGACACGTCGTGCGCGGCCGCGTACGCCTCGTTGGCAGCGACCAGGTCGTCGAAGGAGTCCACGGACCGCAACCTAGCGCCGTCGGGGCGGTGGCGTCCCTCGCGTGAGGTGAGAGTCACGGGGAGTCGAGACATTCGCTGCGCTCGTTCCTCGACCGCCGTCGCCTCGGTCCTCGACCAGCGGGACCTCGCGGGTGCGGGCGCCGCGGAGGAGCCACAGCGCCAGCAGCGCGGCCGCCACCGCGCAGACCGCGGCACCGGCGAAGACGGCCTGCTCCTGGGGGATCCCGGCGGCGGCCAGCAGGTCGGTGTACTCCTGGCAGCGGGTCCGCCCGCCGCAGACGTCGACGGCGGCGGGCACCGGGTCGTCCTCCAGCGAGGCGTAGTAGCGGCGCAGCCCGATCGCGGTCAGCGCCGAGATGCCGACGAGCATCCCGATCATCCGTGCCACCACGACCACCGCGCCGACCAGGCCGTGCACGGCCGCCTCGGTGCTGGCCAGCGCCGCGGCGTTGACCGGGGCCAGGGCCAGGCCGAAGCCGAACCCGCAGGCCACCAGGGTCACGTCGGAGGCGACGCTCTCCAGGCTGTCGACGCCCCAGGTGCTCATCACCGCGAAGGCGACGGCCGCGAGCAGCATGCCCGCGGCGGTGATCACGCCGGCCGGCGCGCGGCGCAGGAGGTAGCCGCCCACGACCGCGCCGACCGGGAGCGCGACCAGGAAGCGCACCAGCACCAGCGCGGCCAGCAGCTGGGAGTCCTGGTACGTCGTGGTGCGTGCGAAGAGCGGGATGTCGACGACCGCGGCGATGAGCGCCGCCCCGACGAAGAAGCTGACCACGGCCGCGCCCCACGCCGGGCGCGCCCGCAGCGCGCCCCGGGGCACCAGCGGGTCGGCGGCGCGGCGCAGGTGCACCACCAGCGCCACCGTCGCCAGCGCCGAGCCGAGGAGGTACCACCAGCCCTGGTCGGCGAAGAGCTCGACCGCCGGGTCGGCGGTCGCGAAGGCCAGGATCACCCCGCCCAGGGCCACCGCGAGGTAGGTCGCCCCGACCAGGTCGGCCGCCCGGGCGGTGCGCCACCAGCCGCGCAGGTCCAGCAGCGGCCGTCGGGCGGCCAGGCACCACACCACGAGCAGGGCCACCGCGACCATCGCGGCCAGGCCGACCGGCGTCAGCCACCGCCCACCGGGCACCAGCCCGACGAAGAGCTGGCCCCACGTCAGGTCCCGCAGCAGCGTCGAGGGCCGCAGGACGACCAGCAGCGCCAGCGCGGTGGCCACCAGGAGCAGCAGCAGCCCCACGACGTCGGGGCGTCGCCGACCGGGTGGCTCGCCCCCGGGGGGCGTGCGTCCGGCCGCCCGCACCGCGGGGTCGCGCCGGGCCAGGGCGCGCACGGCCAGGGCGAGGCCGACCCCGACGACCAGGTTGAGCACGAAGATCGCGCGCCAGTCGGCCACGGCCAGGACCACCGCCCCGAGCAGCGGGCCGAGCACCGAGCCGGCCTCCTGCACCGCGGAGACGATGCCGAGCGGCACCCCGCGCCGGTGAGCCGGGTAGAGGTCGGCCACCAGCGCCAGGGTCGCCGGGACGAGGCCGCCGCCGCCGAGCCCCTGCAGGAACCTGCCCACCACCATGCTGGGCAGGTCGTAGGCCAGCGCCGTGACCAGGGAGCCCAGGGCGAAGACGACCAGCGACCCCACCAGCACCGGCGTACGGCCGCGCAGGTCGGCGATCCGCCCGATCAGCGGCAGCACTGCGACGTAGCCGAGCAGGAAGCCGGAGATGATCGGGGCGGCCCGCTGGAGCTCCTCGGCCGAGACGCCGACGGAGGCGACCATGTCCGGCAGGGCCAGCACGACGACGTAGGTGTCGGCGGCGGCGAAGGCCACCGCGACGGCGGCCAGCGCCAGCAGCACCCGCGAGCGGGTCGCCACCCCCTCGGGACCGTTCACGGACCGCTCACGGGGCGGTGATGTCCTGCTCGGTGCCGTAGTCGGTCAGGTCGACGGTGTAGGTCATCTCGGCACTCGCGGGGTAGAAGACCCCGGTCAGGTCCGCGGAGCGCAGCTCGCCGTCCTCGGTGATCGTGTAGACCACGTCGAAGTCGCCCTCGGCCGAGGGGATCACGTTGGTCATCACCTCGTCGGTCACCGTGCCGGAGTACTCGGTCAGCACCTCGTTGTTGTCGGCCCCGCCGCGCACGGTCTCGCCCTCGGTGGGCTCTGCGGTCGCGGTGAGCAGGGTCGAGACGCCCTGCTCGGGGTCGATCAGCTGCGCCGGGTCCGGGGCGCCGTACTCGCCGGGGTCGATGCTCTGGAAGCCCGGCACCAGCGGCAGCTCGGCGTAGACCTCGCCACCGACCGCGACCACGGGCACCTCGACCGCGTTGCCGGCCAGGCTGACCGCGATCTCGCCCTCGAAGGCCGGCGCGGCGGTGGCCACCCCCGTGGCGCTGGTGATGCCGGTGGTGCCGTCGGGGAGGTTGTCGGTCGTCAGCGACAGCTGGAGGCCCGTGGTCTCGTCGAGGGTCGTCTTGGCCAGCGCCAGGACCTCCTCGGGGGTGACCTCGCCGTCGTCGTCGGCGTCGGCCGCGGAGCTCGACGACGCGCCCTGGTCGCCGGAGCAGCCCGCGAGCAGGCCGACCGGGACGAGCATGGCCGCGGCGAGGGCGGCGGAGGCCGGGGACGACGGGTGCGGGCGCGGGCGGCGGGCGCGGTGGAGCATGGACTCAGCCTCCCACACCGCCGGTGGTCGGTCCGTGACCACCGAGGGCCGCGCGGGAGGCCCCCAGGGCCCCGGCGCAGGCGGCCACGGGCTGCGCGAGGCCGACCCCCGAGCCGTCGCGTCGACCGGTCGGCGGCGGCAGCTCGACCGGGGCCCCGCTGGCGGCCGCGGCGCGTGCCGGGGCCGGCCCGACCCAGGCCAGCAGCAGGGTGTCCTCGCCGCGCAGGAAGCGGTGGCAGCGCACGCCACCGGTGGCGCGTCCCTTGGCGGGGTACTCGGTGAGCGGGGTCAGCTTCGCCGCGCCGGCCTCGGTGCCCGGCAGTGCGGTCGAGGCCCCCGAGACGGTGAGCACCTGGTGACCCTGCGGGGCGGTCGGGTCGGCGGCGCCGAAGAAGACGACCCGCTGCCCGGCGGCCAGCCGGATGCCGGCGACGCCCCCGCCCGTACGCCCCTGGGGGCGCACCGCCTCGGCGCCGAAGTGCAGCAGCTGGGCGTCGCTGGAGACGAAGCACAGCTGCTCCTCGCCGGTGGCCAGCTCGACGGCGCCGACGACCTCGTCGCCGTCGGCCAGCCGCAGGACCTCCCAGGAGTCGCGGCCGAGTACCTCGGGGTTGACCCGCTTGACCACGCCGGCCCGGGTGCCCAGGGCCAGACCGGGGCCGTGCTCGGCCAGGGAGCACAGGGCGAGGGCCCGCTCGCCCGGGTCGAGCGCCAGCAGCTCGGTCAGCGGCACCCCGCCCTGGAGGTCGGGGTGGGAGTTCGAGGGAGGCAGCGCCGGGAGGTCCAGGACGCCCAGGCGGTGCAGGCGGCCGGCGGAGGTGAGCACGCCGACCTCCCCGCGCGTGGTCGTGCGGACCGCCGACACGACCACGTCGTGGGCGCGACGGCCGCCGCTGCCGTCGGTGGCGCCGACGACGCCGCCGCCGTCGGCCTCGGGGTCCAGCGGGGCGGTGCGGGCCAGCAGCCCGGCGGACGACAGCAGGGCCAGGCAGGGGCCGTCGGCGACCTCGAGCGCGCCCGCGGCGGCGGCGGCG
>JBKJPE010000145.1:0-11319 GCA_046595185.1 Nocardioides sp.
GCGATGCCCTCGGCGGCGGCGGCGACGTCGGCGTCGTCGAAGACGATCACCGGTGCCTTGCCACCCAGCTCGAGGTGGACCCGCTTGAGCTGGTCGGCGGCGGAGTGGGCGACCTGCATGCCGGCCCGCACCGAGCCGGTGATCGCGACCAGCTGCGGCGTCGGGTGCTCCACGAGGGTGCGGCCGGTGTCGCGGTCGCCGGTGACCACGTTGGAGACGCCCGGCGGCAGGAACTCCTGGCACATCTCGGCGAAGAGGGTGGTCGAGGCCGGCGTCGTGTCGCTCGGCTTCAGCACGATCGTGTTGCCGGCGGCGAGGGCCGGTGCGATCTTCCAGACCATCATCATCAGCGGGTAGTTCCAGGGCGTCACCTGGCCGACCACCCCGATCGGCTCGCGGCGCACGAACGAGGTGTGGTCGGCGAGGTACTCCCCCGCGGCCCGACCCTCCAGGACGCGTGCGGCACCGGCGAAGAACCGCAGCTGGTCGATCGCCGGCGGCAGCTCCTCGGTGGTGGTGAAGCCCAGCGGCTTCCCGGTGTCGCGGCTCTCCACCTCGACGAACTCGGGCGCGCGGCGCTCCAGTGCGTCGGCGATGCGCAGCATCGCCAGCTGCCGCTCGGCCGGGGTGCTCTCGCCCCAGGTCTCGAAGGCGCTCTCGGCGGCACGGTAGGCGCGGTCCACGTCCTCGGCCCCCGAGCGGGGGGCGGAGGCGTAGACCTCGCCGGTCGTGGGGTCGAGGACGTCGTAGGTCTCGCCGGAGGCGGCGTCGACGAGCTCGCCGCCGACGACGTTGCGGAAGGTCTGGTCGGCCATGCTTCGACCCTAGGGCACGCCATGACGGATCCGGTAGTGCGAAATGGCATGGTCAACCGATTCCGTCGCATCCGGCCAGTCGTTCGCCGCGGAACGACGGTGCCGTACGCCGGCGACACCTCGCGCCGTACCCTCGGGGCATGACCGAGACGGCCCCCGCCGGGCCCCAGGGACGCGTGGAGACCAACGGCATCAACGTGATCGCGGAGGCCGAGCGCAAAGGTCGCCCCCGCGACCTGTTCTGGCCCTGGACGGCCGCGTCGATCTCGGTCTTCGGCATCAGCTACGGCGCGTTCGCGCTGTCGTACGGCATCAGCCTCGGCCAGGCCCTGCTGGCCTCCGTGGTCGGCATCGTCGGCGCCGGGCTGCTCTCCGGCCTGGTCGCCACCGCCGGCAAGCGTGGCTCCGCGCCCACGCTGGTGCTCTCGCGCGCCGCCTTCGGGGTCGAGGGCAACCGGGTCCCGTCCGCGGTGTCCTGGCTGCTGACCGTCGGCTGGGAGACCGTGCTGACCTCGTTGGCCGCCCTGGCCACGGCCACCGTCTTCCGTGAGCTGGGCTGGGGCGGCGGAGACGCGACGCTGGCGGTCGCGCTGGCCGTGGTGGTGGTCCTGATCGTGGCCGGTGGTGTGATCGGGTTCGACCTGATCATGCGGGTGCAGACCTGGATCACCGGGATCGGCGTCGCGCTCACGGCCGTCTACCTGGTCCTCGTGCTGGACGAGGTCGACCTCGGCGCCGTCGCCGCGCTGCCCTCCGGCACGACCGCCGGCGTGGTCGGCGCGATCGTCCTGGTGGCCACGGCCACCGGGCTCGGGTGGATCAACGCCGCGGCCGACTACTCCCGCTACCTGCCGCGCAGCGCCTCGACCTTCGGCGTGGGGGCCTGGACCACCGCGGGGCTCTCGGTGGCCAACCTGGTGCTGATCGGGCTGGGACTGCTGCTCGCAGGCTCGGACCCCGAGCTCGGCGCCGCGATCGGGGCCGACCCGATCGGTGCCCTCGCGGGCCTGCTGCCCACGTGGTTCCTGGTGCCGTTCGTGGTGGTCGCCGTCCTCGGCCTGGTCGGCGGCGCGCTGCTCGACATCTACTCCTCGGGCCTGTCCCTGCTGGCCCTGGGCCTGCCGGTCTCACGACCGGTCGCCGCCGGGATCGACGGGCTGCTGATGGTGCTCGGTTCGGTGTACGTCTTGTTCTTCGGCACGGACTTCTTCGGCCAGTTCCAGGGGTTCCTGATCACCCTCGGCGTCCCCATCTCGGCCTGGGCGGGAATCATGCTGGCCGACCTGCTGCTGCGCCGTCACGACTACGACGACGCGGCGCTGGGCGACCGGCGCGGGCGCTACGGGGCCGTGCGCTGGCCCACCCTGGGCGTGATGGTGCTCGGCACGGTCGTCGGGTGGGGCCTGGTCACCAACACCTTCGCAGGCTGGCTGTCGTGGCAGGGCTACCTGATGGGCCCGTTCGGCGGCAAGGAGGGCGAGTGGGCCTTCGCCGCGGTCGGCGTCCCGGTCGCGCTGGTGATCGGGTTCGTCGGCTACCTGCTGCTGCAGCGGGGCGCGGTGACCCGCTCCGAAGGTCGTTGAGGTGCCGCCCGACGAGCCGTGGGTCGTCGTGGTCGACCTCCAGCACGTCTTCGCCGACGCGGACAGCCCGTGGTGCGTGCCCGGCTTCGCCGGCGTCGTGGAGCGCCTGGGCGGCCTCGTCGAGCAGCACGCCGGACGGGTGGTCCTGACCAGGTTCGTGCCCCCGGTCGCACCCCGGGACTCGTGGGACGACTACTACCGCGCCTGGCCGTTCGCGCTCGACCCGGCGCAGGTCGGGCTGTGGGAGCTGGTCCCGGAGGTGCGGGCCCTGCTGCCCGCCGACGTCCCGGTCGTGAGCCGCCCGACGATGGGCAAGTGGGGACCCGAGCTCCTCGCCGCGACCGGCGGCGCGCGGCGTCTCGTGCTCTGCGGCGTCGCCACCGACTGCTGCCTCCTCTCGACCGCCCTGGCCGCCGCCGACGCCGGCGCCTGGGTGCGCGTCGAGTCGTCGGTCTGCGCCGGGGGCACCGTCGCGGACCACCAGCAGGCGCTGGCCGCGATGGCGCTCTACGCCCCCCAGATCCAGGTGGTCTGAGTCGTGACGGTCAGCGCCGACGCTCAGGCGCCGAACACGCGCCGGCCGGCCACCCAGGTCCCGACCACCTGCGCGGCGCCGATCTCCGAGGCCGGGCCGGCGAACGGGTCGCGGTCGAGGACCACCAGGTCGGCCTGCCGGCCCGACGCGAGGGTCCCCACCTCGTCCTCGCGCCCGTTCACCCAGGCGCTGCCCGAGGTGTAGGCCGCCAGCGCGGTGGTGAGGTCCAGGGCCTGCTCGGGCAGGAACGGCTCGCGGCCCCCACGCCCGTGCTCCCCCCAGGAGGTGCGGTTGACCGCGGTGTGGACCGCCTCGAACGGCGCGGGGCTGCTCACCGGCCAGTCGCTGCCCATCGCCAGCCGTGCCCCGTGGCGCACCAGCGCTCCGAAGGGGTACTGCCACCGCGCCCGCTCCTCCCCGACGAACGGCAGCGTCAGCTGCGTCATCTGCTCGTCCAGGCAGGCCCACAGGGCCTGGGCGTTGGCGGTGACGCCGAGCTCGGCGAAGCGGGGGAGGTCGACGGGGTCGACCATCTGCAGGTGGGCCACGTGGTGGCGACCGACGCCGCGGCGCCGCAGGGGGACCTCGGCGAAGGCGTCGAGCGCCTCGCGCACGCCGCGGTCACCGATGGCGTGCACGTGCACCTGGAAGTCCGCCGCGTCCAGCGCGACGACGGCCTCCCGCAGCGCTGCCGGGTCGACGAAGGAGTGGCCGTGGTTCGAGGTCGCGTGCCCGCAGCGGTCGAGGTAGGGCACCCCCAGCGCCGCAGTGCCGTTCTCGGCGACCCCGTCCTGCATGATCTTGACGCTGGTCGCGCGGAAGCGGCCGTACGTCCAGGCCTTGCGTCGGGCCATCAGGTCGGGCAGCTGCTCGAGCCCGCGCCCCCGGTCCCACCACAGCGCCCCGACGACGTGGGCGGTCAGGTGGCCACGCTCCGCCGCGCGGTGGTACGCCGGCCCCGGGTCGTCGAGCCCGGCGTAGTCACCGACGATCGCGTCCTGCCACCCGGTCACGCCGAGGGAGTGGAGATAGGCCTGGCCGGTCAGCAGCGCGGCGTCGTACTCGTCGTCGGTCGTGAGGGGCACCAGGCGGGACACCAGGGCCATCGCCCCCTCGTGCAGGGTCCCGGTCGGGCGGCCGCGGTCGTCGCGCTCGATCCGGCCGTCGGGCGGGTCGGGCGTCCGCTCGTCGACGCCGGCCAGCGCCAGGGTGCGGGTGCTGACCCACGCACCGTGGTGGTCTCGGTTGGGCAGGAACACCGGACGGTCCCCGACTGCGGCGTCGAGGTCGACGGCGGTGGGCGTGCCCCCGGGGAAGGCCGACATGGACCACCCGCCGCCGAGGAGCCAGGGCAGGTCGCGATGCGCGGCCGCGTAGGCGGCGACGGCGGCGAGCGTGCTCGCGCGGTCGGTGTGGGCGGTGAGGTCGCAGCGGACCCGCTCGAGCCCGCCCTGGACGGCGTGGACGTGGGCGTCGACGAGGCCGGGGACGACCAGACCGCCCCCGGCCTCGACGACCTCGGCGTCGCCCGACCACTGCGCGGGCCCCCCCGGGCCCAGCAGCGCGGCGATCCTGGTGCCGCGCACGACCACGGTCGCGGGCCCCCGCAGGCGGTGTCCGTCGAACACCCGCCCACCCCGGATCACGAGGTCGTGCATGCGTCAGGTATACACCGAGAGGGACCTCGTAGGCGACGGATTCCGTCACAATTCCGGCCCTGCGCCACGAATCCGCTTGCATCTGGCCCGGACCAGCCCGCACCATGGACGCATGCACCCGGACTACGACCACCTGCAGCAGGCAGCCAAGGACCACCTGTGGATGCACTTCACGCGCCACGGCTCCTACGACCACGCGGACGTGCCGATCATGGTCCGGGGCGAGGGCGCCTACCTCTTCGACGCCCAGGGCAAGCGCTACCTCGACGGCCTGGCCGGGCTCTTCGTGAGCCAGCTGGGCCACGGGCGCGAGGAGCTGGCCGAGGCGGCGGCGAAGCAGGCCCGCGAGCTGGCCTTCATGCCGCTGTGGTCCTACGCCCACCCGAGCGCGATCGAGCTCGCCGAGCGGATCGCCGGCTACGCGCCCGGTGACCTCAACCGGGTCTTCTTCACCACCGGCGGCGGCGAGGCCGTCGAGAGCGCCTGGAAGCTGGCCAAGAACTACTTCAAGCTCACCGGCAAGCCGATGAAGCACAAGGTGATCAGCCGGGCGATCGCCTACCACGGCACCACCCACGGCGCCCTGTCCATCACCGGGCTGCCGCTGCTCAAGCAGCAGTTCGAGCCGCTGGTGCCGTCGACGTTCCGGGTCCCGAACACCAACGTCTACCGTGCCGCCGAGATCACCGGCGGCTTCCTCGACGGCAGCGACCCCGAGGCCTTCGGCCGGTGGGCCGCCGACCAGATCGCCGTGGCGATCGAGGACGAGGGCCCCGACACGGTGGCCGCGGTCTTCCTCGAGCCGGTGCAGAACGCCGGCGGCTGCTTCCCGCCGCCCCCGGGATACTTCCAGCGGGTCCGCGAGATCTGCGACGAGTACGACGTGCTGCTGGTCTCCGACGAGGTCATCTGCGCGTTCGGCCGGCTGGGCTACATCTTCGGTGCCGAGCGCTTCGGCTACCAGCCCGACATCATCACCTGCGCGAAGGGCATCACCTCGGGGTACGCCCCGCTCGGCGCCATGATCGCCAGTGACCGGTTGATGGAGCCGTTCCTGGCCGAGAAGGCCTCCTTCGCCCACGGCTACACCTTCGGCGGGCACCCCGTCTCGACCGCGGTGGCGATGGCCAACCTCGACATCTTCGAGAACGAGAAGGTGCTGGAGAACGTGCGTGACAACACCGGTGCGCTGCGGTCCACCCTCGAGCGGCTCAAGGACCTGCCGATCGTCGGTGACGTCCGAGGTGACGGGTACTTCTTCGGCATCGAGCTGGTCAAGGACAAGGACACGCTGGAGTCCTTCAGCGCGGAGGAGTGCGAGCGCCTGCTCTACGGCTTCGTCTCCAAGCAGCTCTTCGCCGAGGGCCTCTACTGCCGCGCCGACGACCGGGGCGACCCGGTCGTCCAGCTGGCTCCCCCGCTCATCTGCGGCCAGGAGCACTTCGACGAGATGGAGCAGATCCTGCGCGTGGTGCTGGACAAGGCCGGCTCGCTGATCTGAGGCCGCTCGGACCGGCCACGCCCGGACGACAGCAGCGGATCACTGCCACCTGGTGGCAGTGATCCGCTGCTGTCGTGGGTCGGCCGTGTGTCGTCAGCGGCGCAGGAGCTCGATCTCCTCGAGCGTCCCGTCGTCGTCCAGGTCGACCTCGACGACCTCGGTGCCGGCGACCAGGTCGGCCGTCGAGCCCTCGTCGTCGCCGTCGTCGCCGTCGCCGTCGTCGTCCCCGTCGTCGCCGTCCTCGTCGCCGTCGCTGTCGTCGACGCCGTCGCCGTCGCCGTCCTCGAAGTCCTCGAACTCGATCTCGGTGTCCGCGGTGACGATGAAGCTCAGGGTCTGCTCGTCCGTGGTGATCTGGAGCGCGCCGGTGGCCTCGTCGAAGGACGCGATGAGCCCCAGCAGGTCGCCGGCGTCCTCGCCACCGTCGCGGGAGCAGTCGTCACCCTCCTCGTCGTCGTCGTCCTCGTCGGCCTCGCCGTCGTCGTCGGAGTCCTCGTCACCGTCCAGGACGCCGTCGTCGTCGGAGTCGTCGTCCCCGGCGCGGTAGCCGAACTCGTTCTCGTCCTCGTCGGCGACGTGGTCGCCGTCGGAGTCGTCGTCGTCGTCGCGGCAGGACTCAGCGGCGTCGTCCTCGTCCTCGTTGTCGACGCCGTCGCGGTCGGAGTCCTCGTCACCGTCGCGGGTGCCGTCGTCGTCGGAGTCGCGGTCGTCCACGTCGGTGTCGCGGTCGTCGTCGAGGACCTCGTCGCCGTCGTCGTGGCCGTCACCGTCGGTGTCCTCGTCCTCGGGCAGCACGCCCTGGCGGAACTCCTTGAGGTTCGCCAGGCCGTCCTTGTCCAGGTCCGCACGGGCGTCGGCGTTCTGCGGGTCGAGGCCGTGCCGTGCCTCCCAGCGGTTGGGCATGCCGTCGCCGTCGCGGTCGCCGCCGGCGGCCATGCCGGGCGCCGAGGCGAGGATCAGCGAGGACAGGGCGAGGGTGCCGGAGGTGGCCAGCAGGGTGGTACGCCGGGCGGAGGGCCGGTGGAAGACGGACATGGGAATGCCTCTCGTGCAGGTCGGGGGGAACCGGGGGATGAGGGCCCCGAGCGGCCCCGACACATCATCACCTGACGCGCCGCGGGCGCGTGGGCGTTCGGCCGGACCCGATGATGTCTCCTGTTCCCGCAGGTCAGGAGTCGAAGCCGAGCCCGACCCGGTCCAGACCACGCAGCCACAGGTTGCGGCGCCCGCCGCGGGCGTCGGCCGCGGCCAACGAGTGCCGGGTCGCGGTGATGCCGCCCCAGCGCAGCGGCTCGGGCGGGAAGGGCAACGGCTTCTCGCGGACCATCCGCAGCGCGGTCCGCTCGGTCTCCTCGCCGGCCAGCAGGTCGAGCACCACGTCGGCGCCGAAGCGGGTCGCCGCCACACCGAGGCCGGTGTAGCCCGCGGCGTACGCGACGCGGCCGCCGAGCGCGGTGCCGAAGAAGGCCGAGAACCGGGTGCAGGTGTCGATCACGCCCCCCCAGCGGTGGGTGAGGCGCACGTCGGCGAGCGCCGGGAACGTGTCGACGAGCTGGTCGGCCAGCAGCGCGTGCGTACGCCCCTGCTCCAGCGACCGGTCGATCCGGCTCCCCCAGTGGTACACCGCGTCGTACCCGCCCCACAGCAACCGGTCGTCGCGGGTCAGCCGCGCGTAGTGGAACAGGTTGCCCGCGTCGGCCAGGCCCTCCCGCCCGACCCACCCGATCGAGGCCAGCTCCTCGGCGCCCAGCGGCTCGGTCATCAGCACGTGGTCGTAGACCGGCACGGTCATCAGCCGCAGCCGGCGCAGCAGCGACGGGAACGCGTTGGTGGCCAGCACCGCGTGACGCGCCAGGACGCTGCCCCGGGCGGTGCCCACGCGCACCCCGGCGCCGTCCCGGGCCAGGCCGGTCGCCGCCGACCCCTCGTGGACGACGCCACCCGCGGCGCGCACGGCCTCCCGCAGGCCCCACGCGAGCCGGGCCGGCTCGACCAGGGCGGTGCCCGCGGGCTCGTGCAGCCCGCCGAGCCAGGTCGGCGAGTCGACCCGGGCCCGGGTCGCTGCCGCGTCGAGGACCTCGACGTCGTGGCCCGCCGCGGACATGGCCTCGCCCAGCGCGACCAGCTCGTCGACCTGGTGGGGCGCGGTGGCCGCGGTCAGCTCGCCCGAGACGCGGAAGTCGCAGTCGATGGCGTACCGCTCGACGGTCCCGCCGATCGCGGCGAGGTTCTCGGCCCCCATCCGGTCGAGCACGGCCAGCTCCTCGGGCCACCGCTGGAGACCGTTGCCGAAGCCGTGCGTGAGGCTGGCGGAGGCGAACCCGCCGTTGCGGCCGCTGGCCTCCTGGCCGCACGCGCCCGCCTCGAGCACCACGACCGTCCGCCCGGGGTCGCGCTCGAGGGCCCGCAGCGCCGCCCACAGCCCGGCGTACCCGCCGCCGACGACGACGAGGTCGGCGGTGACGTCGTCGAGCAGCGGCGCGAGGGGGTCGGGCCGGGCCGGGTCGTCGAGCCAGGCGCAGCGAGGGACCGCGTCCAGGAGGTTGCGCTCCCCGCGGCCCTCAGCCACCAGGGACCTGCCGCGGGCGGTCGCGCAGGTCGACGCCGATGACAACAAGGATCGACGCCACCAACACCGGCGTGCCGATCACGTCGATCTGCCTGGTGATCCCCACCCTCGCCACGCCCCGAACATACCTCGAAAAGGTGTGGTGATGGCGGAGTCGGGGTCCGTGAGGACGACGTCGTCGAAGCGCCACGAGAGACCCAGCAGCGCCGCGAACAGCGCCAGCAGGGACCTGCCCAGGACGACCCTCGGATCGCCATCGGCAGGAGGACCAGCAGGTCCGACGTCGAGCGGCGGCGGAAGCGGTGCCACGCCGGCACGAAGGCGGCGAGAGTGCCCGGCACCGTCGACCTGGCGGCGGCCAGTGCCCCGATCCGCCGCCCCCGAGCGCCGAGCACAGGTCCGGGTCGGCACAGGGGTGCCGCCAGTGGTCGAGGGTGAGGCCGTCGACGCTGTGGACCAAGTCGCGGGTCGGAGGCGTTGGAGCTCATCGAGACCGCGACCGCGATCGCAGGAACGGGTAGACCAGCACCGACGCAGCACCGAGAGCGCCGCCACCACCCGACCACCCCCCACCGTGGGGGCGTGGAGTGGCTCGGTTCGGCCCCGACGACCGTGAGCATCGCCGGCATGGGTGTGGTGGATCGCGTCGCGGCACCCGGCCCCCGACGAAGGATCGAGTCGTCTCAAAGGCAAGTTCAACGAAATCCTTGGTAGGCGCCCGTCGACGGCAGCGGTGGCCGCGAGACCGTGGCAGGATATCTTGGCGTCATGACGATGCGACGCGACCCGCGCCCGACGCCGCTCGACGAGACCTCCAAGGCCATCATCGCCGAGCTCCAGACCGACGGTCGGCGGTCGTTCGCCGCGATCGGCAAGAGGGTCGAGCTGTCCGAGGCGGCCGTGCGGCAGCGGGTGCACCGGCTCGTCGAGACCGGCGCCATGCAGATCGTCGCGGTCACCGACCCCCTCCAGCTCGGCTTCGCCCGCCAGGCGATGGTCGGGATCACCGTCGACGGCCCCATCGAGCCGGTGGCCGAGGCCGTCGGGGCGCTCGAGGAGGTCGACTACGTGGTGGTGACCGCCGGGCGTTACGACATCCTGGCCGAGCTGGTCTGCGAGAGCGACGACCACCTGCTGGAGATCATCTCCGGCTCGATCCGTGCGATCGACGGGGTCGCCGGCACGGAGACCTTCATGTACCTGGGGCTGCGCAAGCAGACCTACTCGTGGGGCGTGCGCTGAGGATGCGCAGCACCCGGGGCCGGACCGTCGACGTCGCCTCGTTGCCCGAGCTGGACCGGCGCCTGGCGGCTGGGGCGAGGTCCCTGTCCGGCTGGCGCGTCCGCTCGCTCGACCTCACGGCCCACGGGGAGGCGCTGCGCCGGTGCCGGCTGGCCGGGGCCACCTTCCTGGGCTGCGCCTTCGCCCCGGGTGAGGCCGCCCGGGTCGAGGAGGCCGGCGCGCTGGTGCTGCCCGACCTCCCGGGCACCCCCGTCGACGTCTACCGTGCCGACCTCTACTCCCCCGCCGAGCTCTACGACACCCTGCGCTGGAGCGACAGCCTGGACGGTCGTGCCTACGCCTGGCTGCAGGGCGCCGACGACCAGGCGCTCGCCGAGACGCTGCACGACCACGCCATCGACGAGGCGCTGGCGCGCTGGCACGCCGGGCGGCGCCTGGTCGGGGTCATGGGCGGGCACCGCGCCGAGCGCGGCGACGCCACCTACCGCGACGCCGCGCGCCTGGGCCGCCTCCTCGCGGACCCCGACGGCGCCGCGCTCACCGTGGCCACCGGCGGTGGTCCCGGCGCGATGGAGGCCGCCAACCTGGGCGCGCGGCTCGCGTCGTACGACGCCGCCGTGCTGGACGAGGCGCTGGAGCAGCTGGCCCGGGTGCCGACGTACCGGCCCTCGATCGACGCCTGGGTGCTGCTGGCCTTCGACGTCGTGGCCCGGTGGCCGGAGGCGACGGACTCGCTGGGCATCCCCACCTGGCACTACGGCCACGAGCCCCCGGGCGCGTTCGCGACGGCCGTGGCGAAGTACTGCCGCAACGCCACCCGCGAGGCCATCCTGCTCGAGGTCTGCGACGCAGGCATCGTCTTCCTGCCCGGCGCCGGGGGGACGGTCCAGGAGGTCTTCCAGGACGCCTGCGAGAACTACTACGCCGACGAGGCGTCGGTGGCGCCCATGGTGCTGGTCGGCGAGCGCTACTGGACCGAGGAGCTGCCGGTCTGGCCGCTGCTGCGGGCCCTGGCCCGGGGGCGCGCGATGGAGCCGCTCGTGCACCTGGTGGACACCGTCGAGGAGGCGGCGGAGGTCGTCGCCCGCCGAGACGACGCTCACAGAGAGCCGAGATGACGCTCGCGGGCAGCCGAGATGCCGCTCGCGGACACCTCAGGCCGCGGTCCGCAGCTCGCGCGTCGCGCCGACCACGCCCCGGTAGTGCTCGACCAGGGCCGCGTTGACCTCGGACCACGAGCGGTCGCGGACCGCCCGCCGGGCGGCGAGGCCGTACAGCCTGCGCCGCAGGGGGTCGTCGAGCAGTGCCGCGACGTGGCCCGCCATGGCTGCGGCGTTCCCGGGCGGGTAGAGCAGGCCGTCGACCCCGTGCTCGACGACGTCGAGCGGGCCGCCCTGCGCGGGCGCCACCACCGGC
>JBKJPE010000165.1:0-3067 GCA_046595185.1 Nocardioides sp.
TTGAGCCCCTCCCCGATCTCCCCACTGACGGGCTCGGTGTCCACCGGGAGGTAGCGGCCGAGCCCGTGAGTGAGGAGATCGGGGAGGGGCTCAAGGGACGCACGGCCCGGGTCGCCCGCACCGAGCGCGCCCGCAGGCGCGCCGAGATCGCCGACCGCGACGCTGCTCGTGCGGCCGGCGTGTGGGGGGTGCGGCTCGGTGAGGTCGACCTCGCCGACGCCTCGCTCGCCGACGTGCGCTCCACGATCCTGGTGAGCGACACCGGGAGCCAGCTGTTCGCCGGGACCCTCCAGGACGCCCTCGACCCGCACCACCGGCTCACCCGCGGGCAGGCCGAGGAGGCGCTGCTGGCTGCCAACGCAGAGGACGTCTACGACGCCCTGCCCGGCGGGTGGCAGGGCGAGCTCGACGAGCGCGGCCGCGGCCTGTCGGGGGGCCAGCGTCAGCGGGTGGTGCTGGCGCGCGCCCTGGCAGCCGCGACGCCGGTCCTGGTCCTGGTCGAGCCGACCTCGGCTGTCGACGCTCACACCGAGGCCCGGATCGCGGAGCGGGTCACCGGGCTGCGCGCCGGTCGTACGACGGTGGTGTGCACCGGTTCCCCGCTGTGGCTCCACCACGCGGACCGGGTGGTCGTCCTCGCCGAGGACCGGGTCGTCGCCGACGGTCGTCACGACGACCTGCTGGCCCACGACGAGACCTACCGCGCGATCGTGGTCCGGTCGACCGGTGAGGAGGTGGCGACGTGACCTCCGAAGCGCCCGACACCTCGGCCGCCACCTGGTCGGACCCCGGTGGCGCGGCCCCGGTCGTCGACCCGCGACTACGGCCTCCGCTCTCCGCGTCGCCCGCCACGCGGCTCGCAGCCTGGCGGATCCGGCACCACCTGCGGCGCGAGGAGGCCGACCGCGTCTACGAGTCGTCCCGGCGCCCCGAGCGTGGGTGGCCGGTCGCCGACGACCGCGCGGTCCTCGGCTTCGCTCGCACGCTCGTGGCCGAGCGCCGCCGTGCCTTCGCGACCCTGGTGCTGCTGAACGGGCTCGCGGCTGCCGCCGCCCTCGTCGTCCCGAGGCTGCTGGGCGACCTCGTCGACCTCACGGTCGACGCCGGCGGCGCCGGTCTCGACCGGGTCGCGCTGCTGGTCGTGGGCGTGGTGGTCGTGCAGGCGCTCCTCACCTTCGCGGCCCAGTGGACCTCGACGCTCTTCGGGCAGGACCTGCTCGCCTCGGCGCGGGAGTACATCGTCCACACCATCCTGCGGCTGCCGCTCGGCCGGGTGGAGAGTGCCAGCACCGGTGACCTCGTCACCCGGGTGACCCGCGACGTCGGCACCATGAGCCGGGCGGTGCAGTTCGGCCTGCCGATGGCGATCATCTCGCTGCTGACGGTCGCGTTGTCCGTGGTGGCGATGCTGCTCAACTCCGTGCTGCTCGCGCTGCCGTCCCTGGTGGTGATCGGCAGCAGCTACGCCGCGATCCGCGGCTACCTGCGTCGCGCTCCCCGGGGATACATCACCGAGGGGGCGACCTACTCCCGGATCAACACCACGCTGACCGAGACCGTCGAAGGGGCACGCACCGTCGAGGCGCTCGGGCTGTCCGGTTCCCGGGTGGCCCGCGGCGACGACGACATCGAGGTCTCCGCCCAGGCCGAGCGCTACACGATGACGCTGCGCAACCTGCTCTTCTCCGTCATCGACGTCGCGTTCAACACCCCGCGCGTCGTCACGCTCGTGGTGGGTGCCTGGGGCTACGCCTACGGCTACCTGTCCCTCGGCCAGATCACCACGGCCGTGCTCTACGTCGAGGCGCTCAGCGGGCCGCTGGACCGCCTGGTCGGCGAGCTGGATCGTCTGCAGGTCGGGGCCACCTCGACCGCGCGGCTGCTCGGCATCGCCGAGGTGCCACCGGACCGGACACCGCGCGACGTCCGCCCCGACGGTCGTCGGCTGGTCGGGCGGGACCTGCGCTTCGCCTACCGTGCGGGCCACGACGTCCTGCACGGCATCGACCTCGAGCTGGGCACCGGTGAGCGGCTGGCGGTCGTCGGCCCCTCCGGCTCCGGGAAGTCGACGCTGGGCCGGTTGCTGTCCGGGATCAACAGGCCGCGCACCGGCTCGGCCTCGGTCGGTGGGGCGGACCTGGTCGACCTCCCGCTGGAGGTGCTGCGCACCGAGGTGGCGCTGGTCACCCAGGAGCACCACGTCTTCATCGGCACCGTGCGCGACAACATCGTGCTGGCCCGTGAGGACTCCTCCGACGAAGCGGTGTTGGCCGCCCTCGCCGCGGTCGGCTCCCGCCGGTGGGTGGAGCGGCTCCCGGGCGGCCTGGACACCCGGATCGGCTCGGGCCAGCAGCCGCTGACGCCGGCGCAGGCGCAGCAGATCGCGCTGGCCCGGCTGATCATCGCCGACCCGCACACGCTGGTGCTCGACGAGGCCACCTCCCTGATCGATCCGCGCACGGCGCGGTCGTTGGAGGGGTCGATGAACGCCCTCCTGCAGGGGCGCACCGTCGTGGCCATCGCCCACCGCCTGCACACGGCACACGACGCGGACCGGATCGCCGTGGTCATCGACGGCCGGGTCGCCGAGCTCGGCAGCCACCAGGAGCTCGTCGACCGCCAGGGCGGGGAGTACGCGGCGCTCTGGCGGGCCTGGACCTCCTGAACCCCGGCATCGACGCTCCCCGCTCGAGACCGGGTGACCACTCGTCGGTCGAGGTGGGAGGCGCCGTCGGCCCCGACCCTCGAGACCTTCGTGACCACCCGTTGGTCGAGGTGGGAGGGCCGCCAGGCCCGACCCTCGAGACCTGGTGACACTCGTTGGTCGAGGTGGGAGGGCCCCCGGGCCCGACCCTCGAGACCGGGTGGGCGGGGCTGGGGTTGTGGTCTCGAGACGGTCGCGGGGGCTCCCTCCTCGACCACCGGGGCAGGTCGTTGGTCGAGGTGGGAGGGCCCCCGGGCCCGACCCTCGAGACCTGGTGGGCTGGGGGCGGGGTTGTGGTCTCGAGACGGTCGCGGGGGCTCCCTCCTCGACCACCGGGGCAGGTCGTTGGTCGAGGTGGGAGCG
>JBKJPE010000221.1:0-16626 GCA_046595185.1 Nocardioides sp.
CACGCGATCGTGCCGGAGACCGGTGGCGCCGAGACCTTCGTCGCGAGCGCGGCCGCCGCGGTGGTCGGGCGGCTGCGGGAGGTCGCGGGGCGCTGAGGTCGCTGCGGAGCGCGGGCGCCGAGGCTGGCTGGCTGGCTGGCTGGCTGGCTGGCTGGTCGATCCAGCGCAATTGTCGAGTTTCAACCCAGTCTGCCGACGACTTGCTGTCACAACTCCACGATTGCGCCCGTACGGCACCCGGTCACGGCCAGGGCGCGGTCACCCGGGTCGAGCGGGCGCGACCCGCGGCGGGCTCAGCGCGACTGGCGCGCCACCCACCGCTCGAGGTCGATCCCGGCCCGCCGGGCCGCGCGCCGTACGGCCGGCGTCGTGAGGTCGGGCGCAGTCACGACCTGCGGCTCGATGTCGCGGTCGAGCGTCACGTACTGCTGCTGCGACGCCACGATCTCGTCCGCGGGCACCCGGGTCCGGCCGGAGTCGATGGCCCGGGCCGCCGGCACCTGACCGGCGACCGTCGGCAGATAGCCGGAGGCGTGCCCGGCCTTGTTGGGGTGATAGCTCTCGACGACCGGGTAGGACAACCCGTTGAGCCACTCGGCATCGGCGCAGACCGCGTGACCCACGAAGCGGGTCGTCGGGTCGGCGAAGACGAAACCCCGTACGGCCGCCGCCTCGCGTAGCCGGCGGTTCATCAGGTCGGCGGTGGCGTTGAGCCTGGTCATCTCGGCGCCGGAGAACCAGGTGGCGGCGTTGCAGTCCTCGCCGTCGAAGATCCGCGGGTAGCCCACGACCACCACCCGCGCGTTGGACGCCCGAGACCGGATCGCGGAGTAGAGGGTCGACAGGCGACCCGGCAGCGTCCCGTTGATGAAGGACTGGGCCCCGGTGACGGCCTTGTCGCAGTCCGCTGCCCACCACGGCTTGGCGCACGTGGTCAGGACGTCTGCGAACCCCGCGTCGTTGCCGCCGACCGAGACGGTCACGAGGGACGTGGTCGTCCCCAGCGCCCCCAGCTGGGCGGTGGTCACGTCGGGGATGGTCGCTCCGGAGCAGGCTCGGAAGTTCAGGGCGTACCCCCGCTGCGCCGCGAGCAGGCTGGGGAACGCCGAGGTCGAGCGCAGGCACTCAGTCCCGTCGGCGACGTAGCTCTCGGTGCCGGTGCCCGACGAGTAGGAGTCGCCGAGCGCGACGTACGCCGGGGCGGCCGCTGCTGCGGGCGGGGTCGCCGCACCCGGTGCGGCCAGAGCGGCAGCGAGCGCGAGCACGGACAGGCCCGCGAGGAGGGTCCGGCGGAGGTGGCTGGGGTTCGGAGGAGAAGGTCGAGATGCCATGAGTGGCCCGTCCGGGAGGGGTCGCCCCGATGCGGCCCTGAGCCACAAGGGTTATCACACGGAGGGGCACGCGGCTTCGGCTGAGCACCGCCGGGCCCGGGGCGGCGCGGTCGTTCTGGCGCAATTGTCGCCGTCTGACATGTTACTCGTAGGTAAGCCGGTCGCAACCGCGCAATTGCGCCAGAACGGCGGGGCCCCGGTCGTGCGGCACCCCCGACGCGACCCGGAGGTGACCCCGGCGTCCCCCGCCCGGTGCGGTCAGGCCAGACCCGCCTCGGACCCGCCGTGAGCGGTGACGCGGGCGAGGGTGACGAGGTCGACGCCGGTACGCCCGGGCCAGCCGTGCACCAGCCCGACCCACTCGGCGGGCACCGAGCGGGCACCCCACTTGGCGCCGAGCAGCGCACCGGCGATCGCAGCCACCGTGTCGGTGTCGTCGCCTATCCGGACGGCGGCGTGCAGCGCGTCCTCCAGGTGGTCGCCGGCGCGGCCGTGGCTGGCCGGGGTCAGCACGACCGCCGACGTCGCGGCCTGGAGCGCGGTGACGGTGAAGCCGTTGGGCGTGAAGCCGGAGGACGGTCCGGCGAGGGCCTCGTCGATCCACCGCGCCCAGTCGGCGCGGCGGCTCGTGGGCAGCAGGTCGAGCCCACCGCGCACGTCGGTCTGACCGACGATCACCGCCACCCGGATCGCCTCGCACCACAGCACGCACGACTCGACGGCCAGCGGGTCGGGGTGGGTCAGCGCGGCCACCGCGCGGGCGGCCTCGGCCAGCCTCACCCGGTCGTCGAGGTGTGCCAGGGCGACGGCGGCGGTGCGCATCAGCGCCCCGTTGCCGGCCGCGTGCTCGTGCTCGGCGGTGTGGTCGGCCGCGGCCTGCGTCATCACCGCGCCCGGCGAGGCGTGCCCCCCGAGCCGCTCACGGGTCGCGCCGAGTACGGCAGCGGTCTGCGCGCCGATCTCGGCCGGCCCGGAGTCGTACCACGCCAGGAACCCCTCGGCGATCGCGTCGAGCGCCTCCGGCGTGGTCAGGTCGGCGCCGGTGGCCGCGACGTCGGCGATGGCGACGGCCATCGCGGTGTCGTCGCTCCACTCCCCCGGCGCGAGGCCGCCGGGCCCGCCGCCGGTCATCTCGGCGGGCTCGCCCGGCCCGGGCGGCGTCCCGTGCTCGTACGGCACCCCGAGCGCGTCGCCGCACGCCAGGCCGAGCAGCACCCCCGCGGCACGGTCGCTCTGCACGTCGTCGAGTCCGTGGGTCACCGAAGCCATCGGGCCACTATGGGGGCCAGGCCGCGCAGGGTCTACGGCCGAGCGCGCAGTCACCCGCAGGGGTACGCCCCGTCCCCAGGCCGGCACCACGGTCACCGGGCAGCGGAGCCCCGGTGACGCGCCGAGACGGCGGTCGGCCGTCAGCAGGACGCACCGCACGTCCACCCCGCTCCAGGGTGGACCCCCCACCAGGCCGGCACCCGCACGCGGTGGCGGCCGTCGAGGTCCGGCCGGACGGTCGGCTCGTGGGTCGACCCGAGCACGGTCCGGGCGGCCAGCACCTGCACCGCGAGCGTCCCGACCTGCTCCTCCCCAGCGCAGGGCGGTGTCGACATCGTCACCGTCCCCAGCCCCGCCACCAGGGGGACCACCTGCTCTCGGACGTCCCCGGGAGCCAGCCACGCGCCCCGATCACGGCGCCACCGAGGCCGCATGCACGGCCTCACCGAGCACGGCGAGACACTCACTGTGGACCGGGCCGGGCTCCTACCGGCTCCAGCGACCTGCCCACCGTGCCGTCGATGACGCAGTCTCCCCACCGCTCCCGGACCGCGGAGATCCGGTGGTGCGCGACCGACCCGGGGCGTACCGCGACCCCGCCCGCCCCGGCCTGTCGGCGCCGACTCCTACCCTGTCGTCCGTGGACGTCGCCTCGATCGAGCTGCTGCGGGACAAGCACCCCGCGTGGCGTCTGCTGCGCGCCCAGCACGCTCCGCTGGTCGTCGGCTTCCTCGGCTCGCACTTCGTCGACGCGACCCGCGGCGCCACGTCGTCGGTGGAGCTGGCCGCTGCGCTCGAGGAGCAGCTGGCGGTGCTCAACGCCTCGGACGACCCGGCCGCGCGCGACGACCCGCCGTACCCCCGGAGCGCGGCGGACTACCTGGAGGCCTGGGCCGCGCCCGAGTCCGGATGGCTGCGGCGCTTCTACCCCACCGGCTCGGACGACGTGCACTACGACGCGACGCCCGCGCTCGAGAAGGCGTACTCCTGGGTGGTCGGCCTGCGGACGCGCTCCTTCGTCGGCACCGAGTCGCGGCTGCACACGGTGGTCGACCTGCTGCGGCAGATGGTCCGCGGCTCCGAGGCCGACCCCGACGCCCGGATCGCCGAGCTGCACCGCCAGCGCGACGAGGTCGACCGCCAGATCGCCGAGGCCGAGGCCGGCGGCGCACCGTTGCTGAGTGACGGCGGGCTGCGCGACCGCTACCAGCAGCTCTCCGCGACGGCGCGCGAGCTGCTCTCGGACTTCCGCGAGGTCGAGGACAACTTCCGTGGGCTCGATCGCGCCGCCCGCGAGAAGATCGCCTCCTGGACCGGCTCCAAGGGTGAGCTGCTGGCCGAGCTGGTCGCCGGCCGCGCCGACATCAGCACCTCCGACCAGGGCACCAGCTTCCAGGCCTTCTACGACTTCCTGCTCTCCGAGCGCCGCCAGGACGAGCTCTCCGACCTGCTCGCCCGGGTGCAGGCCCTGTCCGCGATCGAGGTCGACCACCGGATGCGCCGGGTGCACCATGACTGGTCGGAGGCCGCCGAGCGCACGCAGCAGACGGTGCGACAGATCTCCGAGCAGCTGCGCCGGTTCCTCGACGACCAGGTGTGGCTGGAGAACCGCCGTGTGCTCGACCTGGTCCGCGAGGTGGAGTCCGCGGCCGTGGCCGTCCGCACCGCTCCCCCTCCCGGGTCCGAGGTGGGGCTGGACCTCGAGCTGCCCGGCATCTCGCTCGCGCTGCCCTTCGAGCGGCCGCTCTACGACTCGAGGCCACCCGCCGCCGTCGACAGCATCCTCGGGCCCGTCGACACCGAGGACCTCGACGTCTCCGCCCTGTTCACCCAGACCTTCGTGGACCAGGCCCGCCTGGCCGACAACGTCCGCGAAGTCCTCCCGGCCGGCCGCTCGGCACTGCTGGCCGACATCCTCGACGCGCGTCCGGTGCAGCAGGGCGTCGCCGAGATCATCGGCTACCTGTCCCTGGTCGAGGACGACCTGGTGGTCGACCTCGACGAGAGCAGCGAGTCCCTGCTCGAGTACGCCGACCTGGGCGGCGTGCCCCGCAGGGTGCGCCTCCCCCTGGTCACGGTCAGCAGGAGGTGAGGGGACGTGACCCGGTCACCGGAGGAGCGAGCGGTCGCGGTCGCAGCGATCACGTTGATGCGCGGCGTGGTCTACCGCGAGACGCACGAGGACGCCTGGGAGCACCTCGACCGGCACGCCGCCGCCGTCCGCGCCCACTTCGCGACGCTCGGCGTGGAGGTCGTGGTCGACGATGGCGAGGGGTACGCCTACCTGCGCACCCGCGAGGCCGAGGACGGCCAGGACGCCCTGCCCCGGCTGGTGCAGCGTCGCACCCTGACGTACCACGTCAGCCTGCTGCTGGTGCTGCTGCGCAAGCGCCTGGTCGAGCACGAGTCGACCAGCGCCGAGGGCCGGCTGGTGCTGAGCCGCGGCCAGGTGGTCGAGATGCTCCGGGTCTTCACCGGCGACAGCTCCGACGAGGCGCGGGTGATCGACCAGGTCGACCGGACCCTGGCCAAGGCGGCCGAGCTCGGCTTCGTCCGCCAGCTGCGAGGCCAGCGTGACCAGTGGGAGGTCCGCCGCATCCTCAAGGCCTACGTGGACGCCCAGACGCTCTCCGACTTCGCGGGCCGGCTCGAGGAGTACGCCACGCGCCGCCGACCCGACCAGCTGCCGGAGGCACCCGACCATGAGTGACGCCCTGTTCTCCGCCCTGCAGCTGGACCCCGGAGGCCACCACCGGCGAGCCGGCTACCGGCTACGCCATCTCGAGGTCTTCAACTGGGGCACCTTCGACCAGCGCGTGTGGCGGCTGAGCCCGGAGGGTGACACCGCCCTGCTGACAGGTGACATCGGCAGCGGGAAGTCCACGCTCGTCGACGCCCTCACCACCCTGCTGCTGCCGGCCCACCGGATCAGCTACAACAAGGCCGCCGGGGCGGAGGCCAAGGAGCGCACGCTGCGCAGCTACGTCCAGGGGCACTACAAGTCGGAGCGTGTCGAGAGCACCGGGGCATCGCGCCCGATCGGTCTGCGCGACCACCGCACGTACTCCGTCGTGCTCGGCGTCTTCGCCAACGAGGGGTACGACGAGACCGTCACCATCGCCCAGGTCTTCCACCAGAAGGACCAGGCCGGCCAGCCCGACCGCTTCTTCGTCACCGCCGGCAAGGAGCTGTCCATCGGCGGCGACTTCGCCGACTTCGGCCCTGACCTCAACGAGCTGCGCCGCCGTCTGCGCTCGGCGGGTGCCGAGATCGCCACCACCTATCCCGAGTACGCCGCCCGCGTCCGCCGGTTGCTGTCGATCCGCTCCGACCAGGCCATGGAGCTGTTCCACCAGACGGTCTCGATGAAGTCGGTCGGCAACCTCAACGACTTCGTGCGCCTGCACATGCTCGAGCCCGCCGATGCCGGCGGTCGGGTCCGCGACATCGTGGCCCACTTCGAGGACCTCACCCGCGCCCACGACGCCGTGCGCCGAGCCCGCGAGCAGCTGGCGGCCCTGGACCCCCTGTGCACCGCGGCCGATCGCTACGACCACGCACTGGAGCGGCGCGCAGCCGCCGAGCGCGAGCGTGCGGCACTGCGGCTGTTCTTCGCCGAGCTGCGTCGGGACCTGCTCACCACACGGCTCGCCGCGGACGCCGAGCGGCTGGAGCTGTGCCGTGACGAAGCCTCGACGACCCAGGAGCGGGTGGACCGGCTACGCGCCGACCGGGAGGGTCTGATCGAGGAGCGGGCCGGGGCCGGTGGACAGCGCCTCGCCGAGCTCGAGCGGCTCGCGACCGCCGCAGACCTCGAGCACCACCGCCGCCGGGAGCGCCGGCGGCGCTTCGACGAGCAGGTCGCCGGGGCGGGCCTGCCGCCCACCGCCGGCGCGACCGCGTTCGCCGAGCTGCTGCGTCTGCTGGCCACCGCGGCGGCCGACCTGGGAGGCGAACGTACGGCGGCCGACGAGCAGCGCGGAGGGTTGCTCGCCCGGCGCGGGGAGGAGCGTCGGCGCGGGGAGGAGGTCCGTGCGGAGCTGGCCAGCCTCGCCGGGCGTCGTAGCAACCTGCCGATCCGGCTGGTCGAGGTGCGCGCGAGCCTCTGCGCCGAGCTCGGGGTGTCCTTCGAGGACCTGCCGTTCGCCGGCGAGCTGCTCGACGTCGCTCCCGAGCACCAGGTCTGGCGCGGTGCGGCCGAGCGGGTCCTCAACGGCTTCGCCCAGTCGCTGCTCGTGCCCCAGGAGCACTACGACCTGGTGTCGGGGTGGGTCAACGGCCGCCGCCTCACCCACACCCGCCGCGACGGGTCGACCACCGGGGTGCGCCTGATCTACGAGCGCGTGGCCGCGCGCCGGGTGCCGCTGCGACCCGCGTCGACGGACGGGACGCTGGTGCTGGCCTCCACCCTGCGGGTCGCCGAGGGTCCGTTCGCGCCCTACCTGCTCCACGAGCTGGCGGGCCGCGCCGACCACCGCTGCGTCGAGACCCTCACGGCGTTCCGGGCCGAGCACCGCGCGGTCACCCGCGAGGGTCAGGTCCGGTCCGGCGACCGGCACGAGAAGGATGACCGCTCGCGTGTCGACGACCCCCGCACCTGGGTCCTCGGCTGGGCCAACGAGGCCAAGATCGCCGCGCTGACCGGGCAGCTGCAGGAACTCCAGGTCACGCTGCTGACGCTCGAGGAGGAGCTGGAGCACCTCGACGGCGACCGAGGTCGGCGCGACGTCCGGGCCGCAGCCCTGGCCAAGCTCGAGGAGCACACCTCCTGGGCCGAGCTCGACTGGGAGGCCGCCCGCGACGAGGCCGACCGTGCGCGCGCGGAGCGTGAGCGGCTGCTGGCCGGGTCCACCCGGCTGCACGAGCTCGAGCAGCTCCTGACCGACAACCTCGACCGCACCCGCGCGGCCGAGGGTGAGCTGAAGCAGGCCGACCGGCGGGTGGGCGACCTCGAGGCCCGCCTCGGGCGTGACCGCTCGGCCCAGGAGCGCGAGCAGGCGGTGGTCGCGGCGGCGGACCCGGCCACCGTGGAGGCCGCCCGCGGTCTCTACCCCGAGCTGGCCTCCCGGGCCGGGCGCCGACTGCCCGACGACCCGGACCGGTGCGACGAGGTCGCCGCTGCGATGACCGAGGAGCTGACCAGGGCCGTCGAGACCCTGGGCCGAGAGCTCGGTGGCTACGCCACCACCCTGCAGCAGCACATGCACGAGGTGCGTCGCACGTGGCCGGAGGCCACGACCGAGATGGACGCAGACGTAGCGGCCCGGGGCGAGTTCCGCGCGTTCCGGGAGCGGGTGGCCTCCGACGACCTGCCGACGTTCGAGACCGAGTTCAGGCGTCAGCTCACCACCAACACGATCCGGGAGCTGGCGCAGTTCAACTCGTGGCTGCGCCGTCAGGCCGAGGAGATCCACGAACGGGTCGGGCGGATCAACGAGGCGCTCGGCGCCATCGACTACAGCGCGGGCCGCTACATCGAGCTGGTCACCGAGCGCACCGTCAACCAGGAGGTCCAGGCCTTCCGCAACGACCTGCGCGCCGCGACCGACGACGCGCTGAGCCCGGACGACGACCACTACTCCGAGCAGCGGTTCGCCGATGTGCAACGCATCATCGAGCGGTTCCGCGGGCGGGAGGGTCACGCCGACTCCGACCGCACCTGGACCCGCCGGGTGACCGACGTCCGCACCTGGTTCTCCTTCTCCGCCTCCGAGCGCGACAAGGAGACGGGCGCGGAGTGGGAGCACTACCGCGACTCCGACGGCAAGTCGGGCGGGCAGAAGGAGAAGCTGGCCTACACGATCCTCGCGGCCTCCCTGGCCTACCAGTTCGGCCTCGACTGGGGAGTCGAGCGCTCCAAGGACTTCCGGTTCGCCGTCATCGACGAGGCCTTCGGTCGCGGATCGGACGCCTCCACCCGCTACGCCCTCGAGCTGTTCGCCAAGCTGGGCCTGCAGCTGCTGATCGTCACGCCGCTGCAGAAGGTGCACGTCATCGAGCCCTTCGTGCGCGCGATCGGGTTCGTCGACAACCCCACCGGCAGCGCGTCGCGCCTGCAGACCCTGACGATCGAGCAGTTCCACGCACGCCGGGACGGCGCGTGAGCCCCGTCGCCCGCAGCCGGCCATGGACCACCGCGGCCGACGTCGCCACCGCCGTACGGCGGCGCTGGGACGACGGTTCGCTGTTGCGGGCCTATGCTGCCGACGAGCCGTTCCCGACCGTGGACCTGCCGGTCCGCCGACCCGCGGCCTCGCTGATCGGTGACGACCTCGAGGCCGTACGCCGGTGGGCCGCCGCGCTGCAGGCTGGTGGCGACGGGCGCGGCGGGTCCCGCTACGACGTGGTCCGCACCCCCGTCGGCGGGCGCGCGATCGGTCGCAACCTGCTGCCCGGCCGGGTCCGGGTCACCGAGTACGACCAGGCGTGGGAGCTGCTCGGGGTCCGGGAGGAGGTCGTGGCCTACCGGGCGGTGCTGGACCTGGTGGCCGAGGTCCCCGCGGTCCGGGACTGGGTCGTGGCCCACCCCCTCCGTGCGCTCGCCGTCGGCGGGGAGTGGGCCGGGGTGCTGGCGGCGTACCGCTGGTTGGTCGGCGCCCGCGGTAGTGGGCGTCACCTCCGGGAGATCGACGCCCCGGGGGCCGACACGAAGGTCGTCGAGCGCCACCGCGGCCTGCTCGCGACGCTGCTCGGCGTCCCGGGCGCGACGGTTCCGTTCACCCGCGCGCTCGGGCTCGCCACGAGACCCGAGACGCTGCGACTGCGCTTCGCACCCGGGACGCTCGCGACCATGCCAGCCCTCTCCGAGGCGGTCCTCCGGGTCGACGAGCTGGCGCGTTCGACGGTCGACGTGCGCCGAGCGGTGATCGTGGAGAACGAGGTGACCTTCCTCAGCCTGCCGCTGCCGACGGACGGGATCGTCGTGTGGGGCAAGGGGTTCGAGGTCGACCGCATCGGCGCCATGCCGTGGTTGCACGCCGCCGCCGTGGACTACTGGGGCGACCTCGACACGCACGGGTTCGCGATCCTGCACCGGTTGCGCGCCTGGCTGCCCCGGACACGCTCCTTCCTCATGGACCGCGAGACGCTCCTGGCCCACTCCGAGCGATGGGGCCGCGAGCCCTCACCGACCGCGGCCCTCCTCGACCGGCTCGACCCCGCCGAGTCCGCGATCTACGCAGACCTGGTCAGCGACCGTTTCGGTGCCGCGGTCCGCTTGGAGCAGGAACGCATCGACTGGGGCTGGGTGGGCGCGCGGCTGCCGTACCACCCACGACCGGCCTGACCTGCACGCAGCGGTGGGTCGTCAGCCCCGCGCGGCACCGACCCCGAGCAGCGCGGCCAGCCCGAGCGCGCTGCGCGGCGCGTAGGCCGTGCGCCACAGCCCGCCGTGGGCGGCGGCGTACGCCTCGTCCTCCCAGGGGTGCTCGTGGCGCGGACCACCGTCGGTGTGCAGGTCGTGCACGAGCAGCGCGGCCATCAGCACGTGGGACGTCGACGGGTCGAACACCTCGACCCCGAACCGGTGCGCCCCCGCGTACGCCGCCGCGAGACCGCGGTTCTTCAGCACGGAGCGGGTGCGGGTCGGCGGGGCGACGTTCATCGAGACCGTGACGCCGTCGTGGCGGGCCACCGTGGCGCGCCAGCGCTGCAGCCGCTTGGCCAGCGCGTAGTTGGGCCCCTGCTGCGGCACCAGGGAGTCGTTGAGGCCGGGGTCGGAGCCGGGGGCGTACGGCCGGCGCAGCAGCCGGCCGCCCGAGGCGGTGCGCAGCGGGCGACCGAGGGTGCGGGCCACGCGGGAACGGTCCTCGTAGGCCTGCGTCGCGGCGTCGACGGCCTCGGCGGGCACGGCGAAGACGTCGGTGGGGGTGGCCAGGAACGCGAGGGCGACCTGGTCCGTGCCCCGGGCGGAGTGGAGCAGGCGACGGCCCAGCTCGTCGACGGCCGTGCTGACGCGGACGTTGGTGGCCCCGTCGGCGTAGACGTAGCTGCCCAGGACGAGGGTGCCCGGCTGCGCGGCGAGCCAGTCGGTCAGCGCCGGGACGTCGGCGAGCAGGTCGGCACCGGGCCGCCCGTCGCGGGCCGGGCTGACCACCGTGGCGGCGCCCCCGCGCACGGTGTCGCCGACCCGGGCCCAGAGGTCGTCGCGTGGCAGGTCGACGGCCGCGACCCGGGCACCCCAGCGCACCAGCGAGGGCAGCGGGCCCATCTCGGAGCCGGCGCCGACGACGGCGACCGTACGCCCCTCCAGGCGCAGCCAGTCGGGGTTGTCCAGCACCGCCGCGACGGCCTCGGCCACGCTCGGCTCGACCACGCCGGCGGCGACCCACGCGTCGACGCGGCGGCGGACGGCGTCCCCGCGCAGCCGCTCCCCGCGGTAGGGCAGCACCAGCTCGGTGACCGGCTCGGCCGTGCCGGTCTGCTCCACGGTGTCGAAGGCGGCCGAGGGGGCCCAGTCGGCCAGCCGGGAGTCCTCCTCGCCCGTCCGGTCGGTGGCCACGCGCATCCGCTCGTGCAGGGAGTCGAGCCCGGCCCGGGCGACGTCGACGGCGGCGTCGGGCGAGGCGAGACCGGCCTCGACCAGGCGGCGGAAGTGCACCAGGTAGTCCGAGCGCCACCCGGTCTCCGCCGCCGCGGCCCGTGCCCCGACCGCGTCGGCGGCGCGCAGCGCGTCGGACACGACGGCCCGCCCGAGCGCGGTGGTGCTGCGGCGGGTCGGGTCGTGCGGGTCGGCGGGGAAGACGAGGCCGTGCTGCTGGTCGGGCATGGGGGCATCCTGCCGTCTCGGTCCTGGTCGCGCCCTCGCCCGCGTCGGCACCAGTAGCGGCCGACCCGGATCTCGTCGTGAGCCGCCCGGCACGCGTCCGCGCAGAGCAGTCCAGGCGCGAGCTCGTGCCCCCGGACCAGGGTGCCCGCGCTGGTGCTCTCGACGATGTTCTCGGTGCCGTCGTGCCAGCCGGAGACCAGCAGCGGGCGCCGACCCTCGCCGCTCACCGTCGCGAAGGCTCACCCAGCCCCGACCCCGACGAGGCGGGTCCGACCGTCGCACCGCCGACGGTCTCGACGACGGTCGGTGCCCGGACCAGGTCGGTGTCGTACGGTTCGCGCGGGACAAGGCTGAACCCGTCCGGGGTCGACGGGTCGTACGCCACGACCGTGCCGTCCCGCTCCATCCGCCGCCGCCACCGCAGCAGCCGGTCGCGCGAGGTCGCCGGCAACGCCCGGCCCGCGCGGCGACGCTCCTCGGTCCGCAGCATCACCAGTGGCGTGGCCCACCGGTGCCGTTCCTCGACCCGCCACGGGACGAGCGCGGTCACGTCCTGCCCGGAGCGACGCTCGAGCCCCTTGCGTCGGCGGAACTCGCTCCACAGGCTCAGGCTGGTGGTGACGCCGTAACGCCGCTCGTGCTCGGCCTGCATCCACGGGTAGGTGCGCCCGGTGGCGAACCACCGCAGCACCTCGTCCTCGTCCACGATCTTGTTGCCCGGCACCGCATTCCCCTCTCGTCGTGACCTGGCACAGAACCCTAGGAGAGACCACCGACAGCCCACCCGCACCCGCGTGCGGCTGACCACGCGGGCAGGCACCCGCCGCGTCCGGGTCCTGGTCAGTGGCCGCGCCTCAGGTGCGCGTCGAGGAGCTCGGCCCGGCGCCCGGAGACCAGCAGGTCCGGGCTGCCCAGCCGCATGGGTCCCTCGTAGGCCCGGAACTCGGGCAGGCCGAGGATGGTGCGGAACTTCGCCGCCCGCTGGGAGGCCGACCGGGACCCGAAGGCCTCGAGCAGCTCGGCCGCGGTGAGGTCGGCGTGGGGGCCGACGGAGTCGTTGGCGTGCGCGACCATCCAGGTCACCGCGGCCGCATGGGTGTGCGCCGCGGCCCTGCCCCCGAGGTAGGCGGGGTCGGCGAGGGCGAGCCTCCTCAGCAGCCGCCGGGCCGCGGTGCGGTGCTCGACGTCGAGCAGGTCGGTGGTGACCACCTCGCAGTGGTGCAGGATCGCGCGCACCTTGTCGAGGACGTCCGCGGGGATGCCGCCCTCCTCGAAGGGTTCATCGGGCAGCGGGGTCGCGTCGAGCGCGGCCAGCTGCTCGGGGCCGCCGACCGCCTCGGCGTCCCAGGTCTCCTGGAGGCCGGCGTCCCGCCCTGCGAGCAGGTCCAGCAGACTCAGCAACCCGTCCCCGCCCTCGGTGACCCGTGCGAGGAACTCCCCCTCGCAGTCGCGCACGGCGTCGAGCGTCATGTCGGTCAGGTGGTCCGGGACCCCGGTCTCGTGATGCGCGAACCGGACGAAGGACCGCAGCAGGCCGGGGAAGCGGGCCAGCTCGTCGGGGTCGGTGCGGATCTTGCGCGGCACCATGTCGAGCAGGAGCGCCTCGACCCGGATCGGGCTCCACTGCAGGGGGTCACCGCTGTGGTAGCCGGTGCCCAACCACAGCAGGCCGTCGAGCAGACCGCGGTCACCCGCATGCCCGGACCCGTGGCGGGAGGCGAGGAAACGAGCCGCCAGGGCGTCGGTCCGCCCCTGGTCCCACTCCCGGGGGGCCTCCTGCGGGGGCGGCAGCAGGCGGGTGGCCCAGTCGACCAAGGGTCTGGAGAGCGGCCAGGTGTCGGACTCCAGTGGCGGGTGCAGCATCCGTCCGGCCGCGACCGCCCGCTCGATCGCCCCGCGGGTCTCGGCGGGGTCGGCGTCGTGGACGAGCACGTCGGGGTCGGTCTCCTCGAACCGGGACCGGACGGATTCGAGGCTCGCCGGCATCATGAAGCCGTCCTTGGCCACCGCGCCGAGGATCGAGTCGACGTAGAGCAGCGCCGTGAGCTCGCCGCCGTCGGCCAGCCGGAGGCCGACGGCCTGGTTGGCGCCGTCCCCGAGCGGGTGGGTGCAGGTGAGGGCGCCCGTGACGACGACCGACCCGAGGTCGCGCAGCCAGCGCGGCATCGGCTGGCTGCGCTCATGGAGCACCGCGGTGATCCGTCGCGCCAGCAGGTCGTCCTCGGTCAGGACGGCCAGCACGTGCAGGGCCGCCGTCGTCGGGGCGAGGTCGATCTCGAGGAAGCTCTCCACGAGGGTCCGCAGGTCGGTCGGCGGCTCGTCACCGGCGGTGGCGAGCGGCGCGGGCTCGAGGGCCACGACGAGACCGGACACGGTCATCAACAGGTCCAGCGGGTCGTCGGAGTACAACCCGCGCTTGAGCTCCTGCAGCAGCGGCTGGGCCTCCGCACTGGGCTGCGGGGCCACGACGTGGCGGCGGCGTACCACCGGTCGCCGCGGTGCGTGTCCTCGCTGACGTCGCTGATGCCGACTCACCTGGCCGACGCTAGGTCATCTGCCCGCCGACCGCACCCGAGGGCCCCACCCGCTGGGCGCCGAGCACCGCGAGCTCCTCGCTGCGCGCGAGCGGCCCGTCGACCACCTCCGCCGCCCGGGAGTCCCCGTCGTCGCGGGCGTACGCCGTGCGCAGGTCGGCCACGAGCTGCCGTCCGCGCAGGTCGTGGGGGGCCGTACGCGCGGACTGGGTGGGCGGGGTGGACTGGGTGGAGGTCATGGCTCCACCGTGCCGCCCGCGGCGCGGCGGACGGGGGCCGCGCCGATCCGGGGATCGACGGTCCCTGGACGGCACGGGGCTCGGCTGCGCCCGGGGAATGGTGCGCGCCCAGCGACGTTGGGACAGGACGGCCGCCACCGGCACGGTGACGGCACCTGGTTCAACCTCGGTCCACGCAAGGAGTCCCCATGTCCAAGGTCGTCATCGTCGGAGCCCACGGCAAGGTCGCCCGGCTCGCCGCCCCCCGCCTCGTCGCAGCCGGTCACGAGGTGACCGGCGTGATCCGCAAGGAGGAGCAGGCCGGCGCCATCCGTGAGACCGGCGCCCAGCCGCTGGTGGCCGACGTCGAGCACGCCTCGACCGACGAGATCGCTCGCGTGATCGCCGGCCACGACGTGGTCGTCTGGTCCGCCGGCGCCGGAGGCGGCAGCCCGGAGCGGACCTACGCGCTGGACCGCGACGCCGCGATCCGTACCGTCGACGCGGCCACCCAGGCCGGTGTCCCGCGGTTCGTGATGGTGTCCTACTTCGGCGCCGGGCCCGACCACGGCGTCGACCCGAGCACCGCGTTCCACGCCTACGCCGAGGCCAAGACCCAGGCCGACGCCCACCTGGCCGCCACGGACCTGGCGTGGACGATCCTGCGCCCCTCCGGCCTGACCGAGGAGGACGGCACCGGCGGCATCGAGACCGGCCCGGGCGTGACCGGCGGCCAGGTCGCCCGCGCGACGGTGGCCGACGTGATCACCGCCGCCGTGTCGTCGCCGGCGGCCGACGGCCTCACGCTGGAGTTCAACGACGGCGACCAGCCGGTCGCCGAGGTCCTCGGCGGCTGAGCAGGACCGGTACGTTCGGCCGGTGCAGCCCGACGCCGTGAGCCCCCGTGGCTGACCCCGGCGAGGGCGTCACCGCCGACGGCCTGATCCGGACGGGCGTCTCACGCGACCACGTCCCGGCGGCGTTCGAGCCCGTGCTCGCCGAGGCCGTCGGACTGGTCGGCGGCGTGCCCGGCGCGTCGTTGCTGCTCTACGGCTCGGTCGCCACCGGCACGACGGACCCGACCCGCTCCGACGTCGACCTGCTCTCCTTCGGGCTGTCCGCGGAGCGCGCGCAGGCGCTGGGCCGGCGGCTGGGCGCGCAGTACGCCGACCGCTGCCGCGGCGTCGACGTCACGCCGGTGCCCCAGGGGGCGTTCGACGGTGGGGGCGACGAGGCGTACGGCTGGCGGGTGTTCCTGCGGCACTATTGCCTGCCCCTGGTCGGGCCCGGACCCGATCGGCTCGTCCCCGACCTCGGGGCGGCGTACGCCGCCGACGCCTCCGCGGCGCGCGGCTTCAACGGCGACCTCGACGAGCATCTCGCGCGGTGGCGCGCAGAGGCGGACGACGCCGCGACCTCCCCCGGCCCGCTCGCGGTCCGGGTCGCCCGCAAGACGCTGCTGGCCCTGACCGGGCTGGTCAGCGTGCACGACGCCACCTGGACCACCGACCGGGCCAGGGCGGCCGGCCGGTGGTCCGGGGTGGAGCCGGCGTACGCCGCCGAGCTGGCCCGCCTGCTCGGCTGGAGCGCCAGCGCACGCCGCCCCACCGGCCGCCGCCCCGAGCGGGGGGATCTCGAGCGGGTCCTGGGCGACGACGGGGTGGTGGGCGTCGTGGCCGCGCGGTTCACCGACCTGGTGGGGATGTGGGGGGCTCAGAGCGCGGAGTAGAGCGCCTCCTCGAAGTCGCCGTAGAGGTCCCACGCCCCGGCCTCGATGAAGGGCAGCGAGTTGGTGTAGACCGACGCGCAGATGCCGGTGGTGCGGTCGACGAAGAAGTGGGTGTTGAACAGTCCCGCCCACGACCCGGTGCCGGCACGCCGCCGGCCGGGCACGTCGATGGTGTTGATCAGCAGCCCGTAGCCCCAGGTCCACCCCGGCCCGGCGTGGAAGGAGTCCGTGGTGCCCGGGTCGGCGGTGGGGATCTCCTCGGGGAAGGACAGCCCGCGCAGCTGGTCGGAGAACGCCTCGTCGACGGTCGCCTGCTGCAGGATCCGGGCGCCGTCCAGCTCACCGCCGCGCAGCAGGGCGCGCTCGAAGCGGATGTAGTCGCGCGGGGTGGAGAAGAGGCCGTGGCCCCCCGCCCACCAGTCGGGCTGCTCGTTCAGGACGTTGCCGATCGAGCCCCAGGCCCCGTCCTCGCTGCGCACGTGCACCGTGACGGCGTTGGCCTTGCGGGCTTCGTCGAGGGCGAACATCGTGTCGTCCATTCCCAGCGGTCCGGTGATGTGCTCCTTGACCACGACGTCGAGGGTGGTCCCGGCCACCGACTCGACGACCTTGCCGAGCCAGTCGGTGTTGATGCCGTAGTTGTAGCGCTCGCCGGGGTGGGCGATCATCGGCGCCCCGAAGGCGGCGTCGTCGCCGGGCACGACGTTGGGGACACCGGTCGCGGCCTCGTACCAGACGAGCTCCTCGTTCCAGAACCAGTAGCCGAGACCGCTGGTGT
>JBKJPE010000001.1:0-24210 GCA_046595185.1 Nocardioides sp.
GACAACCGCGACGACCGCGACGACCGCGACGACCGCGACGACCGCGACGACCGCGACGGCCAGGACGACCGCGACGGCCAGGACGACCAGGACGGCCAGGACGACCGCGACGACCGCTGAGCAGCGTCGCCGGGCCCCGGCCCGGGAGCGGACGGTGACGCCGGGAGGGTGAACCCGGCGACCTAGTGTCGGCCCATGAGCGACGACCCGACGTACACCGAGAAGGGCAAGCCCTTCGAGCGGGACACGAACTACATCCCGGACCGGATCACCGCGCAGCCGGGGACCTCGGCGGACCCGTACGGCGACGACCTCGACGTCGGGACCTGGCCGGTCGAGCCCGGGCGCTACCGCCTGGCCGCCGCCAAGGCGTGCCCGTGGGCCAACCGCGCCATCATCGTGCGAGAGCTGCTCGGCCTGCAGGACGTGATCTCGATGGGTCTCGCGGGCCCCACCCATGACGCCGACTCGTGGACCTTCGACCTCGACCCCGGCGGTGTCGACCCCGTCCTGGGCTACGAGCGCCTGCAGCAGGCGTACATCGCCCGCGACCCCGACTACTCCCGCGGGATCACCGTGCCCGCGATGGTCGACGAGCCCACCGGGGCCGTCGTGACCAACGACTTCCCGCAGATCACCCACGACCTCTACTTCGAGTGGCGTGAGCACCACCGCGCCGACGCCCCGGACCTGTGGCCGAAGGACGTCCGCGAGGAGATGGAGCAGGTGATGCAGCGGGTCTTCACCGAGGTCAACAACGGCGTCTACCGCTGCGGCTTCGCCGGGTCGCAGCAGGCCTACCAGGAGGCGTACGACCGCCTCTGGACCGCGATGGACTGGCTCGAGGAGCGATTGGGTGACCGCCGGTTCCTGATGGGCGACGCGATCACCGAGGCCGACGTACGCCTGTTCACCACCCTGGCGCGCTTCGACGCGGTCTACCACGGCCACTTCAAGTGCAACCGCAACAAGCTGACCGAGATGCCGGCGCTGTGGGGCTACGCCCGCGACGTCTACCAGACCCCCGGGTTCGGTGACACGACCGACTTCGACCAGATCAAGGCGCACTACTACGTGGTGCACACCGACATCAACCCGACCGGGATCGTCCCCGCCGGGCCCGACCCCGCGGTATGGCTGACCAGCCACGGCCGCGAGAAGCTGGGCTGACGTGGCCGGCAAGGGTGGTCTCCCGGTCGACGGCGCGCGGGTCCTCGTGGCCGGCGCCACCGGCGTCATCGGCGGCAAGCTGGTCACCGCGCTCGTCGAGCGCGGTGCGCGCGTCGTGCCCGCGGGCCGCGACCCCGAGCGGCTCGCTGCGCTGGGGGAGCAGTGCGGCACCACGCCCCAGGCCCTCGACGCGGTCGACGCGGACGCCGTACGCCGCGCCGTCGACGCCGCGGTCGCCGAGCTCGGCGGCCTCGACCTGCTGGTGGTCACCGTCGGTGCGGCCGGGTTCGGCAAGGCGGTCGACCTTGACGCCGCCGTGACCGAGGAGCTGTTCGCGGTCAACGTGCAGGCGCCGATGGCCCTCGTCCGCGCCGCCGCCCCGGCGCTGACCGACTCCGAGCACGGCACGGCCGTGGTCCTCTCCGCGATCCTCGCGGACCTGCCCACGGTCGGCATGGCCGACTACTCCGCGGCGAAGTCGGCGCTGTCGACCTGGCTCGGGGTGCTGCGCAAGGAGCAGCGTCGCGCCTTCCGTGTCGTCGACGTGCGCCCGCCGCACCTCGACACCGGCCTGGACTCGCGCGCCCTGGCCGGGGAGCCGCCGAGGCTCCCCGCGCCCGTCCCCTCCGACGAGGTCGTCACCGCGATCCTCGACGCGCTCGCTGGCGACGAGGGCGAGCTGGTCTGGGAGGCCAAGGCGAAGAAGCTGACGCCGCGCTGAGCGTCAGGTCGCAGTCGATGTGCGATCTGCCGCCACCGGGTGGACGTAGATCGCACATCGACGACCGTCACCGGCAGCGCGGGCACCGAGCCACCGCGCCCGACCAGCCGTGCCGCTGGAGGACCCGCCCTACCCGGAGTGCCGTGCGGCAGGCGTCCCGCGTCACCTGGCGCCACCCGATCCGGAGCGTGAGACCGCCGTGCTCGGCAACGGTGTCGAGGTCACGGTCGAGGTCGTCGGCGCGCGCCGTCGGTGAGTCGTGGAACAACCGGCCGTCCAGCTCGACGACCACGCCGTACGCGAGGTGGTCGGCGTCGCGATAGACGACGCCGCCGGCGGTGCGGACCCGCAGCTGACGGGCCGGCGTGGGCAAGCTGTGCGCCCGCTCGACCCGCACGAGGTACTCGCGCTCCAGCACCGAGCAGGTCCCTTCGGCAAGGTCCGCGAGCATCTCCAGCAGCAGCGCGCGGGAAGGGACGCCGCGCCGCCTCGCCAGCGCGTCGGCGATCGCCCGCGGGTGGCTGCGCCTGGTGTGGCAGAGGCGGGCGAAGGCCGCGAAGGCGGCGTACGGGTCCTGCGCCGCTGCGGCGACCTCGACCACCGCCTCCTCGAGGCGCAGCCTGGGCAGGGTGGACATTGGTGCGATGCGTTGCTGGAGTCTCGCGGTGCGATGGGCGACCACGCCCGGCACCGGTCGCACGCTCCGCCCGGAGGCGATCGCCACGTGGACGGGCCCGTCGCGTGAAGGATCGGCCAAGGCGGACGCCCGGGTCAGCCAGGCCGGGTGGTGGACCAGCACGGCGGCCCATGCGCGTTGCTCCCAGGTGAGCGGGCCGGTGTGCGCCACCCACACGCCGGGGTGGACGAGCGCGAGCTCGCGGCGACGGGCCATCCGAGCGACGTCGTGGTCCTGCAGTCCGGCACCCAACAGCTGGCGGCGTGAGACCACGCCGTCCTGGCGGTCGAGCAGCTCGCGGAACGTGACCGCGAGGTGACCTCCCTCGGTCGGCTGAGCCATGGGGCCACCCTGGTGGCCGACCGGTCCCCGTGCCTCCCGAGCGGGACCGAGGTGGGGAGAGCGCGGTCGATGTGCGGGTTGTGCGCGCCGGGTGGCTGTGATCGGCACATCGACCTCGGAAGGCGACTACCCGGCCCGGACACCTAGGCTCCCCCGCGTGCCCCTGCCTCCCGCGCTCGCCCGGCTCGCCCAGGTCCACGGCGTCGACACCGCCTACGAGGACTGGCGCGACCAGCCGGTCGAGGTGCCCGAGTCCACGATCGTGCGCGTGCTGACCGCGATGGGGGTCGACGTCACCGACCCGACGGCCGCGCTCGCCGCGCACGAGGACGCACCCTGGCGGCGGGTGCTGCCGCCGGCCGTGGTGTGCGTCGCGGGCGGGGCCGTCAGCGTCGACCTGCACACCCCCGCCGGCGAGCAGCCGCCCGCCCTCGTGCTCGGGCTGGAGGACGGCGGCAGCCGTGACCTCCCCGCCCCGCGGCCCGGCGCGGAGCGCGTCGTGGACGGTGGAGGCCTCGTACGCCGGTCCGTGCGGCTGCCCGACGACCTCCCGCTCGGCTACCACGAGCTCGTCGCCGGCGACGTCCGCTGCCGCGTGGTCGTCACCCCGCCCGTCCTGGGACTGCCCCCGAGCCTGGGCGAGCGTCGCGGGTGGGGCTTCGCCACCCAGCTCTACAGCGTCCGCTCGCACCGGTCGTGGGGCGTGGGCGACCTCGCGGACCTGGCCGACCTGGCGGTGTGGTCGGCGGGCCTGGGCGCCGACTACGTGCTGGTCAACCCGCTCCACGCGGCCGAGCCGGTCGCCCCGCTCGAGCCCTCGCCGTACCTCCCCACCAGCCGCCGCTTCCCGAACCCGCTCTACCTGCGCGTCGAGCGGGTCCCGGAGTACGCCGACCTCACCGCCGACGACCGCGCCGTCGTCGAGGGGCTGGCCGCCGACGTCCACGCCGCGCTGGACGACCTCGACGCCATCGACCGGGACACCTCCTGGACCTGCAAGCGCCGGGCGCTGCGGGTGGTCCACGACGCCGGCCTCACCCCCGGCCGCCGGCTCGCGCTGGAGGCGTTCGCGGCGCGCGAGGGTGCCTCGCTGACCGAGCTGGCCACCTGGCGGGCCCTGGCCGCCCGGCACGGCCCGGACTTCCGGGCCTGGCCCGAGGCGCTGCGCGACGCCCACGGCCCCGCCGTCGACGCCGCCCGCGAGGAGCTGGCCGACGACGTCGCCTTCGAGGTGTGGCTGCAGTGGGTGCTCGACGAGCAGCTGGCCACCGCGCAGGCCGCGGCCACCGGCGCCGGGATGGCGCTGGGAACGATGCACGACCTCGCCGTCGGCGTGCACCCCGGCGGGGCCGACGCCTGGCGGCTGCGCGCGGCGTACGCCGAGGGCGTCCGCGTGGGCGCGCCGCCGGACGCCTTCAACCAGCGTGGGCAGGACTGGGGCCAGCCGCCGTGGACGCCGACCGGTCTCGAGGCAGAAGGCTACGAGCCGTTCCGCGAGATGGTGGCCGCGCTGCTGCGGCACGCCGGCGGGGTCCGCATCGACCACGTGATCGGGCTCTTCCGGCTGTGGTGGGTGCCGGAGGGCGGGTCGCCGGCCGACGGCACGTACGTCCGCTACGACCACGCCGCGATCATCGGCGTGCTCTGCCTGGAGGCGCAGCGTGCCGGTGCGGTCGTGGTGGGGGAGGACCTCGGCGTGGTCGAGGACTCCGCGCGGGCCTACCTGCTCGAGCGCGGGGTGCTCGGCACCTCCATCCTCTGGTTCGAGCGGGACGAGGACGGCGACCCGCTGCCGGCGCAGGAGTGGCGCGAGCTGTGCCTGGCCTCGGTCACCACCCACGACCTGCCGCCCAGCGCGGGCTACCTCACCGGCTCCCACGTCGACCTGCGCGAGCGCCTGGACCTGCTGACGCGCCCCGCCGCTGAGGAGCGGGAGGCCGACGAGGCGGAGCGTGCCTCGTGGCTGGCCGAGGTGCGCCGGCAGACCGGGCTGGGCGAGGACGCGGAGGTGGAGCAGGTCGTCGAGGCGCTCCACGCCTACCTGACGCTCACGCCCAGCCGGCTGCGCAACGTCGCGCTGACCGACGCGGTCGGCGACCGTCGCACCCAGAACCAGCCGGGCACGAGCGTCGAGCACGCCAACTGGCGCGTCCCCCTCTCCGGGCCGGACGAGCGGCCGATCTCGCTGGAGGACGTACTCGGCTCCGACCGGGCCCGTAGCCTGGCCCGGGTGATCAGCGCGCAGCAGGACGCCCCGTGAGGCCCCGGGTCCACGAGCTCGTGGCCGTCGAGCACGTCCCCGGTGCCCTGGCCGGGCAGACGCCCAGCAACGGCGAGGGCGAGGGTGACGACCACTGCGGGTTGTGCGGGCTCACCGAGGACCGCGACGCGTGGGAGGCGGTGGGCAAGGAGCTCGGGGTTCCGGTCAGCCTGCACGGCAGCGACGACCTCTCCCCCGAGGCGAGCCCGGTCGTGCGCGAGGTCGGCACGCCCGTGGTGATCGCCCGCTTCGACGACAACGAGTTCCACGCCGTCGTGCTCGCGGAGCGGCTCGAGGTCTTCGGCGGCGACGTCACGCGGCTGGTCCGCGAGGTCCGCCTCGTGGCGGAGCAACAGGGGTGGACGCTGCCGTCCAGCGAGGAGCCCGAGGAGGATCCGGAGATGGTCTAGGCCTGGGTGGGGATCAAGCCTTGCGGTCCTGCGCGGAGGCGTCCTTCTCGTCGGCCTCGGCGGCGTGCGCCAGCTTCACCAGCGTGGCGTCGATGCCGCGCCGGGTCCGCTCCGGGAAGCCGGCCAGCCGGAGACCGAGCAGCACCGGGGCGGGCACCTCGGTGAGGTCCCACGTCTCGGTGACCTTCGTGCCGCCGGCCACGGGCTCGAGCTGGTAGCGCCAGCGGTGCGGCGAGAAGTGCTTCCAGGCGATGACCCGGTCCTGCTCGAACTCCACCACGGTGTTCTTCGTCCGGTAGGGCGCGCCCTGCTTCATCCGCATGCCGAACGTCGAGCCGAGGGTCAGCCGCTCGGGCCCCTCGACCGAGCCGCGCAGCGTGCCCGACCCGTCGATGCGCTGGTGCTGGCGGGGGTCGGCCAGGATCGCGAAGACGCGGGCGGGAGTGGCCTCGATGACGGTGGACGACGAGACGTCGTGGGTGCGCATGGCCCCACCGTAGGGAGCGGTGCCTGGCCGGTGCTGCCTGGAGGGGTGTGGTGGGCGACGCCGCAGGCGCGTTCGGTACGTTGACCCCGACCTGACTGTGGTCGGGGTCACAGCGCCACCCACCCTCGTGGCGCGGGTGTCCCTGAACGCGACCGGACCGGCAGGTGACGGAGACCCCGTCGCACCGGTGAGAGCGAGGAGCCGACGTGAGCCCGACCCCCCACGACCCGTCCTTCGGGCCCGACCTGGCGGCCGTCTTCGGCCCCCAGCAGTCCGACGGCGGCCCCGAGCTGGTGCAGCTGCTGACTCCTGAGGGCGAGCGCGTGCACCACCCGGAGTTCGACCTCGACTTCTCCGCCGACCACCTGCGCGCGCTCTACCGCGACATGGTGCTCACCCGGCGCATCGACACCGAGGCCACCGCGCTGCAGCGTCACGGCGAGCTCGGCATCTGGGCGCAGCTGCTGGGCCAGGAGGCCGCGCAGATCGGTGCCGGGCGCGCGCTGCGCCCGCAGGACCACGTGTTCCCGACCTACCGCGAGCACGGCGTCGCCTGGTGCCGCGGGATCGACCCGCTGGACCTGCTCGGCCTCTTCCGCGGGGTCGACCACGGCGCGTGGGACCCCGCCGAGAAGCACTTCGGGCTCTACACCATCGTGATCGGCGCCCAGGCCCTGCACGCCACCGGCTACGCCATGGGCATGCAGCGGGACGGCGTCGTCGGCACCGGCGACCCCGAGCGCGACGCCGCGGTGGTCGCCCACTTCGGCGACGGCGCCTCCTCCCAGGGCGACGTCAACGAGGCCTTCATCTTCGCCGCGTCCTACAACGCGCCCGTGGTGTTCTTCTGCCAGAACAACCAGTGGGCCATCTCCGAGCCCATCGAGCGCCAGAGCCGGATCCCGCTCTACCAGCGGGCGCTCGGCTTCGGCTTCCCCGGCGTGCGGGTCGACGGCAACGACGTGCTGGCGACGTACGCCGTCACGCAGGCGGCCCTCCAGCGCGCCCGCGACGGCCAGGGCCCGACCCTGGTCGAGGCCTACACCTACCGGATGGGCGCGCACACCACGACGGACGACCCGACCCGCTACCGGCTCTCCGACGACGTCGAGAACTGGAAGCTCAAGGACCCGATCGCGCGGGTGGAGGTCTACCTGAAGCGCAACGGCCTGGTCGACGACACCTTCCTCGCCGACCTCAAGAAGGAGGCCGACGAGCTCGGCCACCACCTGCGCGAGGGCTGCAAGGCCCTGCCCGACCCCGAGCCGGGCGCGATGTTCGAGCACGTGTACGCCGAGGAGACCGAGGAGCTGCGCGCGCAGCGCGAGGGCTTCGCGGCCTACCACGCCGGCTTCGAGAGCGAGGGCGCGCGATGAGCACCACCAGGATCACCCTGGCCAAGGGCCTGAACATGGGTCTGCGCAAGGCCATGGAGGACGACCCCAAGGTCCTGCTCATGGGTGAGGACGTCGGCAAGCTCGGCGGCGTCTTCCGGATCACCGACGGCCTGCAGAAGGACTTCGGCGAGGACCGCGTGATCGACTCGCCGCTGGCCGAGTCCGGCATCGTCGGCACCGCCGTGGGGATGGCCCTGCGGGGCTACCGGCCGGTCGTGGAGATCCAGTTCGACGGCTTCGTCTACCCCGCCTACGACCAGATCGTGTGCCAGGTCGCGAAGATGAGCTACCGCTCGAAGGGCCGCTCGCCGATGCCGATGGTCATCCGGATCCCCTTCGGCGGCGGGATCGGCGCCGTCGAGCACCACTCCGAGTCGCCGGAGGCGCAGTTCGCGCACACGCCGGGCCTGAAGGTGGTGGCCTGCTCCAACCCCGTCGACGGGTACTGGATGATCCAGCAGGCGATCGCCAGCGACGACCCGGTGATCTTCCTCGAGCCCAAGCGGCAGTACCACGCCGACAAGGCCGACCTCGACGACACCGTGCGCCCCGACCCGCTCTTCACCTCCCGCGTCGTGCGCGCCGGCACCGACCTCACCGTGCTGGCCTACGGCCCCACGGTGAAGACGGCGCTGGCCGCCGCCGAGGCCGCCGGGACGGAGGGTCGCTCGCTCGAGGTGATCGACCTGCGCACCCTCTCGCCGCTCGACATGGGCCCGGTCCTGGACTCCGTGCGGCGTACGGGCCGCGCCGTGATCACGCACGAGGCGCACGTCAACCTCGGGCTCGGGTCGGAGGTCGCCGCGCGGATCACCGAGCAGTGCTTCTACTCCCTCGAGGCGCCGGTGCTGCGCGTCGGCGGGTTCGACACCCCCTACCCGGCGTCGCGGATCGAGGAGGAGTACCTCCCCGACCTCGACCGGGTGCTGGACGCCGTCGACCGCTCGTTCGAGTTCTAGGCCAGGAGGCCGACATGGCTGAGTACAAGCTTCCCGACCCCGGCGAGGGGCTCACCGAGGCCGAGATCGTGACCTGGCGCGTCCAGGTCGGTGACACGATCGAGATCAACGACGTGGTGGTCGAGATCGAGACCGCGAAGTCGTTGGTCGAGCTGCCCTCGCCGTACGCCGGCACCGTCGTCGCGCTGCTGGCCGAGGAGGGTCAGATGGTGGAGGTCGGCACCCCGATCATCCGCATCGTCGACCCGGCCGAGGCGGCGTCCGCCGCGCCGGCCCCCCCCGGTGACGGCCCGGCGGAGCTCGAGATCGACCTGTCGAACCCGGCCGCCAGCGGCGGCGGGGAGGGCGAGAGCCTGGTCGGGCGGAACAAGGCCGACCGCGGCCCGGTGCGGCGCCGCCGCAAGGGCGCGGCGTCGCCGACCACCGACGCCGGCGCCAACACCCAGATGCAGCTGCAGGGCGCCTTCGCCCCCGGCGGCGCGCTCTCCGACGACGTCGTCGCCTCCGACGAGCCGGCCGTGCCGGCCGTCTCCGCGCGCACCCCCGTGCCGGAGCCGGCGCCCGCGCTGGTCCCGGCGCGCGCCACGACGCCCCAGGAGGTACGCGTGCTGGCCAAGCCGCCGGTCCGCAGGCTGGCCAAGGACCTCGGGGTCGACCTGACCGCGCTGACCGCGAGCGGGCCCGGCGGGACGGTCACCCGGGACGACGTCCAGGCCGCCGCCTCCGGGCGGGGTGCGGCGCGGGCCGGCGTACCCGCTCCAGCGCCGGCGACCGAGGCGCCGGGCGCGGCGCACGCCGGGGCCAGGGAGACCCGGGAGGCGGTGAAGGGCGTGCGGAAGATGATGGCCACCGCGATGGTCGGCTCCGCCTTCTCCGCCCCCCACGTGACCGAGTGGGTCACCGTCGACGTCACCGCCACGATGGAGCTGGTGGAGCGGCTCCAGCGGCACCGGACGTTGCGCGACGTCAAGGTCGGGCCCCTGCTGGTCCTGGCCCGTGCGGTGACGCTCGCGGTGCGCCGCACGCCCGAGATCAACTCCTGGTGGGACGAGCAGGCGCAGGAGGTCGTGGTCCGCCACTACGTCAACCTCGGGATCGCCGCGGCCACGCCCCGCGGACTGGTGGTGCCCAACGTCAAGGACGCCGACGCGATGTCGCTGCACGACCTCGCCGCGGCCCTGGCCGAGCTCACCGCGACGGCGCGGGAGGGTCGGACGACCCCCGCCGCGATGAGTGGTGGCACCGTCACGATCACCAACGTCGGGGTCTTCGGCGTCGACGCCGGCACCCCGATCATCAACCCCGGCGAGTCGGCGATCCTCTGCTTCGGGGCGATCCGCAAGCAGCCGTGGGTGGTCACCCGCGACGGCGTCGACGAGATCGTCCCGCGCCACGTGACCACGCTCGCGCTGTCCTTCGACCACCGTCACGTCGACGGCCAGATGGGCTCACGGTTCCTGGCCGACGTGGCCGGCATCCTCGAGGACCCGGGCTCCGCGCTGCTGTTCTGAGCCGCCCTCGGGGTCGTACGCCGGCCGCCGCTGCTGCCGGTCAGGCGTAGAGCCGGACCCGCACCAGCAGCGGGCGGTGGTCGGACTCGAACCCGTCCAGGGTGCGGTGCGCGGCGAGCTGGGCCGTCCCCCGGACACCGTCGTCGGTGCGTCGGCGCACGGAGTCGGCGGCCAGCCACACGTAGTCGATCCACCGGGTGTTGCGGGTCGGCACGACGTCGTCGAGCCCGAGGGCGTCGTAGGACGAGACGGCCCTGCCCTCGAAGACCCGGGACAGTCCGCCGGCGGGCCGGGCCGCGGCGTCGTCGGCGTAGTCGACGTTGAAGTCGCCCGTGCCCAGGACGACGTCGCCCGGCGAGCGCGACCACATCCGCGCCATCGTGCGGTAGTGCCGCTTCGCGCGCCGCGCGTTGAGGTTGCGCTCGAAGCGCTGCCCGGTCTCGATCGTCTGGTTCACGTGGGTGTCCAGCAGGGTGATCGTGCGCCCGGAGTCGCGGTGGCGCAGCCGGACGGTGACGACCCAGCGGGACGGGAACGGAGCGGCGGTGACGGCGGCGGACGCCCCGGCGTGCATCCTGCGGGTCGTCGCGCCCAGGAAGGCGAAGGTGTCGCGGCGCCAGCTGACCGCCAGCGGCGCGGCCGCCCCGGTCCCTGGCGCCTGCCAGGTGCCCCAGCCGCGGTCCGCGTACTCGGCCGCGAGATCACGGAACATCGGGGTCGCCGCCTCCTGCCACCCCACCAGGTCGACTCCGCGGGTGCCGGCGAGGCGTGCCCAGTCGCGGCGGGCCTGCTCGGGGGTGAGCGTGCGGCGGGCGTTGAAGGAGACGACACCGAGGTCGTCCAGGACCCGGCCGGGCAGCGGCGCGACGCGGGACGGCGACGACGCGGCGCGCGTGCGGCCGTCGTCGTCCCGGGTGCCGAGCCCGACCACGGCGACGACCCCGGCGCAGACCAGGGCCACGACGACGGCCACGACGCCGAGCGCGACGCGGCGGGGGCTCATGCGAGCCACGGTAGGGCCGAGCCCGTGGCTGGTTGGTCCGGGACCCGCCGGTCGCGGACGCGTCGCTCAGCCGGTCTCGCGCTGCACCGTCAGCCGCGGCACCCCGCCGAGCCCCGAGCGGTAGCGCACCTGAGCGGCGTGGTGGGCGAGCGTGTCCCAGAGCGCGGCGTGCGCCGACCACGGCAGGGGTTCGTCGCCCGTACGCCACGAGTCGCCGAACGCGATCCAGACCGGGGTCCAGTCCGCGGCCAGGTCCCACGCGCCGCGACGCGCCATCAGCATCCGGCGACGCACCTGGAACGCCAGCCGGGGCCCGTCGTCCGCGATGGGGGCGGTGGCGACCGGCCACACCCACAGGTCGAGGGCCATCAGCTCCAGCTCGAGGTCGCGCAGTGCGCCGGGGTCGACCAGCACGGTGGCGACGTTCTCGTGGGGCGGGCGCCTCATGGCGCGCACGCTACCCAGCCCCTCCCGGCCGACGGAAGGGCCCCGCCCGACCGCTGTGGACGGTCCTACCCCTGCGCCGCGTCGACCGGAGGGGACTGCTCGCCGAGCAGCCACGCCTCGAGGAAGGCGGTCAGCTCGGTCCCGGTCTCCTCCTCCAGCCACGCCCAGTAGTCGACGCGGTCGGTCGCCACGTCGTCCCGGGCGGCCGGCCACGCGCGCACCATCGACCAGAAGGCGTCCTCGCCGAGGTCCGCGCGCAGCTCGTGCCACATCAGCGCCGGCAGGTAGTAGATGTTGCCGTCGCCGAACCTCGCGGGATCGTAGTCGGCGGGCGGGCCGGCGTACCCCCGGCTGGCGGCGTCACCGGCCGAGACCTCGTCCATCACGGCCTGCAGCGGGCGCCCGCCGTGCTCGGACTCCCACACCAGCTGGAGGTAGGTCGTCATGCCCTCGTTCATCCACACCTCGCTCCAGTCCGCCGGGCCGACCTGGTCGCCGTACCACTGGTGCACCAGCTCGTGGACCACGACCGGGCGCGACGTGGGGTAGGCCCCGTCGCCCAGGGTGATCATGGTCTGGGTCTCCATGGCGCTGGCCGAGTCGACGACCACGAAGCCCAGGGTCGAGAACGGGTACGGCCCCAGCCGCTCCTCCAGCCAGCCCAGCGCGTCCGGCGCGACGCGCAGGTCCGCGAGCCGGCGCGCCGGCAGGTCCGGCGGGGTCCAGTAGCTGATCGGGGTGCCCCCGGCCGTGGTCTCCTCGGTGACCTCGAGCTCGCCGGTGGCCACCGTGACGAGGTAGGAGGCCGCGGGCTGGTCGAGGTGCCACCGGGTGCGCGTGGTGCCGTCCGCCTCGGTGCGCGAGACCAGCTCCCCGTTGGAGACCCCGACCCAGGGTGAGGGGACCTCGACGGCCACGTCGTAGAGCGCCTTGTCGGAGGGGTGGTCGTTGACGGCGTACCAGCTGTAGGCGCCGTACGGCTCCTGCATCGTCCAGGTCTCCCCGGTCGGCGTCGTGTGCCAGCCGGTGGTCGAGAAGTCGCGGCGCGCGGTCGGGGCCGGGACGGGCTCGGGGGTGCCGGTGAACGCCAGCGCCAGCTCGTAGCGCTCGTCGGCCTCGACCGGGGCGTCCACGACGAGGTCCTTGCCCTCGCGGGTGGTGGTCACCGGCTCCCCGTCGAGCTCGGCGGCGGTGACCTCGAGGGGCTCGCCGAGGTCGAGCCGGAACGACCCCGCGGTCGTCGTCGACCGGAAGGTGAGGACCTCGGTGGCCGCCAGCTCGCGGGCCACGGGGTCCCAGGCCAGGTCCAGGTCGTAGTGCAGGGCGTCGACGCCCGGGTCGCCCACCTCGGGGTAGAGCGAGTCCTCCCGGGGCTCGCTGACGGCGACGGCCAGCGGGTCGGCCGCGGCCACCGGGCCGCCCGGACCCGAGGAGCAGCCGGCCAGCAGCGTGAGCGCCGCCAGCAGGGCCGTCCCGGCGGTGGTGCCGTGCGGTGGGTTCATCGGCCAGGTCCTCGTCGTCGGTGCCCGGCCCCGCCGGTCGCTCCATCATGCCCGGCGCGGTGGTGCCCGCCGCGTCCGCGGCTCCGGCGTCGCGCCCCGGCCCGGTGCCGCAGGGTCATCGGTCGTCTCCTACGTTGGCGCCCGTGCCCAGCCTGCTGATCCGCGACGCCCACCTGGTGCCGCTCGAGCCCGCGACCGGAGCGGCCCGCGCCACCGCGGGGTCGCAGCCCGTCGACGTGCTCGTCGAGGACGGTCGCGTGACCGCGGTCGGCGAGCGCCTGCGCCGCCCCGGCGGCGTCGAGGAGGTGGCGGCGGAGGGCCGCTGGCTGATGCCGGGACTGTGGGACCAGCACACCCACCTGGGTCAGTGGACGCTCAACCGGGAGCGTCTCGACCTCGCGGAGGCCCGCTCCCCCGAGGACTGCCTGCGGCTGCTGGCCGACGTGCTCGGCGAGGACGGCACCGACGGCCCGGTCGTCGGCTTCGGCCACCGGCCCGGCGGGTGGTACCGCCGCGCCAGCACCGTGGAGCTCGACGAGGTGGTCGGCGACCGGGTCGTGGTCCTCATCGCCGGTGACGCCCACCACGCGTGGTGCAGCTCGGCGGCGATACGTGCCCTGGGCATCGAGTGGCGCGACGGCGTGGTCGCCGAGAACGACTGGTTCCCGGCGTACGCCCGGCTCGACGAGCTGGTCGGCAGCGAGGGCACCTCCCCGGCGGCCTACCGCCGCTCGCTCCAGGCGGCGGCGGTGAGGGGCGTGGTCGGGGTCGTCGACTTCGAGTTCTCCGGCGGCGCGGAGGAGTGGTGCGCGCGGTGGGAGGCCGGCTGCGACCAGGTCCGGGTGCGGATGGCCACCTACGCCGACGGCCTCGACGCCGTGATCGGTGCGGGCCTGCGCACCGGTGACCCGCTGGGTCGCGACCCCCGGTTGACGATGGGGCCCCTGAAGATCATCAGCGACGGGTCGCTGAACACGCGGACGGCGTGGTGCTGCGAGCCGTACGCCGACGCGGAGCGGGTGCAGCACGCGCACGGCGCCCCCAACCAGACCGGCGCCGAGCTGGTCGCCCTGCTCACCCGCGCCCACGCCCACGGGCTCGAGGTCGCCACCCACGCCATCGGGGACGCGGCGGTGACCGGGGCCCTGGACGCCTACGAGATCAGCCACGCCCGAGGCTCGATCGAGCACGCGCAGCTCGTGCAGCACGACGACGTGGGCCGGGTCTCACGCCTGGGCCTGCGCGCCAGCGTCCAGCCGGCCCACCTGCTCGACGACCGCGACCTCACCGAGATGGTCTGGCCCGGACGGGCCGGGCGGTGCTTCGCGTTCCGCTGGATGCTCGACGCCGGCGCCCGTCTGGTGCTCGGCTCCGACGCGCCGGTCTCTCCGCTGGACCCGTGGCTGGCGATGGGCGCGGCCGTCCACCGCTCCGCCGACCTCCGCGAGCCGTGGCACCCCGAGCAGGCGCTCACCACGCTCGAGGCGCTCGCGGCCAGCACGGACGAGCAGGGCACGGTCGCCGTCGGCTCCCGCGGGGACCTCGCGCTGCTGGACGCCGACCCGCTGGAGTTCGAGCCGGACTCGGCCGCCTCCGACGGCCACCTGCGCGCGATGGGCGTGGCGCTGACCGTGGTCGACGGCCGGGTCACGCACCACGCCCTCTGAGCAGGCCGCCGCGCGCGCCTGCCGGCCGACGAGGGCCCGTCAGCGCAGCCAGGCCTCGATCGCGTCCGGCGTCCTCGGGAGCCGGGCGACGTCGTAGCAGGTGGCCATCCAGGCCGAGGCGGCGTCAGCGGTCCGGGGCAGCATCGAGGGGTCGACGGTGCAGGAGACGGTGTACCGCGTCGGCACCGCGGGCTCGTCGGCGGCGGCCGGGGTGGACGGGCCTGCCCCGGCGATCAGGAACCCCGCGACCGCAGTGCCGGCGGCGAGACGAGACCCGCGGCGGCGTACGGAGGCCGGGCCGGTGGGGATGACGGTGCTGGACATGTCGTGACCTCCTGGTAGGTGGGACCTCCGTCGTCCCGCAGCCCGGTCGCAGCCCGGTCGCGCGGCGGTATCAGCGAGGTATCAACCCCGTTGACCCGCCTCTGCCGACCGGAGGACAGTGCCGAGGGTGAGCATCGGCGTGCTCGGACCACTGACGGTCGACGGCGACGCCAGCAGACCCGGCCCGCGCGACCGGGTCGTGCTGGCGGCGCTGACCGTCGCCCGGGGACAGGTGCTCTCCGCCGAGCAGCTGGCCGACGCCCTGTGGGGTGACGCCCCGCCGGCGTCGTGGGACAAGGTCGTCCAGGGGTGCGTGGTCCGGCTGCGCAAGCTCCTCGGCCGGGAGGCCATCGAGACCTCGCCGCACGGGTACCGGTTGGCGGTGCCGGGCGACGACATCGACGCCATCCGGTTCGAGCGCCTGGTCGGCCGCGCGCGGGAGCTGCTCACCCTTGGGGAGCCGGACCGCGCCGCGTACACCGTCGACCAGGCGCTGCGCCTGTGGCGGGGGCGTCCGTTGAGCGAGGTCGAGGGCTGGGAACCAGCGCGGACCGAGGCCGGCCGGCTGGTGGAGGAGCGGCTGGACGCCGAGGAGCTGGTCGTCGAGTCAGCACTGGGCGCCGGCCGGTACCAGGACGTGCTCAGCGAGGCCCGTGTGCTCGTCGAGCAGGCACCGGTCCGGGAGCGGCGCTGGGCGCTGCTCGCGCTCGCGCAGTACCAGGCCGGACGTCAGGGCGAGGCGTTGGGCACCCTGCACCAGGTGCGCGCCACGCTGTCGCGCGAGCTGGGCCTGGACCCCAGCCCCGACCTGGCGGCCCTCGAGCAGGCCGTCCTGCGGCAGGACCCCTCGCTCATGGCCGCGACCGCGCTCGCCGAACCGAGCCTCACCTGCCCCTACCTGGGGCTGACGCCGTACGACGTCACCGACACCGATGCCTTCTTCGGCAGGGACGCCGAGGTGACGGCCTGCCTGCAGCGGCTCGGCTCGACCGGGGTGCTGGCCGTGGTCGGGCCGTCCGGCAGCGGCAAGTCGTCGCTGGTGCGCGCCGGGGTGGCGGCCGCGCTGGAGCGGACGGGTCGACGGGTCGTGGTGATCACGCCGGGCGCCCGACCGATGGACGCGTGGAGCGCGGTGCCCGTCTCCGGTCCACTCCCGGTGCTGGTCGTCGACCAGTGCGAGGAGGTGTTCTCGCTGTGTGAGGACCCCATGGAGCGGGAGCGCTTGTTCGCCGCTCTGGTGGCGCACGCCGAGCGCGCCGAGCTCGTGGTGGTCCTGCGCGCCGACCGGATGGGCGAGGTGCCGGCCCATCCTGAGCTCGCCCGGCTGGTCGAGCGCGGGCTGTACCTGCTCGGTGCGATGAGCGAGGACGACCTCCGCGCCGCCATCGCCGGACCGGCCCGGCAGGCCGGGCTGCCGCTGGAAGCCGGACTGGTCGACCTGCTGCTGCGCGAGGTGCAGGGCGAGCCCGGCGCGCTGCCGCTGCTGTCCCACGCGCTGCGCGAGACCTGGCTGCGGCGTGAGGGGCGCACGCTGACCGTCGCCGGGTACCAGGCCAGTGGGGGCATCCGTGGTGCGGTGGCCCAGTCCGCCGAGCGGGTGTACGAGCACGTGGGTCCACTGGCGCAGCCGCTGCTGCGTGACCTGCTGCTCCGTCTGGTGGCACCCGTCAGAGAGGGTGAGCCGATGCGCACCCGGCTGCCACGCCGGTTGGTCGCCGCCGACGACGAGCACGAGCAGCTGATCGAGCTGCTCGTCAGCGCCCGCCTGGTGACCAGCGGCGACGGCGTCGTGGAGCTGGCCCACGAGGCGCTGGTGCGGGCCTGGCCCCGGCTGCGGGGGTGGCTGGAGGACGACACCGGGGGCCGGCGGATCCAGCACCACCTGACGCAGGCCGCGGACGCCTGGCAGGCGATGGGTCGTGCTGACAGCGAGCTGTACGGGGGCACCAGGCTCGCCCAGGCCGTCGAGTGGCGGGAGCGGACTGGGCCCCACCTGACGCCGACCGAGCAGACGTTCCTCGACGCCTCGCACGCTCGCATCGACGCAGACCTGCGGGAGGCGCAGCAGCGCGCCGAGCGGGAGGCGGCGGCGCGGCGCCGGACACGACGGCTGGCGAGCGGGCTGGCCGGCGTGCTGGTGCTGGCGCTGGTGGCGACCGGCCTGGCCGTGCGCTACCAGCGCGACGCCACCGCCCGGGCGAGGGACGCCACCGCTGCCGGCACCCTTGCCGAGGCGAACCGGCTGGCCGCTCTCTCCACCAGCGTCGGCTCGCTGGACGTGTCGCTGCTGCTGGCCGCGGAGGCGGCGCAGGTGGCCGACACCCCGGAGACCCAGGACGGGCTGCTGGCCTCGCTGGTCGAGCACCGCCGGGCGGTGCACGTCGTCCAGGTGGGTGCGCCGGTCACCGGCATGTCCCTCGGCGACGACGGGAGGACCATGTTCGTCGACCTCGGGCGGGAGGTCGTGGCGTGGCGGGCCGGGTCGGCGTCACCCCCGGCCGAGGTCCACGACTGGTACAACCCGTCGGACCTCGACGCGTCACCGACCGACGACGTGGTGGCGGCCATCGACCAGAGCGACCGGGGGGTGGAGGTGTATGACGCGGCCGGCGCCGAGCAGCTGTCGGTGGGATCCCTGGGGGGTTGGGTCCGGCAGATCTCCTACAGCCCCGACGGAGAACGCCTCCGTGTGGTGGTCGGTCGTCGGACCCCCGGCGGCGGTTGGGTCGACGACCTCACGGCGATCGACACGAGCACGGGTGCGGCCACTGTCCTGCGCCGAGGGCTGGTCACCTCTGACGACCCCGACGGCCTCCCCGATGCGTCCTTCACCGACGACGGGTCCGCCGTCGTCACGTGGATCGCCACGAGGACGGGTCGGGCCACCTGGACCGACACCGCCCGCGGCGCCGGGACCCGCTTGCAGCTGGAGCCCCGGCCGGTCGACCGCCTCGGCTTCGTGGCGCTGCCCACCGGCGCAGCCCAGCTCTGGGCAGACGGGGCGGTCACCCTCTACGACCGCACGGGGCGGGCGACCCAGGTCCTCGACGCGCACCGGGAGCCGGTCACGGACGTCCTCGTGGCACCGGACGGCACCTGGGCGGCGAGCACGGGCGAGGACGGGTACGTCGTACTCTGGGACGTCGACGAGGACAGCGGTCTGTGGTCCCAGCGGGAGACGCTCGGCGGTCACTCCGGGGGAGTCACCGCTGCCGAGCTCTCGCCCGACGGTCGGACGTTGTACACCGCTGCCCGCGACCAGACCGTGATCGGGTGGGACGTGAGCGCGGACGCCGGGTTCGGCTCGGCGTACCCGGGCCTGGCCGGCCGCTGGATCGCCAACCGGCCGGAGACGGTCGTACCCGGTCGCCTCGTGGTGGCCCCGACTCGCCCCCTGTCCCGTCTAGGCGACGACGGCGTGGTGCCGGCCGCGGACACGTTCACCGTGTCGGCGACGTTCCTGGACCCGGCGACAGGTCGGGTGGTGGACCAGGTACGTGTCGGCAGGACCTTCGAGGGGCCGCTGATGGGGTCGTCGGTCGCCGTCAGCCCGGACGGCCGGATGGTCGCGGTCACCTCGAGCTTCGCGACCACGGTGCTCGACACCCGGACCCGCGAGAGGCTCGGCCGGGTCGTCCTGCCCCCGGCGGGGGACGAGTTCCCGCACGAGCTGGTGTGGGCGGCCGGGTGGAGTCGGGACGGCGCACGTCTTCTCCTCGGTGCCGAGGGTGACGTCGAGGAGGGTCATGACGGTGGCTTGGTCGTCGTCGACCCGGTGACCTGGGCGGTGCGACGACGGGTGCAGCTGGGGAGCAACGTGCAGGTGATGGAGCAGAGCCCTGACGGCCGGCTGCTGGCCGTCGGGGAGTCACCCTCGGGGGACGCCTCCGGTCCCGAGGTCGTGCAGGTGCTGGATGCCGCCACGCTCGAGACGCTGACCAGCATGCGCCTGACCGACGACGACTTCACCCATGACCTGTCGTTCTCCCCGGACGGCGGCCGGCTCGCGGTCGGTGGCGCGCTCGGACTGCTCAGCGTGTTCGACGTCAGCACCGGCGCGATGGCCCACGAGCCGGTCAAGGTGCAGGACCACTTCATCCAGCAGGTCGAGTGGACGCCGGACGGTCGGACGGTCCTCGCGTCGGGGGCTGACGGCGACGTCGCGCTGTACGACGTGCAGCGCGACGTGGTGCGGGCGGTCCCGCTGCCCGGCTCCAGCGAGGTGGCGACGTCGGCCAACGTGGTGAACGGCTACACCCACCTCCTCCCCGACACCTCCGGCGAGGTCGTCGCCCTCAGCGGGGAGAGGCCCGGGCACCGCTACCCCATGGACCCGTCCGTCTGGCTGGACGAGGCCTGCACGATCGTCGGCCGTGACCTCACCGGGGCCGAGTGGTCGCGCTACGTGCCGGGTCGCCCGTACCGGCACACCTGCAGCGGGCGGTGACCCGACGGGGTCGTCCGGACGAGCGGGACGCGGTCAGCGGACCAGCCGCGTGATCGCGTCGGCCACGGCGGCCTGCTCGACGGCGAACGGGTGGAACGCCAGGGCCCGCTCCGGGTCGGTCTGGATGCCGTTGACCCACGGGTCCTCGGAGCAGACGTCACGGCCGCGGCTCATCGCGAGCACGTCGATCACGTCGGCGTCCGCGGCCCGGGCCCCGGTCATCACCGCGCGCGACAGCTCGGTGTTGACCTCGCGCACGTAGGCGTAGTCGCCGGCGGCGAGGGGAGCGGCCTCGCAGGTGCCCTCGGCGGGCAGCAGCTGCGGGTAGTCGACGACCACGATCCGGGCCCGAGGGGCACGCTGACGGATCCCGGACACGATGGCCTCGACGAGGCCGTCGACCCTGCGGACCGCCGGGAGCAGGTCGTCCGGGCCACCCCGCAGCTCCTCGGCGCACGGGGCGCCGTCCGGGTCGTCGGCGGCCAGCGGCAGGCACCGCTGGAAGAGGGTGGTGAACAGCTCCACGTCGTTGCCGCCGATGCCCAAGGTGACCAGGTCGGTCCCGCGGCCGAGCACGTCGAACTGGGGCGGCTGCGCCCCGGTCTGCGTCTGCTGCACGCCGATCATCGACGTGGTGGTGGCCCCCACGCAGCTCACGTCGGTGAGCTCGTAGCCCAGCTCGGCGGCGATCAGGTGCGGGTAGTTGCCATCCGAGCGCAGGCAGCCGTCGGAGGTGTCGGTCGACGGCACCAGGGGGGCGGCGGTGTAGGAGTCGCCCAGCGCGACGTACTGCTCCCCGTTGGGCGGTGCCGACGACGGCGCGTCGTCGGGGGCGTCCTGGGCGGCCCCCGACGACGGCGCGCCCGAGGACGAGGGGTCCGGCGCCGACGGGTCGCTGCCGGAGCAGGAACCGAGGAGCAGGGTGAGGGTGGCGAGACCGGCCACGAGCCTGGGCAGGGCGGAGCGTCCTGCCGGACGGGGGGACATCGGCATGCCGTCAACCTACGGCAGGGCTCCCAGGGCGATCACCAGCCGTAGCACGGTGGCCGGGTCCTCGAGGTCGTCGCCGTAGAGCTCGCGCAGCTGCTGCATCCGGTAGCGGACGGTCTGCGGGTGCACGAACAGGTCGGCGGCCACGTCCTCGCGGCGACCTTGGTGGAGCAGCCAGGACCGCAGGGTGGCGGTGAGCTTCTCCGCTGCCGCCGGCTTCAGGCGGCCCAGGGGGGCCAGGGCCTGCGCCCGCAGGTCGGCCAGCGCCTCGGGGTCGGCGGTGAGCACCAGCTGGGCCAGCTGCTCCTCCGAGTCGCCGCCCAGGCCGAGCGCGTGCGCCCGGCGGGCCCGGTCCACCGAGCGGCGGACGTCGGTCCAGGGCCGCGCGGGGCCGGCGACGACGCCCCGGTCCTCGACGCGTCGTAGCGTCGTGGCGCGGGCCGTGCCGTGGCAGTCGGGGACGAGCAGCACCGCCTCGTCGTCCAGGCCGGCGACATCGGTCACCGACAGCGTGCCGGGCGGGAGGGCGGCGAGCACCGGGCGTACCTGGGCCGAGGGCACCACCAGGGCCGTCAGCGTGCTCGGGGGCGTCCACCCGGCCTGCTCGGCCGCGGCGGTGACCGTCTCGGCGGGGGCCTCGTCGAGGAGGTGGCGCGCCAGCCGCTCGAGCAGCCGCTCGCGCACCCGGCCGGCGCTGGCCAGCTCGTCGTCGTGTCCCGCGACGCTGCTGGCCGAGAGCTCGTCGATGTAGGCGAAGACCAGCTCGGCGAAGGAGGCCGTCTGTGCCGCGTCCAGGCCGCTGGCCACCGCCACGCCGGACATCTCGCGCCACGAGACCCGGGCCCCGATCCGGTACGCCGAGAGCAGCGCCTCGGTGCTGCGTCCGCTGCGGGCCTCGCCACGGCCCAGGGCGTACGCGCCCTCCACGGCCGGCGCGTTCGGCGTGCGCGGGTCGCTGCCGCGCCGGCCCGCGGCGAGGGACAGGAACCCGCCCAGCGCCATCTGGACCGCCGTCCGGATCGTGCTGCCCATCCGGCCGCCCAGGTCGTCCTCGTAGCCTGGGATCTCCTCGATGATGGCGGCGACGACGTCGTCGGCCACGCGTGGGAGGTGGGCGCGGATCGCGGCCGCGGCCGCCGCGGGCAGCAGCAGCCCCTGGCTGACGCGCTCCCGAGGCCCTCCGAACGCCATGCCTGCCCCCTTTTTCGTCCCCACCGAACAAAGTCTAACCACAGAATCACGTCAGGGGCACAGGAGTTTGTGCTCCCGGTCGAGCACACTGGATCTATGAGTTCCTTCTCCTCCCTGCGCGTCGGCCCGTCCTCGGGGCGTCGTCGCGGCACGACCGGCCTCCGGGCCGCCGTGGGATCGCGGGTGCGCCGGGTGGCGGAGGCCGCGGTGACACCGCTGGAGCTCGACGACGTCCTCGACGTCTTCAGTCCGCTGCGCGCCGGTGGCCCGCTGCGCGGTCGCCTCGTGGCGGTCCGCCCCGAGACCCGTGACGCCGCCACGATCGAGATCGAGCCCGGCGCCGACTGGGCCGGCCACGTGCCGGGCCAGTACGTCCGCATCGGCATCGACGTCGACGGGGTGCGCCACTGGCGCGCCTACTCGCTGACCCACGGCCCCCGGGCCGACGGTCACATCGCGATCACCGTCAAGGCGGTGCCCGACGGCCACGTCAGCTCCTACCTGGTCCACGACGCCCGCCCGGGCACCCTGGTCCACCTCGAGCAGGCCGCCGGCGAGTTCGTGCTCCCGCCGGAGTCGCGCAAGCTGCTCTTCGTCACCGCCGGGTCGGGCATCACCCCGGTCATCGGGATGCTGCGCAACCTGTTCCCGTCCACCGACGAGGGCGTGCTCCTCTCCGCCCAGGGCGCCGACCGCGACGTCGTCGTCCTCCACGTCGCGCCCAGCCAGCCCGACTCGATCTTCCACGACGACCTCGTCGCCCTCGACGAGGCCGGGGCGATCCGGCTGGTCGCCCGCTACGACGACGAGCACGGCGTGCTCGACGTCGGCTCGATCGGCGACCTCGTGCCCGACCTCGCCGAGCGACGCACCTTCGCCTGCGGCCCCTCGGGGATGCTCGACGCCCTCGACGCCCACCATGAGGAGCACGGCCTCGAGCTCTTCGTCGAGCAGTTCCGCACGTCGCGCGTCGAGCCCGGGGACGGCGGCACCGTCACCTTCTCCACCTCGGCCACCGACGTCGAGATCGACGGAGCCACGCCGATCCTCGACGCCGCCGAGGAGGCCGGGCTGCTGATGCCCAGCGGCTGCCGGATGGGCATCTGCATGGGCTGCGTGCTGCCGATGCGCGAGGGCTCGGTGCGCGACCTGCGCAACGGCGAGATCACCACCGCGGTGCCCGGCGAGACCGACCCGCGCGGGGTGCTCGTGCAGACCTGCGTCAACGCCCCCGCCGGCGCCTGCCTGATCGACCACTGACCTGTTCCACCACCTGTCCCACCCGACCACCGTCACACCACGGAGGCACCCATGACCGTCATGACCAAGAAGCCCGAGAACCCCACCGCGCACCTCACCGAGGCCGACGTCGAGCAGATCGGTGTCGAGCTCGACGCGATCCGTCAGGAGATCATCGACTCGCGCGGCGCAGCCGACGCGGCGTACATCCGCCGGATGGTCGACGTGCAGCGCAAGCTCGAGCTCGGCAGCCGCGCTGTCCTGCTGGCCAGCGCCTTCCCGCCGGCCTGGGTCGCGGGCACGATCGGCCTGAGCATCGCCAAGATCCTGGAGAACATGGAGATCGGGCACAACGTCATGCACGGCCAGTGGGACTGGATGCGCGACCCGAAGATCCACTCGAGCACCTGGGAGTGGGACAACGCCTCGACCGCCGAGGGTTGGAAGCACTCGCACAACGAGGTCCACCACACGTACACCAACATCGTGGGCAAGGACAACGACCTCGGCTACGGCATCATGCGCGTCGACGAGGACCAGCGCTGGATCCCGATGTACCTCGCACAGCCGCTGTGGAACGCGATCAACGCCTGCTTCTTCGAGTACGGCATCGCGGCCTACGACCTCGAGCTGGGCAAGAACCTGTCCATCCCGAAGGAGAAGCGCAGCGAGGAGTTCAAGCGCCGCGCCCGCAACACCGTCACCAAGATCCGCAAGCAGGCCACCAAGGACTACGTAGTCAACCCGGCCCTGGCCCTGCCCTTCGGCGGCTTCCTGCCGGCCCTGGCCGCGAACTTCACCGCCAGCGTGGTGCGCAACGTGTGGTCGCACTCGGTGATCATGTGCGGGCACTTCCCCGAGGGCGTCGAGACCTTCGAGCGCAAGGCCATCCCCGAGAACGAGACCCGTGGTCAGTGGTACGTCCGCCAGATGCTCGGCTCGGCCAACATCTCCGGTTCCAAGGCGATGCACCTGATGACCGGGAACCTCTCGCACCAGATCGAGCACCACCTGTTCCCGGACCTGCCGTCCAACCGCTACGCCGAGATCGCCCCGCGGGTGAAGGCGCTCTTCGACAAGTACGAGCTGCGCTACCACGAGGCCCCGCTGCCCCAGCAGGTCGGCAGCGCCTGGCACAAGGTCGTCCGGCTCTCCCTGCCCAACGGCTTCATGGCCACCACGACGCCGAAGAACCTGCCGAGCCAGCTCAAGATGCTCTACGGCATGACGACCGGCGGACCCAAGGTCCGCCGCGCCGCCCAGGCCCGCCTGGAGCAGCAGGCCCGCCGGATCAAGGCCGCCAAGGCCGCCTGACCCGACCGCGTCCTCCGGGGCGCCGCGCACCGCCGTACGGCGCGCACCGCAGCCGCGGTGCGCGCCGTACGACGTCTCGGCGCCGGGGGGTGGGCGGTGGGCTGGGCGGGCTGGCTGCGGGCGGTTGTCGGTCTGGCGCAATTGCGCCAGACC
>JBKJPE010000008.1:0-9798 GCA_046595185.1 Nocardioides sp.
TTCGATCTGGCTTCGGCACTGGCGCGCGAGCTGCACGCGGTCGACCGGCTCAGCGCGTTCTTCGACATCCTGCGCCAGGACCCGGTCCTGCGGCACGTCAAGCTCGTCGCGGAGCCGTGGGACGCCTCGGGCGAGGGCTACCAGGTCGGCAACTTCCCCGTCGGCTGGGCCGAGTGGAACGACAAATACCGCGACACCATGCGCGCTTACTGGAAAGGCGAGGGCGGCCTGATCGGCGAGTTCGCGCAGCGCCTGACCGGTTCGACCGACCCCTACAACCGCAGCAGCCGGCGACCTTACGCCAGCATCAATTTCATCGCGGCACACGACGGCTTTTCGCTGGCCGACGTCGTCTCCTACAACGACAAGCACAACCAGGCCAACGGCGAGGACAACCGCGACGGCACCGACGACAACCGGTCCTGGAACCACGGCGTCGAGGGCGAGACCGACGACGCCGGCGTCGTCGGGCTGCGGCAGCGGCAGGCCGCGAACCTGATGGCGACCCTGTGCCTGAGCGCCGGCGTGCCGATGATCGTCGCCGGCGACGAGCGCGGCCGCACCCAGCGCGGCAACAACAACGCCTACTGCCAGGACGACGACACGTCGTGGGTGGACTGGCGGCCCGAGGCGGCCTGGCTCGACCTGCACCGGCTGACCCGGGCGGCCCTGGCCCTGCGCCGCTCGGAGCCCGCGCTGCGGCAGCGCCACTGGTTCGAGGGCCGACCGGCGATGACCGGTGGCCCCAAGGACCTCGTCTGGCTGCACCCGGCCGGGCGCGAGATGACCACCGGCGACTGGCACGACGACGGCCTGCGCGTGGTCGGGATGTTCGTCTCCGGGACCCCGCTGCGCTCCCCCGGGCCCCGCGGCGAGCAGCAGGTGGTGGCCTCGTTCCTGACGTGGTTCAACGCCGGTGCCGACGCCGTCAGGCTCGCCCTGCCCGACAACGAGTGGGTGCGCCGGGGCGCGGTGGCGCTGTCCACCGACCCGACCCTGCCCGTCGGTGAGACGGTGGTGGCCGGGCAGGAGCTGCAGCTGGCCGGCCGCAGCGTGGTGGTGCTGCGCCAGACGGGGGTCTGAGGATCAGGCCGACCCGGACAGCTCGGCGAGCCGGGCCACGCCCCCGGGCGCGAACCGCTGCAGACGGTCCCGGACGTCGTCGAGGGCGGGCGACCCGGGATGCCCCGGGGGGACCCGCGCGGGGTTGAGCGCCACCCGGTCGGACCACTCCTTGACGTCGGGCGCGGTGGCGAAGGCTGCGGCGCTGCGGACGCCGGTCACGTTCATCCGCGCCCAGTCCTCCAGGGTGTTGCCCAGCGACGACGGCGGACACAGCCGGTTCTTCTCGGCGTCGTCGTCGCGGGTGGCCTCGACGTAGCCGACCAGCGCGGCCCCGAAGCACGGGAAGCCGGCGCGGACCGGCTGCAGGGTGATGACGTCGGTGCGCCAGATCGGCAGCAGCGGTCGGTTCTTCAGACCGTCGGCGGCGCAGTTCAGGACCACCGCGTCGGGGGCGAGGTCGACCGAGCCACCGGTCAGCTCGAGCCGGCCCGGGAGCGCGGCGGTGACGTGCCCGAGACGGACGACGTGCTCGACGCGGCGCAGCTCGTCGAGCTCCCAGCGCCCGAGCGTGGGGGCCTTGGCCATCGTCGGCGCCGCGGCGGGATCGATGCGGAGCATGATCCCGGCGGCCTCGAGGTCGCCGAAGTGGTCGGGCAGCGAGGCGGCGGTCGACGCCAGCCGCATCATCTCCGCGACCATCCCGAGGTAGACCACGGGGTCGGGCTGCACGACGGCCCGGTCGAGCATCCAGGGCTCGCGGGGGCGTACCCAGCAGAGGGAGTCGGGGTCGGTGCCGAGCGCGAGGAGGCGTACGACCGCGTCGGTCGCGGTCTTGCCCGAGCCGACGACGACGTGCTGGCCGGGGGCCTCGACCCGCTCCAGGTCGTTGACCGGGACCACGCGGGCGCCGTCGGCGACGTGGAACTGCGGCGGCGTCTCGGCCGGGATCTCGGGGGCGAGGTAGCGCGCGTCGACGACCCGGCACCGCTCGGGCACCCCCCACCGCTCCCCCGTCGTCCGGTCGACGACGGTGCGACCCTCGACGTCGCAGCCCGGCAGGAAGTCGACCCGGCCCGGGCCGGTCATCCGCTCGGCCAGGACCTCCTCGTAGTAGGCCCGGATCGTGGCCTGGTCTGCCCGCTCGTGCAGCCCGGCCTCGGGGCCGTCCTGCTGCACGCGCCCGTCGCCGAGCAGGGTCGAGGCGACGCCGTAGAAGGAGGAGGCCTGGTGCAGCCGCACGAACGGGTACGCCTCGCGCCAGTGCCCGCCCGGCCCGTCCCGCCGGTCGACCAGCGCCACGCGCACGTCGGCGTGGTCGATCAAGGCGTCGGTGAAGGCCATCCCGGAGGCACCGGCCCCGATCACGAGGTAGTCGACGTCGAGCGTGTGGTCCACGGCGCCATCAGACCACGTCAGGTCGGGGCGGCCCCGGGCTCCTGGGTGCGGCGGTCCTGCAGCCGCTCCTCGGCCGCCGGGAGGAACGCCAGGCAGGGCGCGTCGGCGGCGGGGTGCTTCTCGCGCAGGTGGAAGATCCACCGGTCCATGGCGGCCATGAAGCCGTTGTCCTCACCGGGCCGGTAGGCCGACCAGCTGCGGTGGCCGCGCGCGGTGCACTCCGAGCAGGTGATCTTGTAGACGAACTGCTCCTCGTCGCCGAGGTCGATCCTCACCCTGGCCAGCGGCCCCGCCTGCGCGGCGGCCTTCCTCTCCCGGGCGGTACGGCTCGCGACCACGGCTCAGGCCACGCGGGTCGGCAGGGTGCGGAGGAGGGGGACGAGCACGGGAGCAGTCTGCCAGCCGGGCCGTGGTCGCCCGCTCAGCCGCCCGCCGGCAGCGAGACGACACCCAGCTCGGCGTCGGAGGCCAGCATCTCGTGGTGGGGCACCACGCGGACGGTGTAGCCGAACCCCCCGGCCCGGGCCAGGCGCACCACGCCCTCGAAGCGGTGGCGACCACCGTCGTACGACTCCGCGAGCGTGAGCGGGACGACCTCGGCCTCACGCAGCAGGTCGGTGTCGTCGGGTGCGCCGTGCACGAGCTGGACGGCGACGTCGCCCGGGGCGAGGTCGCCGAGGGCGACGAACGCGCGCACGCCCAACCGGTCACCGACCCGGACCAGGTCGCTGACGCCGTCGCTCTCGACGTGCTCCACCGCTACGCCCGACCAGCCGGCGAGGACCTGGCGCTTCCACGACGCCAGCGCGGCCGCACCGGTGTGGTCGCCGTCGAGGCGGCGACCCGCCTCGGCGGCCGGGGTGTAGAGCTGGCGCACGTAGTCGCGGACCATCCGGGTCGCGAGCACCTTGGGACCGAGCGACTTCCAGGTGTGGCGCAGCATCGCGGTCCAGCGCGGGGGGACACCGTCGGCGTCCAGGTCGTAGAACCGCGGCGCGACCTCGTGCTCGACGAGGTCGTAGAGCGCGTGCGCCTCGAGGTCGTCGCGACGGTCGGCGTCCTCGACGCCGTCGGCCGAGGGGATCGCCCAGCCGTTGCCGCCGTCGAACCACTCGTCCCACCAGCCGTCGAGGATGGAGAGGTTGAGCCCGCCGTTGAGCGCCGCCTTCATCCCGGAGGTCCCGCAGGCCTCGTACGGGCGGAGCGGGTTGTTCAGCCAGACGTCGCAGCCGGGGTAGAGCGGCTGCGCCATGGCGATGTCGTAGTCCGGCAGGAAGACGATGCGGTGGCGGACCGCGGGGTCGTCGGCGAACCGCACCAGCTGCTGGATCAGCCGCTTACCTCCGTCGTCGGCCGGGTGGGACTTGCCGGCGATGACCAGCTGGACCGGCCGCTCGGGGTGCAGCAGCAGCCGCGTGAGGCGCTCCGGGTCGCGCAGCATCAGCGTCAACCGCTTGTAGGAGGGCACCCGCCGCGCGAAGCCGATGGTGAGGACGTCCGGGTCGAGCACGTCGTCGACCCAGCCGAGCTCGGCCGGGGAAGCGCCGCGCTGGACCCAGGAGGCACGGGTGCGCCGGCGCGCCTCGTGCACCAGCCGCTCCCGCAGGACGCGCTTCACCGCCCACATCTCGGTGTCGGGCACCGCGTCGACGGCGGCCCAGAACGGGTCGGTGTCGTCGGAGCGGGGATCGGCGCCACGGGCCACCGCCAGGTCGACGATCTCGCGGGCGGTCCAGGTCGGGGCGTGCACGCCGTTGGTGATCGACCCGATCGGCACCTCGGCCTCGTCGAAAGCCGGCCACAGCCCGTTGAACATGCCGCGGCTGACCTCGCCGTGCAGCAGGGAGACGCCGTTGGCGCGCTGGGCGAGCCGGAAGCCCATCACCGCCATGTTGAAGACCCCGCCGTCACCGCCGGCGTAGTCCTCGGCACCGAGCGCCAGGACGCGGTCGATCGGTACGCCGGGCACGGCCCCGCGCTCGCCGAAGTACTGCTCGACCAGGGACCGGGGGAAGCGGTCGATGCCGGCCGGGACCGGGGTGTGGGTGGTGAAGACCGTCGAGGCGCGACCGATCTCGAGGGCGGTGTCGAAGTCGAGATGCGGGCCGTCCTCGGCCACGGTGAGCTCGCGGATGCGCTCGAGGCCCAGGAACCCGGCGTGGCCCTCGTTGGTGTGGAAGACCTCGGGCGCCGGGTGGCCGGTGATCCGCGCGAACGCCCGCAGCGCACGCACCCCGCCGACACCGAGCAACAGCTCCTGGCGCAGCCGGTGCTCGCTGGTCCCGCCGTAGAGGCGGTCGGTGACCTCACGGTACGACTCGGGGTTGGCCTCGACGTCCGTGTCGAGCGCGAGCAGCGGCACCCGACCGACCTGGGCGACCCAGACCCGGGCGACCATGTCGGGGCCGTCCGGCATCGCGATCGTGACCTGGGCGGGGGTGTCGTCGGGCTCGCGCAGCAACGTCACGGGCAGCCCGTCGGGGTCCAGCACCGGGTAGCTCTCCTGCTGCCACCCGTCGCGGTCCAGCGACTGGGTGAAGTAGCCGCGCCGGTAGAGCAGCCCCACGCCGATGATCGGCACCCCGAGGTCGCTGGCGGCCTTGAGGTGGTCGCCGGCCAGGATCCCGAGCCCGCCCGAGTACTGCGGGAGCACCGCGGTGATCCCGAACTCCGGGGAGAAGTACGCCACCGCACGGGGGGCCCCGCCCCCCGCGCGTCCCTCAGGACCCTCCGACGCGGCGGTGCCGGGCACCTGGGTGCGCTGGTACCAGCGGTCCTGGTCCAGGTAGCCGCGCAGGTCGGCGTGCAGCGCGGCCAACCGGCCGGTGAACCCCTCGTCGGCGGCGAGCTCGTCGAACCGCTCGCGTCCCACGGCGCCGAGCAGGCGTACGGGGTCGTGGCCGGTGGACTCCCAGCGCTCGTCGTCGACCTCGGCGAAGAGGTCCTGCGTCGCCGGGTGCCACGACCAGCGCAGGTTGACCGCCAGCTCCGCGAGCGCATCGAGGGCCGGCGGGAGGACGGGGCGGACGGTGAACCGTCGGTAGGCACGCACGGCGCGACGCTAGCGGGCCCTCTTGAACGATCCAAACCCGTCCGGGGGCGAAATCTCCGGCCGATGCGGGGTCTTCGCGTAACCGCCCGCCCCGGTCGACGTTGGGGCTGCATGACACCTCGGACTGTCAGGCACGGTCGTCGGACCGCACTCGCCACCGCTGCGCTCACCGCGGCCCTGCTGCCGGGTCTGACCCAGCTGACGGCGGGGGCGACCGCGGCTCCAGCAGCGGTCGCGGCGGCGGCCCCGGGCGGCTCGACCCCGGGCCCGGAACCGGTCCCGATCGTCACGCCCGGGGACCCGGTCGCCGGCCTGGAGGACGTCGACGCCCGCGGCTCGGTCGAGGCACTGGCCAGCCAGCGGGCCGCGGTCGCCCAGCTCGGCGTGCGTGACGTCCGCTGGAACCAGTTCGGCACGCCGTCGTCGCTGCTGCCCACCGACGGATCGCTCGGCCGTGCCCGCGGTGGCCCTGCCGCAGCCGCCCGCAGCTGGCTGAGCGACAACGCCGAGGTCTTCGGTCTGGTCCGGGCCGACATGTCCGCCGAGAACCTCGAGCTCGTCTCGGCGCAGGAGATGGTCGGCAGCCCCGCGCGCGCCGTGCTGTTCCGCCAGGTCTTCGACGGCCTGCGACCGGCGATCGGCTCCATGGTCACCGTGGGGGTCGCGGGCGGCCGCATCCAGTACGTCTCCTCGTCCCTGACCCGAGGGGCGCGACCCGCGCCCGAGGCCACCATCACCCCGCTCCAGGGCTGGGTCGCCGCCGCCGAGAGCATCGGCGCCCGCCTGCCCGACATCGAGGTCGACGGCATCGCCACCGAGGTCGGGGACGAGGCCGACGGCGGGTGGACGTACCTCAAGGTGCCAGGGCTGGCCCAGGAGCAGCAGGCCCGCCTGCGGGTGCTCGCCGGGGCCGACGGCACCGTGCGGCCGGTGATCGAGGCCAACGTGGTCAGCGTCGCCGGCGGCGCGTCGAGCGCGTACACCGTGATGATCGATGCCGCCGACGGCGAGCGCGTGCTCTACCGGGAGAACAAGGTCGAGAACAACAACGACGCCTACCCCTTCCAGGGCCAGGTGACCGCGGACGCGTGCGGCCCGATGCACCAGTTCACCCTGACCGACGACAACACCCGTCAGCTCGTGGCGGCCGCAGCGCTGGCGAACACGGCCAACGACGTCGAGGTCAAGATCTTCGACCCGGACGGCGACCTGCTCGTGACCGGGGACACCGGGACCAGCCCTGAGTTCGCCACCTACACGGCCGACCGGATCCCCCGTGGCACCTACGCCGCCCAGGTCTGCCCGTTCGCCGACCCGACAGTGCCGTTCCTGCCGCCGGGCGACTACGCCCTCACGGTGCTCAGCAGCGACACCACGACGCCCGACTCGGGCACCGGCAACACCGCGGAGGGCGACCCCCGCTGGCGCTTCTTCCCCGCGAACCCCGACGACAGCTCGCCGCAGGCCTCACCGACCAACGACGTGGTCGGCTGCTGGTTCACCACCAATGCCGACGGGACGCCCGCCGACGGCTGCACCCTGCCGACCGGCCGGCTGCGCAACGTGCAGGCGCCCGGTCCGTGGGACTTCCTGACCAACTCTCAGACGCCGTCGTTCACCACCTACGGCAACAACGCCAGCACCCGGGAGGCGTGGCTCAGCCCGTTGACGCCCGGCGGGACGGCGCAGGCACCGATGTCGGCGACGCAGGACTACACCGACCAGTTCACCGACGCCTGGAACAACTCCGGGTGCGACCCCGCCGAGCTCCGACCGGGCGGCAACGACATCCTGCCGTCGGTGACGAACCTGTTCGCCCAGCACAACCGGATGCACGACTACTCGTACTACCTCGGTTTCGACGAGGGCAACTACAACATGCAGCTCGACAACCTCGGTCGCCGTGGGGTCGAGGGCGACCAGGAGATCGGCAACGCGCAGGCGGGTGCCATCAGCGGCGGTCAGCCGACCTACCTCGGTCGGCACAACGCCAACCAGATCACGCTGCAGGACGGCATCCCCGGCATCACCAACCAGTACCTCTTCCAGCCGATCGCCGGCGCCTTCTACGCCCCGTGCACCGACGGCGGCCTGGACATGGGCATCGTCGGGCACGAGTACACCCATGCGATCAGCAACCGGATGGTCGCCGGGCCCGACGAGGGCCTGACCTCCGAGCAGGGCGCGGCCATGGGTGAGTCCTGGAGCGACCTGGTCGCTGCCGAGTACCAGTTCTCCCACGGTTACGACAACGGTGGGAACGTGTGGGCCGTCGGCGTCTACGCCACCGGCAACGCGGACGTCGCGATCCGCGACTACGCCCTCAACAAGAACCCGCTGAACTACTCCGACTACGGCTTCGACACCACCGGCGACGAGGTCCACGCCGACGGCGAGATCTGGAACGGCACCCAGTGGAGCGTACGGCAGGCCATCGTCGACCGGCTCGACGGCCGCGGCGGGGACTACGACTACCAGAACACCGGTCGCCAGCTGCTCTGCGCCCAGGCCACGCCCGACTTCTCGGTGCCGCCGGCGTCCTGCCCGGGCAACCGCCGCTGGGTGCAGCTGATGTTCGACTCCTTCCTGCTCCAGCAGGGCGCCACGACGATGCTCGACGCCCGCGACGCGATGCTCGCCGCGGACCGGATGCGCTTCGGCGGCCAGGACGTCAAGGTCATGTGGGACGCCTTCGCCCGCCGCGGCATGGGCATGGGTGCCTCGGTGCCGAACGCCGACTCGGGTGACACCGTGCCCAGCTTCGCCTCCCCCACCGCCGACAACGGCCGGGTCACCCTGGGCGGCAGCCTCCCCGGCCGGTTCTACGTGGGCGACTACGAGGCCCGCGCCACCCCGGTGGCCGACACGCTGCCCGGCACGAGGCTGGACGACACGCTGGCGATGGCGCCGGGCTCGTACCGGATGCTCCACGTCTCGCCGAAGGGTGGGTTCCAGCGGTTCACGCTGCAGGTCGCTCCGGGCCAGCGGGTCGTGCGCCAGCTCGAGGTGCAGGCCAACCTGGCGGCGTCGGCCTCCGGCGCCGAGGTCATCGGCGCCACGCCCGGCTCGCGCAACTCCGACTTCCTCATCGACGGCACCGAGAGCACCAACTGGGGCGGGGTGACCGACGGCAACGTCGACAAGACCACCCCGTCGGTGTCGGTCGACCTGGCCGGCGGTCGTTCCACCGTGCGCCGGGTGCAGGTCAGCGCGATGCTGACCCCCGCCGCCACGGGTGACGACGGCCTGCCGGTGGCCAGGGTCGACGAGGACCCCGACTCGGGCTCGCGGTTCACGGCGCTGCGCCGCTTCGCGATCGAGGCGTGCGTCGGCGGCTGCGGCTCGGCCGGCGCCACCTGGACGCGGGTCTTCGTCAGCGACGGCGACGCGTTCCCGGGCCGACGCCCCCGCCCGGTGGCGCCCGACCTGACCCTGCGCTCCTTCAAGATCGCACCGACCGAGGCGTCCGCGCTGCGGCTGGTGACCCTGGAGAACCAGTGCACCGGTTTCGCCGGGTACGCCGGGGAACAGGACCAGGACCCGCTCAACGACACCGACTGCGCGTCGGCCTCCGACCGCGGCACGATCGTCCACGCCAGCGAGCTCCAGGCCTTCACCCGCTGACCCGGGCTCGCTCCTCGACCACCGCCCCCGGCGGTCCAGGAGCGAGCGCAGCGAGACCACCGCCCCCCGGCGATCGAGGAACGAGCATCTCGAGACCACCGCCCTCGGCGGTCGAGGAGCGAGCGCAGCGAGCGTCTCGAGACCACCGCCCCCGTCCACAGCAGAGTCGTCCTGCGGCTGGGTCCCCAGGACTGGGAAACCGGCCCGGGCACGGCAGCGTTGCGCTGCAGGCTCGTCCCATGGCCTGGGTCTACATCCTGCGGTGCGCCGACGGCTCCTACTACGTCGGGAGCACCGTCGATCTCGAGCGCCGCCTCGCGCAGCACGTGAACGGCCAGGGGGCCGCCTACACGCGCCGTCGCCGGCCGGTGACCCTCGTGTGGGCCGACGAGACCGGTTCTGTCAGCGACGCCTTCGCCTTCGAGAAACAGGTGCAGGGTTGGGGACGTGCGAAGCGCGAGGCGCTGATCCGCGGCGACCTCAGTGCGCTGAGGCGCCTCGCGAGCAGGCGACAGCCCGGGACGTAGTCCAGCGATGGTCTCGAGACGCTCGCTGCGCTCGCTCCTCGACCACCGGCCGGGTCCTGGTCTCGAGACGCTCGCTGCGCTCGCTCCTCGACCACCGGCCGGGTCCTGGTCTCGAGACGCTCGCTGCGCTCGCTC
>JBKJPE010000052.1:0-3777 GCA_046595185.1 Nocardioides sp.
GCCGGTGCCGACGACACCGACCGTCGTGATCGGCCGCTTGAGCTGGGGCAGGTCGTCGGCGGACGGCGTGTTCGCGTCGGCGACGACGGCGGAGCTGTCCTGGCTCTCGTAGGTGTAGAAGCCCCTGCCGGTCTTGCGGCCCAGCAGGCCGGCGGTGACCATCTGCTTGAGGATCGGCGCCGGAGCGTGGAGGCGGTCACGGCCCTGCTTGTACATCGTGTCGAGGATCTCGTAGGCCGTGTCGAGCCCGATCAGGTCGAGCAGCGCCAGCGGGCCCATCGGGTAGCCACAGCCGAAGCGCATGGCGGCGTCGATGTCCGCCCGCGTGGCGTACTTGCTCTCGAACATCGAGGCCGCGTGGTTGAGGTAGCCGAAGAGCAGGGTGTTGGCGATGAAGCCCGCCTTGTCCCCGCAGACGACGGGGTTCTTCCCGAGGGTCCCGACGAGGCCCTCGACATCGGCCAGCACGGCCGGCTCTGTGACGACCGTACGGACGATCTCCACGAGGTTCTGGACCGGCGCCGGGTTGAAGAAGTGCACGCCCACGACCCGGCCCGGCCGGGTGTTGGCCGTCGCGATCTCGGTGACGGGCAGCGACGACGTGTTGGTCGCCAGGATCGCCTCGGGCTTGACGATGTCGTCCAGCCGGCGGAACAGGTCCTTCTTGATGTCGAGCGACTCGATGACCGCCTCGACCACGAAGTCGGCCTCCGCGAGCGCGGACAGGTCGGTGGCGAAGGAGATGCGGCCGAGGATCTCGGCCTGGTCGGCCTCGGACATCTTGCCGCGCGCCACGGCGCGACCGGTGGAGTGCGCGAGGTGCCCGCGGCCGCGCTCGACGGCCTCATCGGTCAGCTCGATCCCGATCACGCTGAAGCCGTTGCGGGCAAAGACCTCGGCGATGCCGGCGCCCATCGTGCCCAGTCCGATGACCCCGATGGTGTCGAAGGTGCGGGGGGCGCGCTCGGTCGATGCAGTCGTCATGGCGGCAGCATGCCATGTGACGAGGGGGCGCCGAGCCGGCGTTCACTACCTGTCAGTAGGCGCGAAAGCCCTCGCCGGTCTTGCGACCGAGGCTGCCGACGGCGACGAGGGTCTCGAGGGTGCCCGCCGGGGCGAAGCCCTTCTCACCGAACTCGGCGAACAGTTCCTGCTGGATCGCCAGCGAGACATCGATGCCGACGACGTCGAGCAGCGCGAAGGGTCCCATCGGGAAGCCGGCCTGCTCCTTGATCGCCTCGTCGATCTCGTCGATCGTCGCGGCACCCGACTCGAGCAGCTTCACCGCGTCGTTGAGGTAGGGGAACAACAGGCAGTTGACGATGAAGCCCGACCGGTCACCGCACGACACCGCGACCTTGCCGACCTTCGCGCAGACGGCGAGCACGGTCTCGTTGACCTCGGCGGAGGTGGCCTCCGTCGTGACGACCTCGACCAGCTTCATGATCGTGGCGGGGTTGAAGAAGTGCATGCCGATGACGGCCTCGGGCGGCGAGGTCACCGCGCCGAGGCTGGTGATCGGCATCGACGACGTCGTCGTGGCCAGGATCGCGCCCGGCTTGCAGATGCGATCGAGGTCCCGGAAGAGGTCGGTCTTGATCGCGAGGTCCTCGGCGATCGCCTCGACCACCAGGTCCACGTCGGCGAGCGCCTCGCGGTCGGTGGCGCCGGTGAGGCGGCCCAGCGTCGCGGCCTTGGCGTCCTCGTCGATCCGGCCCTTCTCGACCAGCTTCGACAGGCCCTTGTCGATGAAGGCGACGACGCCGGCGATCTTGTCGTCCCCGCGGCCGACGAAGACCACGTCGTAGCCGGCCTGGGCGAAGACCTGGACGATGCCCGACGCCATGGTGCCGGTGCCGACGACGCCGACCTTGGTGATCTGCTGCTTGAGCTCGGGGGCGCTCGCGCCGGCGGCGGAGCCGGACTCGGCGAAGCTCCGGCCGTCGTGCGCCAAGGTGTTCAGCACCTCGGCCGGGTCGTGCAGGTCGTCACCGCTGGTGAGGAAGCGAGCCCTCAGCCCGGCGCGCACGGCGTCGGCGCCGATCTCGTCGATGACCGCCAGCGGGCCCTTGGGGTAGCCGCACCCGAAGCGCATCGCGTTGTCGATGTCGACCGCGGAGGCGTAGCCCGCCTCGAACATGCGGGCGGCGTGGTTCAGGTACGGGAGGACGAGCGTGTCGTGGATCTGCTCGTTCGTCAGCTCAGTCATGCGGCAAAGTGTGACACCCGTTTATACCGGCGGGTAACCCTCCATCCCTGAGACGTCGGTCACCTCACGGTCGGGTCACGACCACGCGATCTCCGGGGCGTACGGCGCCCGGCTGGACCACACGCGCGCACAGCCCGCGCAACCGTCGGGGCTTGCCCTCGGGCCCGTTCACGAAGGTCATAGCGTCCTTGCCGTAGCGCGCGATGAACTTGGCGCAGCCGTTGTGCGGCTGGTCGGTCGCCACCACCACCGCACCCTCGGGACCCCCGATGTGCAGCTCGCTCCAGGCCGGCAGGTTGTCGTGCGACAGGTCGAGATCGACGAACATCTGATCGCCCGCCAGCTGCTCGCGGTCCTCGTCGCCGGCCAGGAACGCCACCAGCGCGTGGGTCATGATGTTGAGCTGCATGTCGGGGTGCGCCGCGCCGTCGTCGGTGCGTCTGCTGCCCCGCTCCGCCCACGTGTCGCCGACCAGCCCGCGGTCGACGTCGAGCTGCCCCACGTCGAGCACCTCGCGCTGCCCCAAAGTCGGGCGACGGATCACCGCACGCAAGGTGCCGACGTCGTGGGGCAGGTCGTCCAGCGCCGGGAGGAACGCCACCAGCTCCTCGGTGCTCCGGTGCGTCTGCAGGGCACGGCGCATCCAGATCCGACGCCCGTGCGTGACCAGGCCGAGCTGCTCCTCCTCCGCCATGATCGCCAGCTGGGTGGACGTCCGGGGCTCGTCGTCGGGCACCTCGACAAAGCCGTGGCGGACGTAGAACGGCACGTTCCACGGCAGGTCGGCACGGGTGGTCAGGGTCAGCGACCCGTGCCCCTTGAGCGCTGCCCGCTCGGCCGCTGCCTCGAGAAGCGCTCCCCCGATGCCGCGTCGGCCGTGGTCGGAGTGGACGGAGACGTGCGACAGGTGGGCGTGGGACTCCAGGTCGAGGACGTGGACGAAACCGACGACCGGGTCACCGGCGACGAGGATCCAGCCCCGCTCCTCGTCCCGCACCGCACCGGTCGGCGCGGCCCAGGCCAGGGCATCGCCTGCCAGGTCGCGGCGGCGGGCCGGGCGTACGTCGTGGGCGGTCACGGGCCCACTGTAGATTCGCCCGTCGTGAGGATCGTCGTTGCGCGCTGCCAGGTGGACTACGCGGGACGGCTCACGGCACACCTGCCGCTGGCGACGCGCGTGCTCATGCTCAAGTCGGACGGCTCGGTCCTGATCCATTCCGACGGTGGCTCCTACAAGCCTCTCAACTGGATGTCGCCGCCCTGCACCGTGCGTGAGGGCCTGGCCGAGGACGGCCGGGCCGAGTGGATCGTCACCGCGACCAAGACCGACGACACGCTGCGCATCCTCATGGACGAGGTCCTCCACGACACGTCCCACGACCTCGGCATCGACCCCGGCCTGCAGAAGGACGGCGTCGAGAAGCACCTCCAGGAGCTGCTCGCCGAGCACCCCGCATCGCTCGCCGACGGGCTCTCCCTCGTCCGTCGCGAGTTCCCCACCGCGATCGGCCCGGTGGACCTGATGTGCCGCGACGAGGCCGGCCTGAGCGTCGCCGTCGAGATCAAGC
>JBKJPE010000204.1:0-15875 GCA_046595185.1 Nocardioides sp.
GCGGCGTACGCGCCGTACGAGAACGTGCGCGCCCAGCACTACCCCGCGATCTTGGCCGGCTCCACGTAGAGCACGCGGGTGTCGTTGAGCGAGGTCTCGGCCAGGATCGCGGGGTAGTGCTGGGCGCGCACGTTCTCGTACGGCGCGTACGCCGCGATGTCGGCGTAGGCCCGGGCGTCGCTGGCGGGGTCGCCCCACTCGTCGTACTCGGTCACCGTGAGCGGGAGGCTGGCGTCCAGCATCGAGGTCAGGGTGTCCACGAACGGCACGCCGGCGACCAGCGAGCCGAAGGCGTCGGGGGCCTGGTTGGCCACCGCCCCGATGAGCAGCCCGCCGGCCGAGGCGCCCTCGCCGACGAGGTGCTCCACGGTGGTCCAGCCGGTGTCGACGAGGTGGCGCGCGCAGGCGGCGAAGTCGTCGAAGGTGTGCTGCTTGTGGTGCAGCTTCCCGTCGTCGTACCACCGGCGACCCATCTCGCCGCCCCCGCGCACGTGCGCGACGGCGAACGCCGCGCCCCGGTCGAGCACGGAGAGACGCGCGACGGAGAAGCCGGGGTCCATCGAGGCCTCGTAGGCGCCGTAGCCGTAGAGGTGCAGGGGCACCGGTCCGGCGCCCTCGCGGGCCGGGCTGGCGTCGCGCCGCACGACCAGCGAGATCGGGACCTGCTCGCCGTCGGGGGCGGTGGCCCAGAGCCGGTGCTCCTCGTAGTCCTCGGGGTCGAAGTCGCCCAGCACGGGCTGGCGGCGCAGCAGGGTCAGCTCCCGGGTGCGCACGTCGTAGTCGTAGACCGACGACGGCACGGCCAGCGAGGTGTAGCCGAGGCGGATCACCGGCTGGTCGAAGCCGGGGTTGCTCCCGGCGCCGACGGTGCACAGCTCACGGTCGAAGGTGATCAGGTAGTCGTCGGCGGGCCCCTCGGGGCCGAGCTCGATGACCCGCAGCTGGGTCTGCCCCTCGCTGCGCTGCTCCACGACCAGGTGCCCGGCGAACGCCGCGACGTCCTCGAGGCGCACGGCCGGGTCGTGGGCGACCAGGGGCGCCCAGTCCCCGGGCGGGGTGGGGGCGATCGGGGCGGTGGCGATCTCGTAGTCGGGGCCCGTGCCGTTGTGGTGCACCAGGAAGACGTCGCGGCCGGCGACGACCGCGTGCTCGAGGTGGTGGTCGAGGTCGGTGCGGCGCGCGGTGAAGAGCTGCCAGCCGGCGGCCTCGTCCTGGGTGTCGAGGAAGCGGTACTCCGAGGTGGTCTTGGACCCGCTGGCCACCATCAGGAACCGCTCGGAGCGGGTGCGTCCCAGGCCGGTCCAGAAGCGCTCGTCGGTCTCGTGGTGGACCAGGGCGTCCTCGTCCTGCGCGGTGCCGAGCCGGTGCTCCCAGATCTTGTCGGGGCGCCAGGACTCGTCGACGGTGGCGTAGTAGCACCGCTCCCCGTCGGGGTGCCAGGTCACGCCGCCCAGCACACCGGTCAGCACGTCGTCCTTGAGGTCGCCGCCGGCCAGCACCCGGAAGCGGACGGTGTAGCGCTCGTCGCCGACGGTGTCCACGGCGTAGGCCAGCAGGGTGTCGTCGGGGCTGATCGCGGACCCGCCCAGGGAGAAGAACTCGTGGCCCTCGGCGAGCGCGTCGAGGTCGAGCAGCACCTGCTCGCCCGGCAGCGCGGGCTGGTCGGGCGCGGCGTCCTCGACGGGGCGGGGCGGGGACCAGTCGGCGGGGTCGGCGACCGGGACGCGGCAGGACGCGCCGTACTCCCGGCCCGCGAAGGAGCGGCCGTAGTACCAGTAGCCGCGCTTGCGGGTGGGCACCGACAGGTCGGTCTCACGGGTGCGCGCCTTGATCTCGTCGAAGAGCGCGGCACGCAGCGGTGCGAGGTGGGCGGTGCGGTCCTGGGTCCAGGCGTTCTCCGCCTCGAGGTGCGCACGGACCTCAGGGGAGTCCTTCTCGCGCAGCCAGTCGTACTCGTCGGCGCGCTCGTGGCCGTGGTGGGTGGTGGTGACGGGGCGGGGCACGGCCCGGGGTGCGGCCTGGCGTGCGGACGAGTCGGGCATGCCGCGAACCTACTTCCCGGGCCGTGGGTCCTGGCCGCCCCGGGGTCAGGCGTGCCGGAGGAACTCCGCCGACACCTCGACGGGCCGGAACCCCATCAGGTCGTTGATCGCGATCATCCACTCGTTGGTCTCGGCGTTCTGGGTGGTGACGCGACGCAGCTCGGGGTGGTCGGACTGCGCGGCGCGCAGGTTGGCGGTCTTCACCGCCAGTCCGAGGCTGCGGCCGCGGTGCGCGCGGTGCACGAAGGTGCCCCACTGCCAGGCGGTGGTGGTGCCGTCACCGGGCACCGCCAGCGTGCTCTGCGCGGCCACGCTGCCGTCGGGGGCCAGGGCCACGGTCTCGTACAGGTCACGGCCCATGGCGCGGGTGGCCGCGAGGCGCTCGTCGAGCCGCTGCGGCGTCACCGTCTCGGCCTCGAAGTCGACCGCGCCGGTGGGGGCGTCGACGGCGAGCTGGCCCATCAGCTCGCCCAGCGACGCAGCGATCTCGGGCGGCACCTCGTTGACCAGGGTGCGGATCTCGTACGCCCCGGCCTTGACCGCGGCCCGGGCCGCCCAGGCGTCGAGGTCGGCCTCGGGGACCGGCAGCGGGGCGTGGCGGACCACCTCGACGTTGGACCAGGAGTAACCCAGCCGCTGGAGGAACCGCCGGTAGCCGTGCGTCTCCTGCTCCTCGGCGGGCAGCTTGGTGTCGGTGAGCATCAGGGTGCGGCCGTCGTCGACGGCCCGCCGCTCCAGCTCCCGCACCAACGCGGTCCCGACGCCCTGACGGGCGTGGGCGGGGTCGACGTGGACCTCGAGCCAGGCCTTGTCGAGGTTGTCGAGCAGGAAGAGGTAGACGACCCCGAAGCCCACGACCCGCTCGGGCGAGCCGGGCAGGCAGGCGGCCAGGAGGTAGGACCGCTCGCCGGAGTCGGGGGACCTCATGATGCCCAGGAAGTCGGTCAGCGACCACACGGGGGCGTCCTCGCGCCCGAGCCTGAGGGCGCGCACGGTCACGGCGTGCAGCTGGGCCATCAGGTCGTCGTCGGCCAGGTCGACGGGTCGGATCTCCACCCGATGAGGCTAGGAGTGCGGGGGCGGTGGTGGCGAGGGGTTTTCGGGTGGTCCGGCCGCTCCCGGGGCGTCGGGCACCTCGTCGTCGGCGGGGTCGAGCGGCTCCGGTCGGGTCCAGGGCCGCAGGGCGGGGTCGTCGACGGAGAAGGAGCGCACCGGTCCGGGCGGGGTCTCGGCGGTCTCGAAGCGGACGGTGACCACGCCCCGGCCCGAGCCCCACACCCAGCCCCGGCCGTGGCCGTCGTGCACGACGTCGGCCCCCGGCGCCCACGCGGTGCGCCGGGAGCGCGGGTCGACCGGGACCTCGGTGGGCAGGTCGGCGACCTCCTCGTCGACGCCGGTCACCCCGGTGCCGCCGAACAGGTCGTCCTGGACCCAGTCGGCCAGGCCCGACACGCCGACCCCGAGCAGGCGTACGCCGCCGGAGGTGTCGAGGTCGGCCAGCAGCGCCCGGGCGACCCGGGCCACGACGGCCGGGCGGTCGGTGGGGGAGGGCAGCGTGGCCGAGCGGGACAGCGTCGTGAAGTCGTGCAGGCGCACCTTGATCGAGACGGTACGTCCGGAGAGCCCGCCGGCGGCGAGGCGCCCGGCGACCTCCCCGGCCTGGCGGGTCAGCAGGCCCTCCATCAGCCGTCGGTCGGTCAGGTCGGTCTCGTAGGTCCCCTCGGCCGAGACGGACTTGGCGCCCCGCTCGGCCACGACGGGCCGGTCGTCGTGGGCCCGGCACAGCTCGTGCAGCGACGTGCCGTGGGCGCGCCCGACCAGGCGCACGAGCTCGTCCAGGCTGACCCTCTCCAGGTCGGCCACCTGGTGCAGGCCCGCGCGACGCAGCCGCTCGGTGGTGGCCGGGCCGACGCCGGGGATGACCGAGACGTGCATCGGGCGCAGCAGCGCCGGCTCGGAGCCCGGCGGGACCACGACGAGCCCGTCGGGCTTGTCGAGGTCGCTGGCCACCTTGGCCATGAACTTCGACGTCGCCAGGCCGACCGAGGCGGTCAGCCCACCGGTACGGCGCGTCAGCTCGGCCCGCACCTCCTGCGCCACCGCCGTGACCGTGTCCACCTCGAGGTCGGGCAGGTCGGCGGCCGCGAGGTCCACGAAGGCCTCGTCCAGCGACAACGGCTCCACCAGCGGCGACAGCGAGCGCAGCAGGTCCATCACGACGACGCTGGCCTCACGGTAGGCCGGGAACCGCCCCGCGAGGTACGCCGCGTGGGGGCAGCGCGAGCGCGCCTCCCGGGTCGACATCGCCGACCGGACGCCGTGCACCCGGGCCTCGTAGGAGGCGGTGGCGACCACGCCGCGTCCGCCGGTGCCGCCGACGACCACGGGCCTGCCCCGCAGCGACGGCTTGTCGCGCTGCTCGACGGCGGCGAAGAAGGCGTCGAGGTCCAGGTGGAGGACCGAGGCCGTGGCGCGCACGTCCGGCACGCTACCCGCCGGGACCGGCCTCCTCCCGGCCTCGGGCCGTCCACAGCGACGCCCGCGGCGGGGTCGTCCCCACGTCGCTGCGCACCCGGGCCGCGCACCGGCCGTGCGGGGTCAACCTCCTCCCATGGCCACCGCCCGCGAGACCCCGTCCCTGACCGTGCGCGCGCCCGAGGACCTGCTGGCCCTGGCTCCGGTCGTGCTCGGGTTCACCCCGACCGACTCGGTCGTGCTGCTCACCTTCGGTCCCGGTGGCTTCCACGCCCGCGCCGACCTGCCCGCCCGGGAGGACCCGCAGGGCCGTGCCGGCGTCGTGGCCACCCTCGTGGACCCGGTTCGTCGGCACGGGGTCACCCGCGCCGCGGTCCTCCTCTTCACCGACGACGAGTCCCTGGCCCGGGCCGTCGCCCGCGACCTCGGCGAAGGTCTGCGCGGGGCGGGTGTCGACCTGCTCGACGCGCTGCGGGCCCACGACGGGCGGTGGTGGCCCGCACGTGGGCGGCGTCCGGGGGTGCCGTCGAGGGGAGTCCCCTACGACGCGGCCGCCCATCCCTTCGCGGCGCAGTCGGTGCTCGACGGGCGGGTGACCCTGCCGTCCCGCGAGGCGCTCGCGCGGACGTTGCTGCCCCTGGCCGGTGTGGTCGACGAGGTCGCGAGAGCCGCCTCGGCGGTGGAGGACGTCGCCGGCGCCGATGCGGCGTGGTGCTCCCGCGAGCGTCGGTGGGCCGCCGACCTGGTGCTCGGCCACGCCCGCGCCCGCACCGTGCCGACGCCCGGCGAGTTGGCGCGGCTGGTGGTCGGGCTCGGCTCCTTCGCCGTGCGCGACGCCGTGTGGGCGATGACCCCGCCGGCCCACGAGGCGCAATCGGCCCGCGACGTCGCCGACCTGTGGACCGAGGTGGTGCGGCGGTGCCCGGAGCGCTGGCGGGCCCCCGCGGCGGCGCTGCTGGCGTACACCGCCTGGAACTGCGGCAACGGTGCGCTGGCCTGGTGCGCGGTCGACGTCGCCGATGCCGCCGACCCCGGGCACACGCTGACCGGGCTGGTGGCGCACCTGCTGACCGCGGCGGTCCGCCCCGGCTCCTTCGACCCGGCCGAGGCGCTGCTCGAGAGTCTCGCCGGGTGGCCCGACGACGGCGGGTGGGAGGCCTCCGCCGGGTGAGCCCCCCCGCGGGCCCCGCCGGGTCTAGGGTCGCGCCATGGGCGAAGAGGTCGACGCGCAGGAGTTCACCCGGGACGACCGCACCCGGCACCGGGAGAAGGTGCGTCGTTGCCTCGACGTCTTCGCCCGGATGCTGCGCGACTCCGTCTTCGACACCGACGACCCGATGGTCGGCCTGGAGGTCGAGCTCAACCTCGTCGACGAGGCCAACGATCCGGCGCTGAAGAACGCCGAGGCGCTCGAGCGGATCGCCGACCCGGCGTGGCAGACCGAGCTCGGCCAGTTCAACATCGAGATCAACGTGGCGCCCGCGCGGCTGCGCGAGGGCGGGCTGGCCGAGTTCGAGGCCGACCTGCGCCGCAGCCTGAACGACGCCGAGGCGAAGTCCAACGAGATCGGCGCCCACCTGGTGATGATCGGGGTGCTCCCCACCCTGGCCCACGGCCACATGGCCGCGAGCGGCCTGAGCGGCAACCCGCGCTACCGCCTGCTCAGCGAGCAGATCCTCGCCGCGCGGGGCGAGGACATCGAGATCTCGATCCAGGGGCTCCCGCCGGCCTCGGAGCAGGTCGAGACCACGGCCAGCACCATCCTGCCGGAGGCCGCCTGTACCAGCACCCAGCTGCACGTGCAGACGTCGCCCTCGGAGTTCGCCGACTACTGGAACGCGTCGCAGGCCGTCTCGGCCATCCAGCTGGCCCTCGGGGCGAACTCGCCCTACCTCCTGGGCAAGCAGCTGTGGCGCGAGACCAGGATCCCGCTGTTCGAGCAGGCCACCGACACCCGGGGCGAGGAGCTGAAGGTGCAGGGCGTGCGCCCGCGGGTGTGGTTCGGCGAGCGCTGGGTGACCTCGGTGTTCGACCTGTTCGAGGAGAACGTCCTCTACTTCCCCGCGCTGCTGCCGATCACCGACGAGGAGGACCCCGTCCAGGTCCTCGAGGGCGGCGGCACGCCCAACCTGAGCGAGCTGCGGCTGCACAACGGCACGGTCTACCGCTGGAACCGACCGGTCTACGACATCGCGGGCGGGGTGCCGCACCTGCGGGTCGAGAACCGCGTGCTCGCCGCCGGGCCGACCGTGGTCGACACGATGGCCAACGCCGCGTTCTACTTCGGCCTGGTGCGCACCCTGGCCGAGAGCGAGCGCCCGCTGTGGTCGGCGATGTCGTTCAGCGCCGCGGAGGAGAACTTCCACACCGCCGCCCTGCACGGCATCGACGCCCAGGTCTTCTGGCCCGGCATCGGTCAGGTGCCCGCGACCGAGCTGGTGCTGCGGCGGCTGCTGCCGATGGCCAAGCACGGGCTGGACTCGTGGGGCGTCCCGACCGAGGACAGCGACCGCCTGCTGTCCGTCATCGAGGGGCGCTGCCTCACGGGGGTCAACGGTGCGGAGTGGTTCGTGCGGCGGATGGCCGAGCGCGACGGCCAGGACCGTTACGACGCGCTGCGCGCGGTCACGGGCGAGTACCGCGAGCGGATGCACACCAACGACCCCGTCCACACCTGGTAGGTCCTCGCGTCGGGCTCGGCCGGGCGTCACCGCGAGGAGCGGGGTCGCAGGCGCCGCCACCGCCGTCCGGAGCCCGTGCCGGGCTCCCACCAGCCCGCCCGGGTCACCACCACCAGCGGCACCGGGGGCATCGCCAGCTCGGCGCACGTGGCGCGGGTCGCGGCGCCCCAGGCCGCGTCGAGGTCCTGGAGCTCCAGCGCTCCGGTCCGGGTGAGCCAGACGAGCGGGTCCGCGGCGACCGGCAGGCCACGCTGCTCGGGAAGGCCCCCGACCCGGCGCAGCATCGCGGCGAGCACCTCCACCCGCAGGGCGTGGTCGTCCGCGGGGTCCCGACCCGGTCGGGCGGTCTCGGGGCCGTCGGGCAGTCCGACGTGCAGCAGGGCGGGGAAGCGGCGCCGCGGCTCCGCCCGTACGTGCTGCAGCACCAGCCCGCGCAGCACGCGGGCCCGGCACGCGGGGACCGCCGGCCCGAACGGGCCGACCTCGTCGTCCGTCGCGCCTGCTGCTCCTGTCGTGGTCGCCACCCGGTGAGGGTGCCCGACCAGGCGCGGTGATGCCCGACGTCGTCCACAGGCCGCGGGTGGGTCGGGACATCGGTACCGTGGGCGTCATGGGAATCGTCGTGGTGGGTTACGTCCCCAACCCGGAGGGGGACGCCGCGCTCGACCGCGCGATCAGCGAGGCGCGCCTGCGCGAGTCCGACCTGCTCGTCGTCGACGTGCGTCGGCGTCCCGGTGACCAGGGTGCCGACCTGGCCCCCGCCTGGGAGCGCCTGTCGACCAGCGGCGTCACCTTCGACGTGCGGGAGGGCCCGGGCGGCGTGGACGGGGCCGAGGACCTCGTCGACGTCGCCTCCGCCGCCGACCTGATCGTGATCGGGCTGAAGCGCCGCTCCCCGCTGGGCAAGCTGATCCTGGGCTCCAGCGCCCAGCGGATCCTGCTCGACGCCCCCTGCCCGGTGCTGACGGTCAAGCCCTAGGACCGCCCGGTGCGCCCCGGCGGTGAGCGCGCCGGGCGGGGGGTCGAGAATGGGTCCCATGACCTCGACCGCCCTCGGTGGCACCCCCGTCTCGCTCGTCGGCGACCTGCCCGGCCGCGGCGAGCAGGCCCCGGCGTACTCCCTGACCGGCACGGACCTCGGCGAGGTCGTGCGCAGCGCCGACCGGCGCACCGTGCTCAACATCTTCCCCAGCGTCGACACCGGGGTGTGCGCGGCCAGCGTGCGTGAGTTCAACCAGCGCGCGGCCGGGCTGCCCGACACCGACGTGGTCTGCGTCTCGCAGGACCTGCCGTTCGCCCAGGCCCGGTTCTGCGGGTCCGAGGGACTCGACCGGGTCGTCGCCGCGTCCGCGTTCCGCTCGACCTTCGGTGACGACTACGGCGTACGCCTGCTCGACGGTGCCTTCGCCGGCCTCCTGGCCCGGGCCGTGGTCGTCCTCGACCGCGACGGGGTCGTCCTGCACTCCCAGCTGGTGCCCGAGATCGGCCAGGAGCCGGACTACGACGCCGCGGTCGCCGCGCTGGGCTGAGACCGGAGGCCGTCGGTCGCCCGCTGGTGGTGCTCAGGTGCGCGTCGGTGGCCCGGTCCCGTGGTCCGCGCCGTCGGACAGCTGGTGCAGCACCTCGAGGAGCCGGCCGCGGTCCGTGGCACGGCTGAAGAAGGCAGCGTCGACGTCCTCGACCACGACGATCGCGCGTTCGGCGAGGCGTCGTCCGGGGCCGGTCACGACGACGCGTCGGACCCGGCGGTCCTGGGCGTCGTGCGCGCGTTCGACGAGTCCCCGCGCGGCCAGGGTCCGCAGGACCTGGCTGGTCATCATGACGTCGACTTCCGCCTGGTCGGCGACCTGACGCTGGGTGGGCAGCGGGACCCCGCCCGCGGCGTGCCCGGAGAGCCACCAGACGGTGGCGAGGAGGACGAACTGGACGTGCGTGAGCTCCAGGGGTCGCAGCGCCGCGGTGATGTCGCGCTGCCAACGCAGGGTGGTGCGCCACAGCAGGAAGCCCGGGCTGGCCTCCGGCCCGGTGGGGCCGGTGGGGGTGGGCCGGTCGTCGCGGGTGGTCATCGGGTCGGCGACATGCCGGCCTCGGCGAGATCGGCGAGCGCACGCATCGCACCGGGCATCCCGGCCGCGATGCCCCTGCCCACGACGCGGCCGAGGAGCGGCGACAACGGTCCGGTGATGCTCACCCGGTGCCGGAACAGGCAGCCCGTCCCGGTCGCGGTGACGTGGTGCTCGAAGCGGAGCGTGGCCAGTCGCAGCGGGAGCCGGCTGACGTCGGTGAATCCGACCCCGGGGACCACCTCGGTGAACGTGATCTCCGTCGTCGGCCCCGTGGTCGGCGTCAGCGTGCCCCGTGCCCCGGTGACCATCGGCCCGTCGAGGACGACGGCGGCCACGTCCGGGTCCCACCGGGGCCACCGGGACGGGTCGGCGTAGTGCACCCACAGCCGCGCAGGTGTCGCGGTGCTGGTCTCGGTGTGCTCGACGGTCCACACGGCAGGGCCTCCCGTCCGTGGGCGGCACGCTGCCGTCCGACCTCATTGTATGCACGCTTACGATTGGGTTGGCAAGGCATCGGGGTGGGATGGCCGCAGCCGACTCCGGTGATGTCCATCGCCCGGCACCGGGGGTGTTCATGCGTTCCAAGCTCAGCACGTGCCTGGCGGCGAGGTTCACCGCCCTCGACGCTGACGGGGATACTCGGGTCATGGGATTCCAGATCACCGGTGAGCCGGAGAGCGACGCCGTGCTCGACCAGTACCCGTTCGCGATCCTGGTCGGCATGATGCTCGACCAGCAGTACCCCATGGAGCACGCGTTCCGCGGCCCGGCCAAGCTGCTCGACCGGTTCGGCACCCTGGAGCCGTCGGCCATTGCCGCCGCCGACCCCGAGGAGCTCGCCGAGCTGTGCGCCCGCACCCCCGCCGTCCACCGGTTCCCCGGCTCCATGGCCACCCGCCTCCAAGAGCTGGCGCGGACGGTGGAGCAGGAGTACGGCGGTGACACCGCGGCCCTCTGGACCGGGGTGACCAGCGGGCGCGAGCTGCTGCGGCGCGTCCAGGCGCTGCCGGGGTTCGGCGCCCAGAAGGCGAGGATCTTCGTGGCGCTGCTGGCCAAGCAGCTCGACGTACGGCCCGACGGGTGGGAGGAGGCCGTGGGTGACTACGGGCGCGACGGCTACCGCTCGGTGGCCGACGTGACCGACCCGGCGTCGTTGCAGAAGGTGCGCGAGCACAAGAAGGAGCAGAAGGCCGCCGCCAGGGCGGCGAAGGCCGACACGTCGACCGGCACCGGAGGGGCCGACGCCGGAGCCTGACGCACGACGTCCCGCGCAGATCTGCACAGGCTTCCACACTCCTGCCGGGTCGCCACCCTGGTCATCGAGCCTCCGCGCCCGTGGCATGATGAAGGCAGCGGCTCTTGACGGCACCGGCCTTTGGTGCGCCCAGGAGCCTGCTCTGTCACACTGCCGACCAGCATGACGAGAGGTGTTCGTGTCCTCGACCGCGCGCAAGATCCCTGCCGAGGTGCTCTCGCACCCGGCTGTCACGGCCCTCATCGAGCAGGCCTCGCCGGACGGACAGGTCACCCCCGACGACATCCGTCGTGCGAGTGACGAGGCGGCGGTCGAGCCCCGCCACCTGAAGTCCTTGATGGCCCACCTCAGCGGTCTGGGGATCAGTGTCGCCCTGCCCGTCGGTGCCCGCGCCGCCGCGGCGACCGGCACCCGCAAGAGCGCCACCGCGACGGCGAAGGCTCCGGCGACGACGACCTCGGAGAAGGCCCCGGCCAAGAAGGCCCCGGTGAAGAAGGCCGCGGCCAAGACCGCGGCGCCGGCCAAGAAGGCGGCGCCGGCGAAGAAGGCGGCGCCGGCCAGGAAGACCGCGGCCAAGGCCGTCACCAAGGGTGGCGTCACGGCGCCGGCCGTCACCGAGGTCGTGCTTGAGCCCGACGTCGCGCCGGTCGTCGGCCCCGACGGCAAGAAGATCCTGCCGGACCTGCCCGACGAGCAGTTCGAGAAGGACGTCAAGGTCGACCCGACCATCAAGGAGGACGAGAAGAAGGCCTCCTTCGTCGTCTCTTCCGCCGACGACACCGACGAGCCCGAGCAGCAGGTCATGGTCGCCGGCGCGACGGCCGACCCGGTCAAGGACTACCTGAAGCAGATCGGCAAGGTCCCCCTCCTCAACGCCGAGATGGAGGTGGAGCTGGCCAAGCGCATCGAGGCCGGCCTCTTCTCCGACGAGAAGCTGGCCAAGGGCGGCAAGATCTCCGCCAAGGTCAACGAGGAGCTGCAGTGGATCGCCGAGGACGGCCGCCGCGCGAAGAACCACCTGCTCGAGGCCAACCTGCGCCTCGTCGTCTCCCTGGCCAAGCGCTACACCGGTCGCGGGATGCTCTTCCTCGACCTGATCCAGGAGGGCAACCTCGGCCTGATCCGTGCGGTCGAGAAGTTCGACTACACCAAGGGCTACAAGTTCTCCACCTACGCCACCTGGTGGATCCGGCAGGCGATCACGCGTGCCATGGCCGACCAGGCCCGCACCATCCGGATCCCGGTCCACATGGTCGAGGTCATCAACAAGTTGGCCCGCGTGCAGCGCCAGATGCTCCAGGACCTGGGCCGCGAGCCCACGCCCGAGGAGCTCGCCGTCGAGCTCGACATGACCCCCGAGAAGGTCATCGAGGTGCAGAAGTACGGCCGCGAGCCGATCTCGCTGCACACCCCGCTCGGTGAGGACGGCGACTCGGAGTTTGGCGACCTGATCGAGGACTCCGAGGCGATCGTCCCGGCCGACGCAGTCAGTTTCACCCTGCTCCAGGAGCAGCTGCACGCGGTCCTCGACACGCTCTCCGAGCGGGAGGCCGGCGTCGTCTCGATGCGTTTCGGTCTGACCGACGGTCAGCCGAAGACGCTCGACGAGATCGGCAAGGTCTACGGCGTGACCCGCGAGCGGATCCGTCAGATCGAGTCGAAGACGATGAGCAAGCTGCGTCACCCCTCGCGGTCGCAGGTGCTCCGGGACTACCTGGACTGATCCACCGCTTCATGCGAACCGCGGCCGCCCTGCTCTGTGTGGGGTTGGCCGCGGTTGCATGTGGCTGTACGGCGCCTGCCGACGCGCCTCGGGAGCAGCCGAGCAGCCCGCCGGTGCAGGTGCAGGCCGTGGCCTACACCGTCTTCGACCCGGACCTCGACGATGCCGAGCCGGTCGAGACCACGGTCCACGACGACTACATCTCCACGACCTACGGATCGGGTTCCAGCGGCTTCGCGCTCTCGCAGCAACCCGATCCCGACCTCGATCTCTGCGTCGCCCTGGCTCGGCGCCGGATGACGGGAGACACCTGCACCGTCGAGGCCGGCGTGATGGTGACCCGGATGGAGGAGTTCAGCGGGGTCGCACTGGTGCGCGACGGCACGCTGCTCTTCGCCAGCAGTCTCCTGACCGAGGGTGACGACGGGCTGCTCGACCGGGCCACGTCAGCACTGCGGAGTGCGCCGACGACGTCGCTCGAGGCCCTCGGCGAGCTCACCGAGGGTGAGGAGCTGCCCGAGGTCGCCGTCCCGCGGGTGTCTCCCGACGACTTCAGGACGGGTACGGCGCTGGCCGCGGTCCGCCACCTCGCCGGCACCATCGGTCCGCGCGAGGCGACCGGGCCCGCCTTCGCGCGGGCGGCCCGGTGGGTGGGCCGGCGCTTCGACCGGCTCGGCTTCTCGGTGCAGCGCCAGCGCATCGCCGTACCCGCCGGAAGCTCGTGGGGCGTGCCCGTGCCCGCTGGACGCTCCGTCAACGTGATCGCGACGCCACCGGGGTTCGAGCCCGAAGCACCACACCTGGTCGTGGGCGCCCACCTCGACACCGTCCCGCAGGCGCCGGGAGCCGAGGACAACGCGTCCGGCATCGGTGTCCTGCTCGCGGCCGCCGAGGCGACGACCGTCGCCCGGACCCGGCTGCCGGTCGTGTTCGTGGCCTTCGGGGCGGAGGAACCGCGGAGCCTGACCGATCCCGAGCAGCACCACTTCGGATCCCGGGCGTACGTCGCAGCGCTGACGCCCGCAGATCGCGACGCCCTTCGCGGAATGATCTCGCTCGACCGCGTCGGCGTCGGCGCACGGGTGCCGGTGGGGTCGGCGAGCGGCACCGACCCCCTCCAGCGGCAGCTGCTCGCGGCCGCACGACGGGCCGGGGTGCCGACGACGCCCGACACCGACCAGCGCAGCAGCGACCACTGGTCCTTCGTCCGGGAAGGCTTGCCGGGAGCGCGGCTGGGCAGCACGTCGTACGTCGAATACCACTCCGCGCAGGACCGCGTCCCGGTGGTCGAGCCGGCCCAGCTCGAGCGGGTGGGACGGGTGGTCCTGGGCTGGCTCGCTGGCCGTTGACGCGTCAGAAGCCCGCGCAGCGGCGCAGGGTTGCCAGCTCGGCATCGAAGTCGGCCGCAGCCGTGAGCTCTCGCGGCAGGCCGTCGGTGCCGATCCGGGCCGCCGTCCACACGTGGTCGACGACCCGGGCGCGCCCGGCCGGCGACGAGGGTGGCCGGACGGTGAGGGTGAGCACGCCGGTCACGCCCTCGGTGTACCAGGCGTAGTTCCCGAGCCCGTAGGCCACGTAGCCCGGTCCGAGCCGGCCGTCTCCCTGGAGTTCGTGCGCATGGCTGCCGACGATGATGTCGGCGCCCGCCTTGACCAGGTCGGCGGCGAGCGCGCGCTGGCCGCCGCTCGGGCAAGCCTCGCCCTGGACGCCCCAGTGCAGGTAGACAACGACCACGTCGGCCGACCCGTCGGCATCGGTCACGGCTTTCAGGAGGCGCTTCGGGTCGACGGCGTCCGCGGTGCCGGGGGAGTCGGCCGTGGCGGCCCAGTGCCCGGTGGGATCGGCCGTCGGGTCGGTCGAGGCCAGGGTCGCGCCGATGGTGGCCACGCTGGTTCCCCGGATCTCGCTGACGGCCGGTGCGAAGGCGGCGTCGGCGTTGCGACCGATCCCGATCACTGCCAGCGAGGCCCCGTCGATCGCATCGAACGTTGAGCCGAAGGCCGCGCGGCCGTAGTCGAGCGCGTGGTTGTTGGCCATCGACGCCACGTCGATCCCGGCCGCGGAGAGTGCGCGGAAGGCAGTCGGCGGGGCCTGGAACGTGAACCGCTTGGCCGGATCGGGCCGGCCGCCGGTGCCCACGGAGGTCTCCAGGTTGACGATCGCCAGGTCGGCGGCCGCGAGCGTCCCGGTGACCGGCGCCAGGGCGGTCGCCGGGTCAGCGAGACGGGCACGCAGCGCACCCTCGAAGTGCACGTCTCCGGCCACGGCGATCGTCAGCGGGCCCTGGGGTTCTTCTGCAACGGGGCTCGTGGTCGCGGTCGACGGTGTGGGCGGGTCTGTGACCTCGTCGGGCGACGGCGTCGCCGTACAGGCACAGAGGGCCGCTGTCGCAAGGACGAGCGGCCATCGCACGGGGTCAGCCCGCCGCGACCAACGCGACGCAGAGGCCGCAGAAGGCCAGCCCGAGCGCCTGCGTGCGGTGGATGTGCTCGCGCAGCACGGTGGCGGCGAGCAGGATCGTCACCGCCGGGTAGAGGGAGGTGAGCACGGCAGCCACCGTCAGCAGCCCGGACTGGGAGGCGAGCAGGAAGCCGAGCGCGGCAGCGCTGGCGAGCACGCCGGCGAGCAGTCCGCCGGTGACCTCGGAGCGGGCGGTGGGCCGCCAGCGTGCCCTGAGCGCGGTCGCGGTGATCACGACGGCGAGCAGGGAGGTGACCTGGGCGAGGGCGAGCGGCCAGTAGCCGGCGCCGTCGGGGACCTGGCCGATCGCGGCGAAGAGGAGTCCGAAGCCGAGACCCGCCAGCACGCCGTCGACGAGGCCGGCCGCGAGGCTGCCGTCGCCGCCGGGCTCGCGACTGACCAGCCAGATGCCGGGGACCGCGGCCGCGATGCCGAGCCAGACCAGCAGTTCGGGACGTTCGCCGGTGGCCACGCCGACGGCGACAGGCAGGATCGCGGCCCCGACAGCGGACACGGGCGCCACCACGCCCATCCGGCCGGCGGCCAGGCCGCGGTAGAGGAACGCGCCACCGAGGCCCGAGCCGACGCCGGCCAGGGCCCCCCAGGCGAGGTCGACGCCCGTTGCGCTGCCGTCGGTGACGAGCGCGATCAGGACCGAGCCGGCGAGGGCGCCGACGGCGCACATGAAGGCGACCGGCCAGGCGGAGGTGCGGCGGGCCGCGAGGCCGCCGACGAAGTCGGACAGGCCGTAGGCCAGCGCGGCACCAAGCGCCAGGAGGACACCCATCAGCCCGTCACCATGACGCCGACGATCCAGGTGGCGACGGCCAGCAACGACGCCGTGAGCTCGATCAGGATCGAGAGGCCGACCGCCTTGAGGGCGTGCTTGGTCGCCGGGCCGGCGGCCGTGGCGCCGAGGCGACGGCGCTCGGCGGCGTACACCCCGAGGACGAAGCCGACGAACAGCCCGATGACGGGGATCACGAAGAACCCGATGATGCCCAGGACGCCGCCGAACACCATGGTCGCGCGGGGGACGCCGGCCTCCTTGAGCCGACGGCCCGGGACGACGTACTTCACGACCGTCCCGACGGCCAGGAAGGCCAGCGCGACGGCGAAGACCAGCCAGCCGGTGGTGGTGTTGACGTCGATCGCCCACAGCACCAGGCCGCC
>JBKJPE010000178.1:0-7259 GCA_046595185.1 Nocardioides sp.
CTGCTGGGCCAGCACCATCCCTCCGCGCGGCCCGCGCAGCGACTTGTGAGTCGTGGTCGTCGTGATGTGGGCATGCGGCACTGGATCCTCGTCGCCGGTGAAGACCTTGCCCGCGACCAGGCCGGAGAAGTGCGCCATGTCGACCATGAGCGTGGCGCCGACCTCGTCGGCGATCTCGCGCATCGTGGCGAAGTTGACGCGCCGCGGGTAGGCGGAGTATCCGGCCACCAGGATCAGCGGCTTGAACTCGCGCGCCTTCGCCGCGACCTTGGCGTAGTCGAGCAGACCGGTCTCCGGGTCGGTGCCGTACTGCTGCTGGTGGAACATCTTGCCGCTGATGTTGGGGCGGAAGCCGTGTGTCAGGTGGCCACCTGCGTCCAGCGCCATCCCGAGCAGCCGCTGGTTGCCGAACTCGTGGCGCAGCTGCTCCCAGTCGCCCTCGGAGAGCTCGTTGACGTTCTTGGCGCCGAGCCTGGCCAGCGCGGGGGTCTCGACCCGGTGGGCCAGGATCGACCAGAACGCGACGAGGTTGGCGTCGATGCCGGAGTGCGGCTGGACGTAGGCGTACTCGGCGCCGAACAGCTCGCGGGCGTGCTCGGCCGCGAGCGACTCCACGGTGTCGACGTTCTGGCAGCCGGCGTAGAAGCGGTGGCCGACGGTGCCCTCGGCGTACTTGTCGGAGAGCCAGGTGCCCATCGTCAGCAGCACGGCCGGCGAGGCGTAGTTCTCGCTGGCGATCAGCTTCAGCGAGCCGCGCTGGTCGGCGAGCTCGGCGGCCGTGGCCTGCGCGATGCGCGGCTCGACGGCGGCGATGACCTCGAGCGCCTGGCGGTAGGCGCTGGAGGCGAGGCTGGACTGGTGGGCCTGGTCCGCGGCGTCGTTCATGGACCCAGCCTAGGTCCGCAGGCGCCCCGACGCTCTCTCCGCGCGACCACGGCCTCTTCGGCGGGCCACGGGAGGCCCCGGGCGGCCTGTGACGTGTGCCTCACCACGCGCGGGACCCGCAGGTCAGTGTCTCATTGATCGGACATGCGTCTCACCACATGGGATCCGCGTTTGTGGGCCGTGGTCCACAGCGTGAGACTCGGGTCTGTGATCACCGTCGGGAACCCTGTCCACCTCGTGGTACGCCGCCACGTGGACCTCGGGCGCACCCGCAGCGGACTCTGTCGGACTCGCTGAGCGACCCGCCCCCGGCCGTACCGCGCCGGCGCCAGAGCCCACCGAGAAGGACCGCCCCCATGGCTGACATGCGCTTCCAGGCCGAGAAGGCCGCTCACACCGAGATCCCGCGCCCCAAGCGCGCCGAGGGTCAGTGGGCGCTGGGCTACACCGAACCGCTGAACAAGAACGAGCAGTCCAAGAAAGACGACGACCCGCTCAACGTGCGGGACCGCATCCTCTACACCTACTCCAAGCGCGGCTTCGCCTCGATCGACCCCGCCGACCTGCGCGGCCGCTTCCGCTGGATGGGCCTCTACACGCAGCGGGCCCCCGGCTTCGACGGCGGCAAGACCGCGACGGTGCCCGAGGAGGACCTCGACGACTCCTACTTCATGCTCCGCGTGCGCTCCGACGGCATGCTGCTGAACCACGAGGCCGTACGCACGCTCGGCCGCATCGGCGTCGACTTCGCGCGCGACACCGCCGACGTGACGGACCGGGAGAACCTCCAGTACCACTGGATTCGCATCGAGGACGTCCCCGCGATCTGGGAGCGTCTCGACGCCGCCGGTCTGAGCAGCCTCGAGGCGTGCGGCGACTCGCCGCGCCCGTTCCTCGGCTCGCCGGTCGCCGGCGTGGCCAAGGACGAGATCATCGACGGCACCACGGCGCTCGACGAGATCCGGGAGCGCTTCATCGGCGACCCGGCGTTCTCCAACTTCCCCCGGAAGTTCAAGACCGCGCTGACCGGGCACCCCGGCCACGACGTGTCGCCGGAGACCAACGACATCTCCTTCGTCGGCACCGTCCACCCCGAGCACGGCCCCGGCTTCGACCTGTGGGTCGGTGGCGGGCTGTCCACCAATCCCAAGCTGGCCGCCCGGATGGGCGTGTGGATCCCGCTGGACGAGGTGGCCGACGCCTGGGAGGGCGTCGCCTCGATCTTCCGTGACTACGGATACCGCCGGCTGCGCTCGCGGGCGCGGCTGAAGTTCCTGGTCGCCGACTGGGGCGTGGAGAAGTTCCGGGAGGTGCTCGAGAAGGAGTACCTCGGCCGTGAGCTCGTCGACTGCCCCTCACCGGAGTCCCCCACCGGCCACCGCGACCACATCGGGGTCCACGAGCAGAAGGACGGGCGCTTCTACGTCGGGCTGGCCCCGACCGCGGGGCGGGTGTCCGGGTCGATGCTGGTCGAGCTGGCCGACGCCATCGAGGAGCACGGGGCCGACGGCGCGCGGCTGACGCCGTACCAGAAGATCGTCGTCCTCGGCGTCGACGCCGACCAGGTCGAGCCCCTCGTGGCCCGCCTGGACACCATCGGCCTGCAGGCCCGCCCGTCGAACTGGCGGCGCAACACGATGGCCTGCACCGGCATCGAGTTCTGCAAGCTGGCCATCGTCGACACCAAGGACCGAGCCCGTGACCTCGTCGACGAGCTCGAGCAGCGCCTGCCCGACCTCGACGTGCCGGTCACGGTCAACGTCAACGGCTGCCCCAACGCCTGTGCTCGCACCCAGGTCGGCGACATCGGCCTCAAGGGCCAGCTGGTCCTGCACGAGGGCGAGCAGGTCGAGGGCTTCCAGGTGCACCTGGGCGGCGCCCTGGGCCTGCAGGCGAACTTCGGGCGCAAGCTGCGTGCGCACAAGGTGACCAGCGCCGGCCTCGGCGACTACGTCACCACCGTGGTCGGCAACTACCTGGTCGACCGGGCTGACGAGGGCGAGGACTTCGCGACCTGGGTCTCCCGCGCCGAGGAGGACCTGCTGCGCGGCGAGAAGGCGCTCCAGGTCGCCGAGCCCGGCGGCACCCGGTGAGCGGGCGCGGCGTCCCGTACCACTGCCCGTACTGCGGCGACGAGGACCTCTGGCCACACGAGCCGACCGACGGCAGCGCCGGGCACGGCGCCTGGGAATGCCGGTCGTGCCTGCGGGCGTTCAGGGTCACGATGCTCGGTCAGGTCGCGGCTCCCGCCTCCGTGGCGGCCGAGCGCGACCGGAGGACCAGCCCATGACCACCGCCACCACCGACGCCGCCCGCAGCTTCCGCGGCGCGACCGCGGGCACCCGCTCGCCCGAGGAGCTGCGCGAGCTGGTCTCCCACTGGGGCGCCGAGCTCGAGCTGGCGCCCGCCGAGACGATCATCGAGTGGGCTGCGGCGACGTTCGGCGAGAAGTTCTGCGTGACCTCCTCCATGGCCGACGGTGTGCTGTCCCACCTGGTCTCCAGCGTGGTCCCGGGCGTCGACGTGGTCTTCCTCGACACCGGCTACCACTTCGCCGAGACCATCGGCACCCGCGACGCCGTCGCCGCCACGCTGCCGGTCAACCTGCTCTCCATCACCCCGGTGCAGAGTGTGGCCGAGCAGGACGCCGCCTGGGGCAAGGACCTCTACAAGACCGACCCGGACCAGTGCTGCGCGCTGCGCAAGGTCGAGCCGCTCGCCGCCGCCCTCGCGGGCTACGAGGCGTGGGCCACCGGCCTGCGGCGCGCGGAGACGCGCAACCGGGTGATCGCGCCGGTCCTGGGCTGGGACGCCAAGAAGGGCAAGGTCAAGGTCTCGCCGCTGGCCCGCTGGACCGACGAGCAGGTCGAGCAGTACGTCGCGGACAACAACGTGCTGATCAACCCGTTGGTCTACGACGGCTACCCCTCGATCGGCTGCTTCCCCTGCACCCGCCGCGTCGCCCCCGGCGACGACCCGCGCAGCGGTCGCTGGGCCGGCACCTCCAAGACCGAGTGCGGGATCCACACGTGACCCTGGCTCCTGCTCGGACCCCTGCCCGCACCACCCGCACCACGAGCCGTCCTCCAAGGAGGTCCGCCTGATGTCCGCTCCCGCGCTCGTCGCCCTCGCGCCCGGTGGGCGCCACCCCCAGGCCGTGGCCGCCGTCATCGCCCTCGTCGCCGAGGTCCGGTCGCTGCGGCCCGACCTGCGCGTCGAGGTGGCCTTCCTCGACCGCGCCCGTCCGTCCTTCGACAGCGTCGTGGACCGCCTCGCCCGTGCCGGCCACGACGAGGTCGTCGTCGTGCCGCTGCTGCTGACCAACGAGGGCCCCGCGACCGGTGACGTCGCCCGCGCCGTCCGAGCGGCCGGCGAGCGTCATCCCGACCTGCGGGTCAGCGCCTCCGAGGTCCTCGGGGTCTCCCCCAGCTTCCTCGGGGTGCTCGACGAACGGCTGCGCGAGGCGCTGCGGGTGCACCGCGTCCGGGAGCTCGACGCCCTGGTGCTGACCGGCGAGGGCTCCGGTGACGCCCTGGCCAACCAGAGCGTGGCCCGGCTGGCCCGGATGTGGGGCGCGCGGCACCACCTGCCCGTCACGGCCGCCTACGCCAGCGCCGCCCCGCCGGCCACCGGTGAGGCCGTCCGCGCCTTTCGCGGCCAGGGCCGCCGCCACATCGCGGTCGGCTCGCTCTTCCTCGCCCCCGGCGCCCTGACCTCCCGCGCGACCGAGCTGGCCGTCGAGGCCGGCGCCGTGGCGGTCTCCGAGCCGCTGGGCGCCCACCCCGAGGTCGCCCGCGGCGTCCTGGCCCGCTACGCCGTCGGCGCCGTGGAGCTCGTGCCTGTCTGAGACCCGTGCGCCGGGCCGGTCGAGCAGTCGGGGGCCCGATCACACCGGCGCCCCGAGCTCCGCGTGCACTCTCGCGGAGCAGGGCCTCGCGGGGTGTCTCCCCCGGCGCGAGGCCGCCCCCGACCATCTGGTGGGTGATCGGCCCGGTGCTCGCACGACCTGCGGTCACGGCGCGCTCACGCGCAGGTGCCGGCCACCAGCGCCGCGAGGGCCGCGGCCGGGTCGGTCGTCGTGCCGCCGTGCACCGGCCCGGGCTGCAGCACCGTGCTCCGCGGCGCCTTGAGGAACCCGAAGCGCAGGGTCGGCGGCTGGGCAGCCACGGCACCGGCCCGCGGGTCGCCGGCCGCGACCGCCTCCATGAACGCCACGGACTCCCGCACGCGGCCGACGTCGAGGGCCGGCCACAACGCGCCGAGGCGCGCCGGGTCGACGCACCCGGTGGCGGCCAGGTAGTCGGCGCCCTGGCAGTAGAGCGCGACGCCGACGTTGACGAACTCCTCGCGGTCCGCGCGCGGGACGCAGCGCAGGACGACGTACTGGTAGGACAGCTCCGGCCCGCTCACGCGCCACCCCCCGGCAGCCACTGGCGCGTCCCCAGGCGGGCGGTCAGGAACGCGACGTACGCCTCGCGCAGCGCGGCCGGTGTCTCTGCACCCGGCACGGGCTCGAGCCAGGCGTCGGGCACCTCGTCGAGGGCCTCGACGACGGCCTGCCCGCCCAGGAGAGGGGCCACCCGCGCCTCGGCCGCGTCGAGCCGGTCGACCCAGGCCCCCAGCACGTGGTCGGAGGCGTCCCACCGCTGGGCGGCGAAGCGGGCGGGGTCGGTGACGCCGCCGGCCCAGGCGTGGTGGAAGTAGAGCGAGGCCCCGTGGTCGATCACCCACAGGTCGTCATGCCAGACCAGCAGGTTCGGGTTGCGCCACGACCGGTCGACGTTGGCGGTGAAGGCGTCGAGCCACAGCACCACGGCCGGGTCGAGCGGGTCACCGGGCGCCTCGCCGTCGTAGCCGAAGGCCCCGGGCAGGAAGTCGATGCCGAGGTTCAGTCCCACGCTGGCGGTGAGCAGGTCCTGGACCTCCTCGTCGGCCTCGTAGCGCGCGATCTCGCGGGACAGGTCCAGGGCGACCAGGCGGGGCGTACGCAGCCCGACCCGGCGGGCCAGCGCGCCGACGACGACCTCGGCCACCAGCACGCGGACCCCCTGGCCGGCGCCGCGGAACTTGCACACGTAGGTGCCGAGGTCGGAGCCCTCGACGATCCCGGGCAGGCTGCCTCCCTCGCGGAGAGGGGTGACGTAGCGGGTGACGCGGACCGTCTCGAGCGGTCCGCTCACGCCGTCTCCGCCTGCAGCCGCCCACGCTGCACCTCGACGTCGAAGTCCGCTGCGGGCCACTGGGGCGCCATCCGCTCGAGCTCTCCGAGCAGGAGCTGCCCCACGGCGAGGTTGCGGAACCACTTGCGGTCGGCGGGGACGACGTGCCACGGCGCGACCTCGGTGCTGGTGCGCTCGAGGGCCACCTCGTACGCCCGCCGGTAGTCGTCCCACAGGCCGCGCTCGTCGATGTCGCCGGGCTGGAACTTCCAGTGCTTGGTCGGGTCGTCGAGGCGCGCGAGCAGCCGCTCGCGCTGCGTGTCGTGCGAGACGTGCAGCATCACCTTGAGCACGCGCACCCCGGAGGCGACCAGCTCCGCCTCGAAGGCGTTGATCGCGTCGTAGCGGCGCTCGAGCTCCTCGGACGGCACGAGCCCGCGCACCCGGGCGATCAGCACGTCCTCGTAGTGGCTGCGGTCGAAGACCCCGATCTGTCCGGGCCCGGGCACGCCGCGGCGGATCCGCCAGAGGAAGTCGTGCTCGAGCTCCTCGGGCGTGGGCGCCTTGAAGGAGGTGATCTGGACGCCCTGGGGGTCCACCAGCCCGACGGTGTTACGGACCACGCCGCCCTTGCCCGAGGTGTCCATGCCCTGCAGGACCAGCAGCACCGCCCGCTGCGCCGCACCGGCGACCCCCTCGGCGAACAATCGCTCCTGCAGGTCGCCGAGCGGCCCGCCGAGCCCCGCCAGCAGCCGCTTGCCCTCCGCCTTGTCGCCCTCGAAACCCGGCGTGGCGTCGCTGGGCCAGGCTGTGAGGTCGACCGGGCCCGGGGGGACGCGGAGCGTCGCTGCGAGGTCGGACGGGGTGGTCGGTCTGTCGTGGCTCACCGGGCCATCATGGCCCATCCCCACGGCGCCGAAGCCGTCGTCGTCACCGCGGTGGTGGTGTGCGACCGGCAGGTGTTGGTCGACACGCTGCCTGACTGCGGCCGATGAGCAACGTCCACGGCTGGTCGAGGCGCGAGGGCCACCAGGCCCGAGTCTCGAGACCACCACCCGGTCACTGCGTCTGGGTCTCGAGACGCTCGCTGCGCTCGCTCCTCGACCACCGGGACGGCCCACCCGCCACCTCCTCGACCACCGGGGCGGCCCGCCGGTGGTCGAGGCGCGAGGGCCGCCAGGCCCGGGCCTCGAGACCACCACCCGGTCACTGCGT
>JBKJPE010000147.1:0-7734 GCA_046595185.1 Nocardioides sp.
TCTCGAGACGCTCGCTGCGCTCGCTCCTCGACCACCGGGAGCCTGCGCTCGCTCCTCGACCACCGGGGGGCGGCGCTCGCTCCTCGTCCACCGGGAGCCCGCGCTCGCTCGGCCATCGCGGTGATTGGGGCGCGCGAAACCGGGCTGCGTAGACCCGCTCAGGCCTCCGCCACCGGGCGGCGGACCGTGCGGCGGGCGAGCAGGCGGCGGCCCACGACGGCGGCCGGCACGCCCAGCAGCACCGCGACGAGCGTGAACGGCAGCAGGGCGCCGGCAACCGTCGCGAGCCCGGCGCCGAGCCCGCCCAGTGCGGCCCATCCGTCCTTCAGGCCGGCGACGAACGCGACCTCCTCCGGCTCCTCCACCGGCGCCGCGTCCTCCGGGGCCTGCTCGAGGTAGACGGTGATCGTGGACAGCGTGGTCTGGTCCTGTAGGTAGGCCAGCTGACCCTTCAGCGAGTCGAGCTCAGCCTGGCGACGGCTCAGCTGGGCCTCGATCGACACGATGTCGCCGATGTCCTGGGCCCGGCCGAAGAGCACCTCGATCCGCTCGAGGCTCTGCTCCTGCGCCCGGATCCGCGCCTGGGTGTCGATGACCTCCCCGGTCACGTCCTCGGCCTTGCGGGTCGACTCGGTGACCTCGCCGAGCTTGGCGATGCCCGTCATCGCGGCGTCGAACTCCTCGCTGGGGATGCGCAGCTCGATCCGGGACAGCCGGACCCTGCCCTCGTCGCTGGCGGTCGTCTTCTCGTCCGAGACCGACCCCCCGTAGGTGTCGAGGAGCTTGTCGAGGTCGAACCGTGCCTTGGCGACGTCGTCGCTCTCGACCGTGAGCGTGCCGGTCGAGATGATCGCGGGCTCGGTGGCGCTGCCGGGCTCGGCAGCGGCCGCACTCCGGACGGGGACGGCGCGGCGGGCCGAGTCCGCGGCGAAGGACCTCGTGCTGTCCTCCAGCGCGGTGTCCGGGCCGCTGACGGAGGCACGGCCCCCGGTCTCGCCGGTGTCGGCGCTGCTCGAGCCGGCGACGGACGAGGTCTCGGCGCTGTCGCCCGACGAGCAGCCGGCGAGCCCGAGCCCGGCGGCGAGGAGGAGGGCCAGGCCCAGGGACGGCAGACGTCTCGCGGTGGTGGTCATGGTGCTGGGACGGCCGGCGGTGCTCGCCGGTTCCACGGGAGTCCTCAGCCGGTGCGGCGGCGGCGCAGGAACGGGTCCTGCAGCGACGGCGGGCGGTACCCGGCGTCGATCGCGGAGAGGTTGACGCCCGGCGGGACGATCTCGTCGATCCGGTCCAGCACGTCACCGGAGAGCAGGACGTCGGTGGCGCCGAGCTGGGTCTCGAGCTGCTCCATCGTGCGAGGGCCGACGATGGGGGCGGTGACGCCGGGGTGCTGCAGCACGAAGGCCAGCGCGAGGTGCACCAGCGTCACACCGGTCTCCTCGGCCAGCAGCGCGAGGGCCTCGGTCGCGTCCAGCTTGGCCTGGTTCTCCGGCTTCGACAGGTCGTACTGGCCGGCCATCATTCGCGAGCGGTGGTTGTCCGGAGCCTCCTGGCCCTTGCGGAAGCGCCCGGTCAGCCAACCGCCGTTGAGGGGGCTCCACGGGATGACGCCCAGGCCGTACCGCTCGGCGACGGGCAGCAGGTCGGCCTCGACACCGCGGGCCAGGATCGAGTACGGCGGCTGCTCGGTCACGAAGCGGCCCAGCCCGCGGCGCTGGGAGATCCACTGCGCCTCGACCACGTCGGCGGCCGGGAAGGTCGAGCAGCCGAAGGCGCGGATCTTGCCCTGCCGCTGCAGGTCGGTCAGCGCGGCCAGGGTCTCCTCGACGTCGGTCTCCCGCTCGGGGCGGTGCACCTGGTAGAGGTCGATCCAGTCGGTGCGGAGCCGGCGGAGGCTGGACTCGACCTCCTGGACGATCCAGCGGCGTGAGTTGCCGCGGTTCAGCGGGTTGCCGGTCTCGCCCATGTCGACGTCCATCGGACCGTGGAACTTCGTGGCCAGCACGACCTCGTCACGGCGACCCTCGAGCGCCTTGCCCACGATCTCCTCGGACTCGCCGCGGGAGTAGATGTCGGCGGTGTCGACGAAGTTGATGCCGGCGTCGAGCGCGCGGTGGATGATCCTGGTCGACTCGTCGTGGTCCGGCTCGCCCCACCGCCCGAACATCATCGCGCCGAGGCAGAGCGGGCTGACCATCATGCCGGTGGGTCCGAGGCTCCTGTAGTCCATGCGCCCGACCGTACGCCCGGGGCCTGGGACGCGGGTTTGACCTCACCGCCCCGGTGCGGTTGCGTCGGGGGGTGCCCGAGCTCTTCATCGCCGGTCGGTGGCGCGACGCCTCCGACGGGTCCACGCGTCAGATCCGCTGTCCCGCGGACACCTCCCAGGTCGTGGCGGAGGTCTCCGAGGCCACCGCCGAGGACGCCGTCGCGGCCGTCGTGGCCGCGCGCAGCGCCTTCGACAACGGTCCGTGGCCGAGTACGCCCGCCCCCGAGCGGGCCGCGCTGCTGCACCGCCTGGCCGACCGCCTCGAGGCCGACAAGGAGGAGGTCGCCCGCCTGGAGTCGCTGGACACGGGCAAGCGGATGCTCGAGTCGCGCCTCGACGTCGACGACATCGTCGGGGTGTTCCGGCACTACGCCGGGCTCGCGCAGGCCGACGCCGGCCGGGTCGTCGACACCGGGATGCCCGACGTGGTGAGCAAGGTCGTCCACGAGCCGGTCGGCGTGTGCTCCCTGATCACGCCGTGGAACTTCCCGCTCCTGCAGACCTCCTGGAAGGTCGCTCCGGCGCTCGCCGCGGGCAACACGTTCGTGCTCAAGCCCAGCGAGCTGACGCCGTCGACCGCGATCTGGCTGATGCGGGCGCTGTCCGAGGTCGGGCTGCCCGACGGCGTCGCCAACCTCGTGCTCGGCGCCGGCGACCGGGTCGGCCCGACCCTCACCTCGGCCCCCGAGGTGGACCTGGTCTCCTTCACCGGCGGCCTCGTCACCGGGCGTCGGATCATGGCCTCGGCCGCCGAGACCGTGAAGAAGGTCGCCCTCGAGCTCGGCGGCAAGAACCCCAACATCGTCTTCGCCGACGCGGACCTGGACACCGCCCTCGACATGGCGCTGACCGCGATCTTCCTGGACTCCGGCCAGGTCTGCTCCGCGGGCGCCCGGCTTGTCGTCGAGGACTCCATCCACGACGACTTCGTCGACCGGTTGGTCGAGCGCACCGAGCAGATCCGTCTCGGCGGCCCGTTCGACGACGCGGCCGAGACCGGCCCGCTGATCTCCGAGGCCCACCGCGCCAAGGTCGAGGCGTACGTCGCGGCCGGCCTGGCCGAGGGCGCCGTGCTGCGCGCCGGCGGCGCGCGTCCGGACGGGGAGGCCCACGAACGCGGCTGGTACTACCGGCCCACGATCCTCGACGGCTGCGCCGCCGACATGAGCTGTGTCCAGGACGAGTCGTTCGGGCCCGTGCTGACCGTGGAGACCTTCACCGGCGCCGACGCCGACGGTCTCGAGGACGCCGCTGTCTCGATCGCCAACGACACCATCTTCGGCTTGGCCGGCGCGGTCTGGACCCGCGACGCCGGGAGGGCCGAGCGGGTCGCGGCGCGACTGCGCCACGGCACGATCTGGATCAACGACTACCACCCCTACGTCCCCCAGGCCGAGTGGGGCGGTTACAAGCAGAGCGGCATCGGCCGCGAGCTGGGGCTGGCCGGCCTGGAGGAGTACCGCGAGACCAAGCACGTGTGGCACAACACCCGCCCGGTGCCCCAGGGCTGGTTTCGAGACGCCTCGTTCATCGGCTCCTCAACCACCGACACAGCGGCACCGAGTGAGGGAGACCCGTCATGAGCGAGCGCTACGACGTCGTGATCGTCGGGGGCGGCTCGGCCGGCTCCGCGCTGGCCAACCGGCTGTCCTCCGACCCCGGGACCCGGGTGCTCGTGCTCGAGGCCGGCCGCACCGACACCAAGCTCGACCCGTTCATCCACATGCCGGCCGCGCTGCCGTACCCGATCGGCAACCGGCTCTACGACTGGAAGTACACCTCCGAGCCCGAGCCGCACATGGGCGGCCGCACGGTCTACCACGCCCGCGGCAGGATCCTCGGCGGCTCCTCCAGCATCAACGGGATGATCTTCCAGCGCGGCAACCCGCTCGACTACGAGCGCTGGGGCGCCGACGCCGGCATGGGGCACTGGGACTACGCCCACTGCCTGCCGTACTTCAAGCGGATGGAGACCACCACCGCGGGCGCCGACGCGTGGCGCGGTGGCGCCGGACCACTGGTGCTCGAGCGCGGGCCCGCGTCCTCGCCGCTCTTCGGTGCCTTCTTCGAGGCCGTCCAGCAGGCCGGTCACCCGCTGACCGACGACGTCAACGGCTACCGCCAGGAGGGCTTCGCCCCCTTCGACCGCAACGTCAGCCGCGGCCGCCGTCTCTCGGCCAGCCAGGCCTACCTGCACCCGGTGATGAGCCGGCCCAACCTCGACGTGCACACGCTCGCCCAGGTCACCGGCCTGAGGGTCGCGCGTGAGGCCGGCGGCCCCCGCGTCACCGGTGTCGACTACGTCCGCGGGGTAGGCCGTCGCGGCGCCCGTCGCAGCGTCGAGGCCGCCGAGGTGATCCTCTGCGGCGGCGCCATCAACTCCCCGCAGCTGCTCCAGCTGGCCGGGATCGGCGACCCCGAGCTGCTGAAACGGCTCGACATCGACGTGATCGCCGACCTGCCCGGGGTCGGCGCCAACATGCAGGACCACCTCGAGGTCTACATCCAGCACGCCGCCAAGCAGCCGGTGTCGATCGCGCCGTGGCTCAAGCACCGCCACAAGCCCCGGATCGGCGCCGAGTGGCTCTTCGGGCGTCGCGGGGTGGGCGCCTCGAACCACTTCGAGGCCGGCGGCTTCCTGCGCAGCAACGACCGCGTGGACTACCCCAACCTGATGTTCCACTTCCTGCCGATCGCGATCCGCTACGACGGCTCGCAGCCGGCCGCCGAGCACGGCTACCAGGTGCACATCGGCCCGATGTACTCCGACGTGCGCGGCAGCCTGAAGATCCGCAGCACCGACCCGTTCGAGCACCCGGCGCTGCAGTTCAACTACCTGTCGACGGAGAACGACCGGCGCGAGTGGATCGAGATGGTCCGCACGGCCCGCGACATCCTCGAGCAGCCGGCCTTCGCGCCGTTCTCGGCCGGCGAGATCTCCCCCGGCCCCGGCGTCAGCACCGACCAGGAGATCCTGGACTGGGTGGCCGCGGACGCCGAGACCGCGCTGCACCCCTCCTGCACGGCCAGGATGGGCACCGACGAGGGCGCCGTGGTCGACCCGTCCACGATGCGCGTGCACGGCGTCGACGGCCTGCGCGTGGTCGACGCCTCGGTCATGCCCTACGTCACCAACGGCAACATCTACGCCCCGGTGATGATGCTGGCCGAGAAGGCCGCCGACCTGATCGCGGGCACCACGCCACTAGCGCCGGAGGACGTCCCGTTCTACCGTCATGGCACCGGCATGCCGCTCTACCCGCAGGGGGACCCGCGCAACCACGCGCGCCCCGGCACCGTCCGGGCCCACTGACCGCCGCCCCCCGGGGCGGCGCGCAGACAAGGAGAACAGCGATGACCGACCTCGACTCCCGACCGGAGGCGACCGGACCGGTGCCGGCCCCCGAGGGTCCGGCCTCCCGGCTCAACCTCCCGGTGTTCGTGCCGGCGGCGCTGATCACGCTGGCGGTGACGATCTGGTGCGTGGCCGCCCCCGACCAGGCGCTGGACACGCTGGCCTCGTTGGTCGGCCAGGTCTCCACCGGCTTCGGCTGGTTCTACATCGCGCTGACGACCTCGGTGCTGGTCTTCGTGGTGTACCTCGCGTTCTCCAAGTACGGCTCCGTCCGGCTCGGGCCCGACCACTCGCGCCCGGAGTTCTCCACCGGGGCGTGGGCGGCGATGCTGTTCGCGGCCGGCATCGGCACCGACCTGATCTTCTACTCCGTCTACGAGCCGGCCGTGCAGTACCTGGACCCGCCCTCGATCGAGGGCGGCACGGTGCAGGCCGCGCGCGAGGGCACGGTGTGGACGCTGTTCCACTACGGCCTGTCGGGCTGGGGCATGTACACCCTGATGGGGATGGCGCTGGGCTACTTCGCCTACCGGATGAACCTGCCCCTGGCGGTCCGCTCGGCGCTCTACCCGCTGATCGGCAAGAAGGTCGACGGACCGATCGGGCACGCCACCGACATCGCCGCCGTGCTCGGCACCATCTTCGGGGTGGCCACCTCGCTGGGCATCGGCGTGGTCAGCCTCAACGTCGGGCTCAACATCGTCTTCGGCCTGCCGCAGGGCCTGGGCACTCAGGCCGGGCTGATCGTCCTGGCGGTCGTCATCGCCGCCGTCTCGGCCACCACCGGCGTCGAGAAGGGGATCAAGGTGATCTCTCAGGTCAACGTGCTGCTGGCGATCGCCCTGGCGCTGTTCATCCTGGTCACCGGGCGGACGGCGTACCTGCTCGACGCCCTGGTCCTCAACGTCGGCGACTACGCCCGGCTGTTCCCCGAGATGACCAACCAGACCTTCGCCTTCGAGGACAACAGCAGCTGGATGGGCCTGTGGACGCTCTTCTTCTGGGCCTGGTGGGTGGCCTGGTCGGCGTTCGTGGGCCTGTTCCTGGCCCGGATCTCGCGCGGGCGCACGATCCGTCAGTTCGTGCTGGGCGCTCTGATCATCCCCTTCACCTACATCGTGATGTGGGTCAGCATCTTCGGCAACGCCGCGCTCGACCAGATCCGGGGCGGCAACGCCTCGTTCCAGACGGTCATCGAGGAGGGCGTCGACCCCTCCGAGGGCCTGTGGGCGCTGCTGCAGGAGTACCCCGCCTTCCCGGTGGTCGCGACCCTGGCGATCCTGGTCGGTCTGCTGTTCTACGTCACCTCCGCCGACTCCGGCGCGCTGGTGATGGCCAACCTGTCCTCGACGCTGCGGACGAACGCCGACGACGGTGCGGCCTGGTTGCGGATCTTCTGGGCGGCCGCCACGGGCGCGCTGACCCTGGCGATCCTCGCGGCCGGCAACATCTTCGCCCTGCAGTACGCCACCATCATCGTCGGACTGCCGTTCGCGATCGTGCTGGTCCCGGTCATGTGGGGCCTGTACCGCGCGCTCTCGGTCGAGGCTCAGATCGCCGAGAGCCGGTCCGGGATGATGCCGGGCGTGCTGTCGGGCCGCAGCGGCGCCGAGGTGACGGGTCGCCCCTCCCACGTGCCGTGGCAGGCGCGGGTGCGACGGGTGATGACCTTCCCCGACCGCGCCAAGGCCGACGACTACCTCATCTCGGTCGTGGCGCCCGCCTTCGCCGAGGTGGCCGACGAGCTGCGCAGCCAGGGCGTCGGGGTCGAGGTGGTGGACCGCTCCGACGAGCACGGCCAGCCCGGGACCGAGCTGGTCACCGACGTCGGTGCCGAGCTGCCGTTCGTCTACCGGGTCCAGCACCGCGAGCAGCCGATCCCGGCGTACGGCGGGTGGGCGCCACGGGGCGACGAGCGCTACTCCCGCCTCGAGGTGCACCTGCGCGACGGCGGCCAGGGCTACGACATCATGGGCTACAGCCGCACCCAGCTCATCGACGACGTGCTCGACCAGTACGAGCGGCACCTGGAGTTCCTGCGCCTGCACGACGGCTCGGGTCGCTGACCCGGACGCCCCGTCGACGCAGGCGGGCCGCCCCCCCCCGCGGCGGG
>JBKJPE010000099.1:0-7372 GCA_046595185.1 Nocardioides sp.
GGCCAGGGCATCGAGTTCGACTACAGCTGCGTGCACGCCTCCATGGCGCTGGCCGAGGCGGGCTACGAGACCATCATGGTCAACTGCAACCCGGAGACGGTGAGCACCGACTACGACACCTCCGACCGGCTCTACTTCGAGCCGCTGACCCTGGAGGACGTCCTCGAGATCGTCCACGCCGAGCAGCTGGCCGGTCCCATCGCCGGTGTCGTGTGCCAGCTCGGCGGGCAGACCCCGCTCGGCCTCGCGCAGGGCCTGGCCGACGCCGGGGTGAAGATCGTGGGCACCAGTCCCGAGTCGATCCACCTCGCCGAGGAGCGCGGCGCCTTCGGTCGGGTGCTCGCCGATGCCGGCCTGCCGGCGCCCAAGCACGGCACCGCTACTTCGTACCCGCAGGCGCAGCGGATCGCCCACGAGATCGGCTATCCCGTGCTGGTGCGGCCCTCCTATGTCCTGGGCGGGCGCGGGATGGAGATCGTCTACGACGACGTCGCCCTGCAGACCTACCTCGAGCGGTACGTCGCCGAGGGCATGATCAGCCGCGAGGCGCCGGTGCTGGTCGACCGCTTCCTCGACGACGCCGTCGAGATCGACGTCGACGCGATCTTCGACGGCAAGGAGCTCTTCCTCGGCGGCGTGATGGAGCACATCGAGGAGGCCGGCATCCACTCCGGCGACTCCTCCTGCGCGTTGCCGCCGATCACCCTGGGCGAGCGCGAGGTCGACCGCATCCGCGAGGCCACCGAGGCGATCGCGCGCGGGGTCGGCGTGTGCGGGCTGCTCAACATCCAGTTCGCCCTGGGCTCCGACATCCTCTACGTGCTCGAGGCCAACCCGCGCGCCAGCCGCACGGTGCCGTTCGTCTCCAAGGCCACCGCGACACCACTGGCCAAGGCCGCGGCGCGGGTGATGCTCGGCGAGAGCGTCGCGGACCTCCGCGCCGCGGGCCTGCTCCCGGCCACCGGGGACGGCGGCAGCCTGCCGGCCCACCAGCCGATCGCGGTCAAGGAGGCGGTGATGCCCTTCAACCGGTTCCGGACCCCCGACGGCGCCCAGGTCGACACCGTGCTCGGCCCGGAGATGAAGTCCACCGGCGAGGTGATGGGCCTCGACGCGGACTTCGGCACCGCCTTCGCGAAGTCGCAGACCGCGGCCTTCGGCCCCCTGCCGACCTCGGGCAGCGTCTTCGTCTCCATGGCCAACCGCGACAAGCGCTCGATGATCTTCCCGGTCAAGGTGCTGGCCGACCTCGGCTTCGAGATCCTCGCGACCCAGGGCACCGCGGAGGTGCTGCGCCGCAACGGCGTGCCGACCCGCGTGGTGCGCAAGCACTTCGAGGGCCAGGGCCCGCACGGGGAGAAGACCACGGTCGACCTGATCCGGGACGGCGAGATCCAGCTGATCGTCAACACGCCGTACGGCGCCGGCACCGGCGGCCAGGCCCGCCTCGACGGCTACGAGATCCGCACCGCCGCGGTGATGGCCAACGTCCCGTGCATCACCACCGTGCAGGGGCTCGGCGCCGCGGTGCAGGGCATCGAGGCGATGCGACGCGGCGACATCGGGGTGCGCAGCCTGCAGGACTGGGCCCGCGCCGCCGCCGGTGCGGCCGCCCGGGGCGCGTCCCGGTGACCTACCGCCTGCTCTTCGACCGCGCGCTGACCCGGGTCGACCCGGAGCTGGCCCACCACCTCGGCTTCGCCGCCGTCCGCGCCGGAGGGCCCGTGCTGCGACGGCGACCGGTGCGGGTGCCGGCCGGGGTCGGGCCGGTGGAGGCGATGGGGCTGCGCTTCGCGCACCCGCTCGGCCTGGCCGCGGGCTTCGACAAGGACGCCCGCGGGGTCGACGCCCTCGGCGCGCTGGGGTTCTCCTTCGTCGAGGTCGGCACCGTGACGGCGCTGGCCCAGCCGGGCAACCCGCGCCCGCGGCTCTTCCGGCTCCCCGACGACCGTGCGGTGGTCAACCGGATGGGCTTCAACAACGTCGGCGCCGCGGCGGTGGCCGCCCGGCTGGCCGCACGCCGGCCCGGCCAGGGCGCGCCGGTGCTCGGGGTCAACCTCGGCAAGTCCAAGGCCGTGCCCGAGGACGACGCGGCGGCGGTGGCCGCCGACCACGACACCAGCACCCGGCTGCTGGCGCCGCACGCCGACTACCTCGTCGTCAACGTGTCCTCGCCCAACACCGCCGGGCTGCGCACGCTCCAGGCCGTCGAGCGGCTCGAGCCGCTGCTGGCACAGGTGCGGCGCAGCGCCGACGAGGCCCGGGACGCCGCCGGCCTCCCGCGGGTGCCGCTGCTGGTCAAGATCGCCCCCGACCTCGCCGACGAGGACGTCCTCGCCGTGGCCGACCTGGTCCGCGGCGACGACGGCGTCGACGGGGTCGTGGCCATCAACACCACCACGGGGCGTACCGGGCTGCGCACCGCGCCCGCGACCGTCGAGGCCGCCGGGGCCGGAGGCCTCTCCGGCCCGCCGGTCGCCGCCCGCGCCCTCGAGGTCACCCGGCTGCTGCGCGGGCGGCTGGGACCCGGACCCGTGCTGGTCGGCGTCGGTGGCCTCACCACCGCCGCGGACGCGCGCGAGCGGCTGGTCGCCGGCGCCGACCTGCTGCAGGCCTACACCGCCTTCGTCTACGAGGGTCCCGGCTGGGCGCGGCGGGTCGTGCGAGGCTTGGGCGCGTGAGCAGCACCGACCGACGACCGGTCCACGTGGGCGGGGAGTTGCTCGCCTCCCGGGCCAGCGGCGCGCTGGTCCACCTCAGCGTCCTGGCCCCCGGGATCGGTGAGCGCTTCCGCCCCGGCACCGCCGTCGCGGTCTCGATCGGGCACCCCGTCTCGCGCAGCCGGCTCGCGCGCCGCAGCTTCTGGATCCACGAGGTCAAGCCGGTCGGCGGGCGTGGCCTCGCGCTCGGCCTGGTCGTCGAGCCCCGCGGCGCGGGCTCGCGCTGGCTGGCCGAGGCGCCCGTCGGCACCCCGCTGGAGCTCACCGGCCCCCTCGGTCGGCCCTTCGCGCTGCCGCAGGAGCCCGTCGCCTGCCTGCTGGTGGCGCAGGAGTACGCCGCCGCGTCGATCTTCCCGCTCGCCCTGCGCCTGCGCGAGCGCGGCTGCGCGGTGACCCTGCTGCTCGGCGCCCGCGACGAGGCCCACCTGATGTCGGCCCTCGAGGCGCGGCGCTCCGCCCGTGCCGTGACCGTGGTCACCGGCGACGGCTCCGTCGGCCGGGCCGGACGCACCGCCGACGCGCTGCCGGAGGTGCTCGCGTCGTCCGGCGCCGAGGTCGTCTACGCCGCCGGCCCGACCCCGCTGCTGCACGCGGTGGCCGCGGCCGCGGAGGACCACGGCGCCTGGAGCCAGGTCGCCCTCGAGGTGCCCTCGCCCTGCGCCACCGGGCTGTGCTTCGGCTGCCAGGTGCCGGTGGTGGGGGAGGCCGGCTCGCCCCGGTCGGCCCGCGCCTGCGTCGACGGGCCCGTCCTGCGCGGCGACCGCGTCCGGTGGGCCGACCTGTGACCGGCGACGCCGAGGTGCAGGTGGCCGGCCTCCGGCTCCGCTCGCCCGTCCTCGTCGCGGCCGGGTGCGGGGGCACCGGGCGCGAGCTCGCGACGTACGGACCGCTCGCCGACCTGGGCGCGTTCACCACCCGGACCGTCACCTCCGAGCCCCGCGCCGGCGCGCCCGCCGGTCGCGTGGTGGAGACCCCCTCGGGACTGGTCCACGCCACCGGGCTGCCCAACCCCGGCCTCGACCACTTCCTGGCCACCGAGCTGCCCGGCCTGGTCGCGCAGGACGTCCGGGTGATCGTGTCGGTCGCCGCGAGCTCGGCCGCCGACGCCTCGGCCCTGGCCCGCCGCCTCGCCCGCGCCCCGGGGGTGAGCGCGGTCGAGGTCGCCCTGGCCCCGGCCGGCGGACACGCCGAGGACCCCGACGACGAGGACCTGTTCTGGGCCCTCGAGCCGCACCAGGCCGCCGGGGTGGTCGGCGCGGTGGCCCGCGAGCTGCCCCGCGGGCTGCCAGTGCTGGCCAAGGTGCGCTCGGACCCCGAGCGGGTCGTGGCCGTCGCCCGGGCCTGCGTCGACGCCGGAGCCGGCGCCGTGGTCGTCGGCGACGCCCTGCCCGCGGTGCTGCCCGACGGCCGGGCCGGGGGGCTCGGCGGCCCCGCCGTACGCCCGGTCGCCCTGGCCTGCGTGCGGCGCGTCGTCGCCGCGCTGCCCCACGTCGACGTCGTCGGCGTGGGCGGCGTGGCCACGCCGGTCGACGTCCGGGCCTTCCTGGCCGCCGGCGCCCGGGCGGTCGGCGTGGGCACCGCCCTGCTGCACGACCCCACCACGGCCGCCCGGCTGGCCGCCGCGATCCGGGAGGAGCCCCGATGAACCGGCCCGACCCGACCGCGCCCACCGGACCCACCGGCCCGCGGTCCTTCGGCGCGCGCCTGCACGCCGCGCTGGCCGACCGGGGCCAGCTGTGCGCCGGCATCGACCCGCACGCCGGCCTGCTGGCCGAGTGGGGCTTGCCCGACGACGTGGCCGGGTTGGAGCGCTTCGCGATGACCACGGTCGAGGCGGTGGCCGGCGAGGCGTCGGTCGTGAAGCCTCAGTCGGCGTTCTACGAGCGGTTCGGCAGCCGCGGCGTCGCGGTCCTCGAGCGAGTCGTCGCCACTGCGCGCGAGGCCGGTGCGCTGGTGCTGCTCGACGTCAAGCGCGGCGACATCGGGTCGACCTCCCAGGCCTACGCCGACGCCTACCTCGACCCGGCCTCGCCCCTGGCCGCCGACGCCATCACCGCCAGCCCGTTCCTGGGCTTCGGGTCGCTGGACCCGATGTTCGAGAGCGCCCGGCGTCACTGCGCAGGCGTCTTCGTGCTCGCGCTCACCTCCAACCGGGAGGGCCACGAGGTGCAGCACGCCCGCGCGGTCGGGCCCGAGCCGGGTGCTCCGGAGGGCCGCAGCGTCGCCGGGGTCGTGCTGGACCACCTGCGCGCGCTGAACGCCGGGGTGCAGCCGCTCGGGTCCTTCGGCGCCGTCGTGGGCGCCACGATCGGTGAGACCACCGAGGACCTCGCGTTCGGCGGTCCGCTGCTGGCGCCCGGCTACGGCGCCCAGGGCGGGACCCCGGCCGACCTGCGGAGGATCTTCGGCTCCTCGGTCCACGCGGTGCTGGCCTCCACCTCCCGCGAGCTGCTGCGGCACGGCCCGGACCCCGTGGCGCTGCGCGACGCGGTCCGCCGCGGCAACGACGAGCTGGCGGCGGCGCTGGCCGACGGGGCGGACGCGTGAGGTCGGGCCGGCGGCGCGCGGCCGGCGGCGTGCTGGTGCTCGCTGTCGTCCCCGGGCTGCTCTCGGCGTGCGCCGACGACCCCGTCGAGGGCTACTGCGCCGAGGTCGAGGCCCAGCGCCAGCCCCTCAGCGAGGTGGCCGCGGAGGGCGGCCCGACCGCGCTGCTCGAGGCCCTTCCGGCCTTCGAGGAGCTGCGCGCGGCCTCGCCGACCGACCTGCGCGACGACTGGGACGTCGTGGTCGGCCGGCTCGACGCCCTCGACGACGCCCTCGCACAGGCCGGCGTGGACCCGGGGACCTACGACGCCGACCAGCAGGCCGGCGATCTCGGCGAGGACGACCGGACCGCCGTCGAGTCCGCCGCCCGTCAGCTGGCCACCCCGGAGATGGTGCAGGCCCTCGGGGCGGTCCAGCAGCAGGCGCGCGACGTCTGCGGCACCTCCCTGACGTCCTGAGGGCCGCCGGGGACCGTCCGCGGTGGCCCGGCCCGAGCCCGGCGATTGCCCACCGGGGCGGGTCTGACTAGATTGCTCCGGACGGTGGTGCGTCCCCACCGCCGGACCGACGAAAAGGATCTGCAGTGGCTCTGCCCCCGCTCACGCCCGAACAGCGTCAAGCCGCCCTCGCGAAGGCGGCAGCCTCCCGCAGGGAGCGCGCCGAGGTGAAGAACCGGCTGAAGAGCTCGGGGGCCTCGATCTCCGACGTGCTGGCCCAGGGACAGAGCAACGAGGTCATCGGCAAGATGAAGGTCGTCGACCTCCTGCAGTCGATGCCCGGCCTGGGCAAGGTCCGCGCGCGCCAGACCATGGAGCGCCTGGGCATCGCTGAGTCCCGCCGGGTGCGCGGGCTGGGCACCAAGCAGGTCGCCGCGCTGCAGCGCGAGTTCGCCGCGGGTGAGTGACCGGTCCCCTCCCGGGTCCCGCAGCCGGCTGGTCGTCCTGGCCGGTCCGACCGCGGTCGGCAAGGGCACCGTGGCCGCCGCCGTACGCGAGCGGCACCCCGAGGTCTGGATCTCGATCTCCGTCACCACCCGCCCGCCGCGTCCCGGGGAGCGCGACGGCGAGCACTACTGGTTCGTCGCGCCCGCGGAGTTCGACGCGATGGTCGCCCGTGGCGACCTGCTGGAGTGGGCCGTCGTGCACGGCACCCACCGGTACGGCACCCCGCGGGGCCCGGTCGAGGAGGCCCTGGGCAGCGGGCGGTCGGCCCTGCTGGAGATCGACCTGCAAGGCGCACGCCAGGTGCGCCGCACCATGGCCGAGGCGCTGTTCGTCTTCCTGGCGCCCCCCTCGTGGGAGGAGCTCGTGCGCCGCCTGGTGGGCCGGGGCACCGAGACCGAGGCCGAGCGCGAGCGCCGCCTGGCCACCGCCCGCGACGAGCTGGCCGCCGAGCAGGAGTTCGACGTGACGGTCGTCAATCGCGAGATTCACGCTGCGGCGGACGAGTTGGTAGCCTTGATGGACGGGGTCACCCCCGTCTGAGCGGAGCGCCCGACCCGGATCCGGCCCGGCCCCGACCCACCGCCCCTGCCCCACCGCCCCCGACCCAAGCGAGGCCACGCGTGTCCAGCCCCAACATCGGCGCCGAGGGTGTCACCAACCCCCCCATCGACGACCTGCTGACCAAGACCGACAGCAAGTACCAGCTCGTCCTCTACAGCGCCAAGCGTGCCCGGCAGATCAACGCCTACTACTCCCAGCTCGGGGAGGGCCTGCTCGAGTACGTCGGCCCGCTGGTCGAGACCCACGTCCAGGAGAAGCCGCTCTCCATCGCCCTGCGCGAGATCGACGGCGACCTGCTGACCTGTGAGGCGGTCGACCCCGCCGAGCTCGCCGCCGAGGAGGCCGCCGCCGCCCAGGCCCAGGCCGACGCCGCGGCCACCGCGCAGAACGGCTGATCCTGACCAGCGCCGCGCCGTCGTCCGGGTCGACGGCCCCCCGGGTCGTGCTCGGGGTGGCCGGCGGCATCGCGGCGTACAAGGCCTGCGAGCTGCTGCGCCGGCTGACCGAGTCCGGGCACGGCGTCACCGTCGTGCCGACCGCCGCGGCCCTGGAGTTCGTCGGGGCCCCGACCTGGGCCGCGCTGTCCGGCCGGCCGGTCGCCTC
>JBKJPE010000064.1:0-20667 GCA_046595185.1 Nocardioides sp.
CGACTCGGTCACCAAGTCGAAGTTCGACAACAAGTACGGCTGCCGCCACTCGCTCATCGACGGCATCAACCGCGCCACCGACGTCCTCATCGGCGGCAAGGTCGCGGTCGTCTGCGGCTACGGCGACGTCGGCAAGGGCTCCGCTGAGTCGCTGCGCGGCCAGGGTGCTCGTGTCATCGTGACCGAGATCGACCCGATCTGCGCCCTGCAGGCCGCCATGGACGGCTACCAGGTCACCACGCTCGACGACGTCGTCGGCCAGGCCGACATCATCGTCACCGCCACCGGCAACCGAGACGTGGTCACGGTCGAGCAGATGAAGCAGATGAAGCACCAGGCGATCATCGCCAACATCGGCCACTTCGACAACGAGATCGACATGGCCGGCCTCGAGGCCGACGGCGTGGCCTCGCGCAAGACCGTCAAGCCGCAGGTCGACGTCTGGACCTTCCCGGAGACCTCGACGTCGGTCATCGTGCTCTCCGAGGGCCGTCTGATGAACCTGGGCAACGCCACCGGCCACCCCTCGTTCGTGATGTCGAACTCCTTCACCAACCAGGTGCTCGCGCAGATCGAGATCTTCACCAAGCCGCAGGACTACCCCGTCGGCGTCTACGTGCTGCCCAAGCACCTCGACGAGGAGGTCGCCCGGCTGCACCTCGGTGCGCTCGGGGTCAAGCTGACCACGCTCAGCGACGACCAGGCCGCCTACCTCGGCATCCCGGCCTCCGGGCCGTACAAGTCCGACGAGTACCGCTACTGACGGTCTCGCCGCGGTCGCCCGTCGACCGTCCACAGCCCCGGCCCCCGACCCCCTCGTCCACCGGACGCAGGCGGGGTCGGGGGCCGTCGCTGTGGGCGTGGGGCAGGATGGGGCCATGAGTGCCTCCGCCGACGTCGACCTCCCCGGTGGTGCCGCGGCGCCGGCCCGTGGACGTGTCCTCGTCGTCGACGACGACGCCGCCCTGGCCGAGATGCTGACCATCGTGCTGCGCCAGGAGGGCTTCGACAGCCGGATGTGCACCCGGGGCGACCTGGCCATGGGGGAGTTCCGCGACTACCGCCCCGACGTCGTCCTGCTCGACCTGATGCTGCCCGGCCGCGACGGGATCGACGTGTGCAAGGAGATCCGGGCCGAGTCCGGGGTCCCGATCGTGATGCTCACGGCGAAGGGTGACACCGTCGACGTGGTCGTGGGGCTCGAGTCGGGCGCCGACGACTACGTGGTCAAGCCGTTCAAGCCCAAGGAGCTCGTCGCCCGCATCCGCGCCCGTGTGCGTCGCGTCGACGGACCCACCTCGGAGACGCTGTCCGTGGGCGACCTCGCCATCGACGTCGCCGGGCACGTCGTCATCCGTGACGGCGCCCCGATCAACCTGACCCCGCTGGAGTTCGACCTGCTGGTCTGCCTGGCCCGCAAGCCGTGGCAGGTCTTCAGCCGCGAGGTGCTCCTCGAGCAGGTGTGGGGCTACCGCCACGCCGCCGACACCCGTCTGGTCAACGTGCACGTGCAGCGCCTGCGCTCGAAGGTCGAGCACGACCCGGAGCACCCGGAGGTCGTCCTGACCGTCCGCGGCGTCGGTTACAAGGCCGGCGGCTGAGGTGCCCCCGGCGCTCCCCCCCGGCACCACCTCGGGGCTGCGCCGCTGGCTGACCTTCTGGCGGCGCTCGATCCAGGCCCGGGTGGTGGCCAGCACGCTGCTGCTCTCCGCGGTGGTGGTGGGCGCGGTCGGCTGGTTCCTCCTGCAGCAGACCCGCGACGGCCTGCTCGACAACCGGGTCGACGTCGTCGTGGCCGAGGCAGGCGACGAGACCACCGAGGCCGAGGTGCGCCTCGGTGCGGCCAGCGGCACCGAGAGCAACTCCACCCGTCAGCAGCGCGAGCTGGCCGACCAGCTCATCTCGCGCGGTGACACCCGCGGCTTCGCCGTGGTCCTTGCCGGCCCCGTCGGTGGCCCCGGCCTGGAGGACGGCGGGGCCGAGTACAGCCCCGGGCTCGAGCTCGACAGCGTGCCGGTGTCGTTGCAGGACCACTTCTCCACGGTCGCGGAGACCGCGTGGACCTACGGCTCGATCCGCACCACCGACGAGGAGGGCGTCGCGAGCACGCGGCCCGGGGTGGTGGTCGGCTCCCAGGTGCGCCTGCCCGCCGACGGCAACACCTACACCCTGTACTACCTCTTCCCCCTCAACGAGCAGAGCGAGACCCTGGCCCTGGTGACGCGCGCGCTGCTCACGGCAGGGCTGCTGCTGATGGTGCTGGTGGCCGGGGTCACGCTGCTGGTCACCCGGCAGGTCGTCACCCCGGTGCGGATGGCCCGGCAGGTCGCCGAGCGCCTGGCGGCGGGGCACCTGCAGGAGAGGCTGCGCGTGCGCGGCGAGGACGACATCGCCCGGCTGGCCACCTCCTTCAACCAGATGGCCAGCAACCTCCAGCGCCAGATCCGCCAGCTCGAGGAGCTGAGCCGGGTCCAGCGGCGCTTCGTGGCCGACGTCTCGCACGAGCTGCGCACCCCGCTGACCACGGTGCGGATGGCCGGTGACCTGCTCCACGACGCACGGTCGTCCTTCGAGCCGACCACCGCGCGAGCCGCCGAGCTGCTGCAGACCGAGCTCGACCGCTTCGAGACCCTGCTGGTGGACCTGCTCGAGATCAGCCGCTTCGACGCCGGTGCCGCCGTGCTCGACACCGAGGACGTCGACCTGGTCGAGGCCGCGGAGCGGGTCGTCGAGGCCACCGGGCCGCTGGCCGAGCAGCGCGGGGTGCGGGTCGCGGTCGTCGCGGTCGACGGACCCTGCGTGGTCGAGGCCGACGTGCGCCGCCTCGAGCGGGTCCTGCGCAACCTCCTCCACAACGCCATCGACCACGCCGACACCTCCCGGCCCGGGGTCGGGGTCCGGATCCGGGTGGCGACCGACGGGTCCGGGGTCGCGGTCACCGTGCGCGACCACGGCGTCGGCCTGGCCCCGGGGGAGGCCGCGATGGTCTTCAACCGGTTCTGGCGGGCCGACCCCGCGCGGGCGCGGACCAGCGGCGGGACCGGTCTCGGGCTGTCGATCGCGCTGGAGGACGCCCACCTGCACGGAGGGTGGCTCCAGGCGTGGGGACGACCGGGCCAGGGCGCCCAGTTCCGCCTCACGCTCCCGCGTCGCGCCGGTGCCGTCCTGCGCCACAGCCCGCTCCCGCTCGTGCCGACGGACGCCGAGCCGGCCCCGGGCGGCGCACCCATGGCCGGAGCGTCGTCATGACCGGCGCCGGGCGCCGCCCGACCCCTGCCCGTACCCCCGCCCGGCGGGCCGCAGCGGTGGCCGCGGTGCTCGTCGTGCTCGCCCTCGCCGCGGGCTGCGTCAGCATGCCCCGCACCGGACCCGTCGTGGAGACCGACACCTCCTCCGGGGGCGACGACGGCCGGGCCACGGCGATCGACCCGTTGCCGCCCCAGCCGGGGGCCTCTCCCATCCAGGTGGCGCAGGGGTTCCTGGAGGCGATGACCGCCACCCCGATCCGGACCAGCGTGGCGCAGCAGTTCCTCGCCGAGGACGCCCGTACGAGCTGGAACCCCGACGCGGCGACCATCATCTACGCCGACTCCATGGCACCGGTCAGCGTGCCGGGCGGGGCCGAGGTGGCGCTCACCTCGGCCGAGCGCCTCGACGACCGGGGAGCCTGGGTGCGCGACCTCGGCCCCGACCGCTCGACCCTGCGACTGCAGATGGTGATGGAGGACGGCGAGTTCCGCATCGCCGACCCGCCGGACGCCCTCGTCGTCCCGGCGTCCTGGTTCGAGCAGCGCTTCCGTGGCGTCTCGCTCTACTTCTTCGACCGCACCGGACAGGTGCTGGTGCCCGAGTCGGTCTTCGTGCCCCGCGGCGAGCAGCTGGCCAGCAACCTGGTCGCCGGCCTGCTCGCCGGCCCGTCCGGTGCGGCACGGCTCGCGACGCGGTCCTTCCTGCCGGACGGCCTCGGGCTGGGCCTGTCGGTGCCCATCGACGACGACGGCGTCGCGCAGGTCGAGCTGACCGGCGACGTCCCGGTGCGCTCCGCCGACGCCAACGCGCTGCTGCTGGCCCAGCTCGCGTGGACCATGCGGCAGGACACCTCGATCCGTGCGATCCAGGTGAGCATCGGCGGTGAGCCGGTGCCCCTGCCGGGTGACGTGTCGGCCTACTCCGTCGACGGAGGCGCTCCCTACGACCCGACCGGTTACCAGAGCAGCGACCTGCTCTACGGGCTCGACGACCGCGGCCTGCTGGTCTCCGGCACGCCCGCGGACCTCGCCCCGGTCTCGGGCCCGCTGGGGCAGCAGGACCTCGGACTGCGGTCCGTGGCGGTCGACCTCTCCGGCGCCACGGTGGCCGCGGTCGGCGGCGACGGGACCTCGGTCCTGCAGGCGCCCGTCCGGGCCGCGGAGGGCGACGGAGCCCGCGCGCAGGAGGTGGTCAGCGGGGCCACCGACCTGCTCACGCCGAGCTGGGACGTCGCCGGCAGGTTGTGGCTGCTCGACCGCACCGCCGACGGGGCTCGGGTGCTGCACCTCGACGACGTCGGGACCGGCCGGGCGCGCGAGCTGGAGGTGCCGGGCGTGACCGGCAAGGACGTCGTCGACGTGCTGGTCTCCCGCGACGCCACCCGGCTGGTCGCGGTGGTCCGCGGCCCGCGCACCGACCGTCTGCGCACCGCGCGGGTCCTGGTCACCGACCAGGGCCGGGTCCGGGGGGCGGTCGCCGACACCCGGATCGTCTCCGAGGCCGGCGGACGGCTGCGGGTGCGCGACCTCGCCTGGTCCTCCCCGACCACCGCCTCCCTGCTGAGCACGGTGCGCGACGACCTCGTGGAGGTTCGCACGATCACCGTGGACGGAGCGCCCAGCGGGCTCTCCACGCTCTCCACGACGGTCCGCGGACCCGTGGGCGGGCTGGCCGGCAGCCCGGTCCTCGACCAGCCGACCTACGCCGTGGCCGGTGGTCGCCTCGTCGACGTCATCTCCGGCGGTGAGGTCCCGGTGACCGAGGTGGTCCTGCGCAGCCTCGGCTACGCGGGCTGACCACCGCCGTGCTGGACGCCGCCCTCGACCTGGTGACGGGGTCGGCCTGCCTCGGCTGCGCGACGCCCGGCCGCCCGTGGTGCCCGGCGTGCACGGCGGCCCTGGTGCCGCGGCCCTGGTGCTGCTGGCCCGACCCGGTGCCGGCGGGCCTGGTGCCGCCGTGGGCGGCCATGCCCTACGCGGGCGCGGTGCGGGAGGCGGTGCTGGCCCACAAGGAGCGTCGTGTGCTGCCGCTGGCCGTCCCGCTCGGGGGGTGGCTGGCCGCGGCGGTCCTGGCCGCCCTGGCCGGGCACGACCCGCCGGCGCCCGTCGTGCTGGTCCCCGTGCCCTCGCGCCGCACCGGGGTGCGTGCCCGCGGCCACGACGCGACGGCCCGGATGACCCGCGCGGCCGCGACCGCCGTACGCCGGGGGCCCGGGTCGCAGACCCTGGTCGTCGTCGCGCCGCTGCTGCGCCTGCGGGCGGGGGTGGTGGACCAGTCCGGCCTCGACGCCGCAGCACGCACCGCCAACCTGGCCGGGTCGATGGCCTGCGACACCCGTCGGCTCCGGCATCTCGCGCGGCGGCTGGGTCGCGCCCGGGTCGTGGTCTGCGACGACGTCGTGACCACCGGCGCCACGGTGCACGAGGCGCAGCGCGCCCTCGAGGCCAGCGGCGTCCCGGTCACCGCGGTCGCCGCGGTCGCGGCGACGACGCTGCGCCGAAAAGCGCCTGTCGGCCTTCCGCGCGCACCGGCCACCGACTAACGTCTCGTCATGGAGTCCGTCCGGGTCCGTGGTTGCGCCGACGTCGCGCCCACCAGGGCGCCGGCACGGCAAGCCGAAGCCAGTCGCAGGCGAAACGGTCCACGTAAGTCCCACCGGGGCCTGCCCCGGGCGGGACGATCACGGTGCGGCTTAGAGGTAAGTCCTGCCCCGTGCCACCGGTCAGACACCGGTGTCCGCGGGAGACGGCCAGTAGTGGCGCCAGAGATGGCAGACGAGCTGCGAACGCTGCCGCAGGCGGTTGTGGGGTCGAAGACCAGGTCGGCCGGGCGGGCTCCTCTGCACCACCGCACGCACACGTCTTTCCCAACCCGGTCGGTGCACCCGCCGGCCGGGTCCCACGAGTGCAGGAGGTCCCTATGGAGGTCGTCGTCACCGGACGGCACTGCGAGCTGAGCGATCGGTTCCGCAGCCACGCCGAGGAGAAGCTGGCCCGGCTCGAGAAGCACGACCATCGCATCATCCGGGTGCACGTGGAGGTCGACTGCGAGGCCAACCCGCGCCAGCACGACCGCAGCACCCACGTCGAGCTCACCGCCTTCTCCAAGGGCCCGGTGATCCGCGCCGAGGCTGCGGCCGACCACGAGATGGGGGCGCTGGACCTCGCCCTGGACAAGATGGCCGAGCAGATGCGCCGTGCCTCCGACCGCCGTCGTGTGCACCGCGGCCGCCGTACGCCGGTCTCGGTGGGCCAGGCCCTGGCCGACGTGCCCCTGATCGAGGACCACCTGCCGGCCGCGGCCGACGACGACACCGAGGACGGCGTCGCCCGCGAGCACCGGGTCGGGCCGATCGAGGTCACCGGCGACGGGCCCCTGGTGGTGCGGGAGAAGTCGCACCCGGCGAACCCGATGACGCTGGACCAGGCCCTCTACGAGATGGAGCTGGTGGGCCACGACTTCTACCTCTTCGTCGACAAGGAGTCCGAGCGCCCTGCGGTGGTCTACCGCCGCCGTGGCTACGACTACGGCGTGATCGCGCTCGACGTCGTCGAGGAGTAGGCGCACCGACGTGTCGGGGCGTGGCCGGCCGGCCACGCCCGACACGTGCGATGATGCGGCGGTGGCCGCCTCCAGCTTGCCCGCCTCCGCCGCGCCGGAGCCCGTGCGCGTGATCGTGGTCGACGACCAGGAGCTCTTCCGACGCGGACTGACGATGCTGCTGGCCGTCGAGGACGGCCTCGAGGTCGTCGGCGAGGCCGGCGACGGCGACCAGGGCATCGCCCTGGCGGTCAGCACCGCCCCCGACGTGGTCCTGCTCGACGTGCGGATGCCCAGACGCTCCGGCATCGAGGCCTGCCTGGCCATCAAGGAGTCCGTGCCGACGACCAAGATCATCATGCTGACGGTCTCCGACGAGGAGAGCGACCTCTACGAGGCCGTGAAGAGCGGCGCGTCGGGCTACCTGCTCAAGGACTCCTCCATCGACGAGGTGGCCCAGGCGGTCCGCGTGGTCGTGGAGGGGCAGTCGCTGATCAGCCCGTCGATGGCGGTGAAGCTCATCGACGAGTTCAAGCAGATGTCGCGCCCCGAGCGCCGGACGGCGGCGAACCTGCGGCTCACCGAGCGCGAGATGGACGTGCTGCGCCTGGTCGCGAAGGGGTTGAACAACCGCGAGGTGGCCCGCCAGCTGACCATCAGCGAGAACACCGTGAAGAACCACGTGCGCAACATCCTCGAGAAGCTCCAGCTGCACTCCCGGATGGAGGCCGTCATGTACGCCTTCAAGGAGAAGCTGCTCGAGCTGCCCTCCTGACGGTGCTGTCGCTCTCCACCGCTCAGGCGCGCCGGGTGGCGCTGGCCGCGCAGGGCTTCTGCGACCCGCACCACGCCGCGCCCACCATGCGCACCCTGGAGCGAGCCGTGGCCCGCACCGGCGTGCTGCAGGTCGACTCGGTCAACGTCCTGGCCCGGGCGCACTACATGCCCCTCTACGCGCGGGCCGGGCCGTACGACCCGGGCCTGCTGCACCGCGCCGCCGAGCGCTCGCCGCGACGGCTGGTGGAGTACTGGGCGCACGTGCAGGCGCTGATGCCGGTCGACCTCTGGCCCGCGATGGCGCACCGTCGCGACCACTACCGCGCCCGGCGCGGGAAGTGGACGGTGCTCGACCAGAGCACCGACCTCGAGCACGCCCTGCTCGCCGAGATCGCCGACCGGGGGCCCTCGACCGCGCGCGCCCTCGACGACGGGATGCCCCGCAGCCGTGAGCACTGGGGCTGGAACTGGTCGCGGGCCCGGCAGGTGCTGGACTACCTCTACCTCGTCGGCGACCTCGCGATCGCCGGCCGCACCGGTTCCTTCGAGGTGCTCTACGACCTCCCGGAGCGGGTGCTGCCGCGGGCGGTGCTCGACCTTCCCACGCCGTCGGTCGCCGAGCAGCACCTCGAGCTGGTGCGGCGTGCCGCGCGCTCGCACGGGGTCGCCACGCTGTCCTGCCTGCGTGACTACTACCGGGTGCCGCGCCTGGACCAGGTGCGGCCGGCGGTGGAGGCGCTGGTGGAGGCCGGGGAGCTGGAGCCGGTCCGCGTCGAGGGCTGGGACCGCCCCGCGTGGCTGCACCGCGACGCCCGGCGGGCCCGCCGGGTGGCGGCGCGCACGCTGCTCAGCCCCTTCGACCCGCTGGTGTGGGAGCGGGAGCGCGCCGAGCGCCTCTTCGGCTTCCGCTACCGCATCGAGATCTACGTGCCGGCCGCCGAGCGGCGGTACGGCTACTACGTCCTGCCGTTCCTGCTCGGCGACCGGATCGTGGCCCGGGTCGACCTCAAGGCCGACCGGGCCGCGGGGGTGCTGCGGGTGCCGGGGGCGTTCGCCGAGGACGGCGCGCCCCCGGGGACCGCGGAGGAGCTGGCCGCGGAGCTGCGGCGCCTGGCCGGGTGGCTGGGGCTCGACGACGTCCGGGTGGGGGAGCGCGGGGACCTCGCCGGGCCGCTGGCGGGGGCCCTGTCCGCGGGTTGGGGTCCACCACACCCGGCTGGGTAGCATGACCGGGCCGACGCGCGACGTCGTCGGCCCCCGATCCGAGGAGTCGCAGCACCGTGCCCGTCATCATCGACAAGCTGCTCCGCCTCGGCGAGGGCAAGATCGTGCGCCGCCTCGAGACCGTGGCCGCCGCCGTGAACGCCATCGAGGACGACTTCGTCGCCATGAGCGACGCCGAGCTGCAGGGCATGACCGACGAGCTGGGCGCGCGCTACGCCGACGGCGAGAGCCTCGACGACCTGATGCCCGAGGCGTTCGCGACGGTGCGCGAGGCCGCACGACGCGTGCTGGGCCAGCGGCACTTCGACGTGCAGGTCATGGGCGGCGCAGCGCTGCACCTCGGCAACATCGCCGAGATGAAGACCGGGGAGGGCAAGACCCTGGTCTCCACCCTCCCGGCCTACCTCAACGCGCTGACCGGCAAGGGCGTCCACGTCGTCACCGTCAACGACTACCTGGCCAAGTTCCAGTCCGAGATGATGGGCCGCGTCCACCACTTCCTCGGCCTGTCCGTCGGCGTGATCCTGCCCTCGATGCGCCCGGCCGAGCGGCGCGAGGCGTACGCCTGCGACATCACCTACGGCACCAACAACGAGCTGGGCTTCGACTACCTGCGCGACAACATGGCCGGCTCCCTCGAGGACTGCGTGCAGCGCGGCCACCACTTCGCCGTGGTCGACGAGGTCGACTCCATCCTCATCGACGAGGCCCGGACGCCGCTGATCATCTCCGGGCCGACCCAGGACGAGGTGAAGTGGTACGGCGAGTTCTCCAAGATCGTCGCCAAGCTCGAGCGCGACACCGACTACGAGGTCGACGAGAAGAAGCGCACCATCTCGGTGCTCGAGCCCGGCATCACCAAGGTGGAGGACCACCTCGGCATCGAGAACCTCTACGAGTCGGCCAACACCCCGCTGATCTCGTTCCTGAACAACGCGATCAAGGCGCGCGAGCTGTTCCGCAACGACAAGGAGTACGTCGTGATCAACGGCGAGGTCCTGATCGTCGACGAGCACACCGGCCGGATGCTCGCCGGGCGCCGCTACAACGACGGCCTGCACCAGGCGATCGAGGCCAAGGAGGGCGTCCGGGTCCGCGAGGAGTACCAGACGCTGGCCACGGTGACCCTGCAGAACTTCTTCCGCCTCTACGACACGCTGTCGGGGATGACCGGCACGGCGATGACCGAGGCCAGCGAGTTCGACAAGACCTACGGCCTCGGTGTCGTGCCGATCCCGACCAACCGCCCGATGCTGCGCGAGGACCAGGCCGACCTGGTCTACCGCACCGAGGAGGCCAAGTACGAGGCCGTCGCCGACGACATCGAGGAGCGCAACCGCGAGGGCCAACCGGTCCTGGTCGGCACCGTCTCGGTCGAGAAGTCCGAGCTCCTCTCGGGGCTGCTGACCCGGCGCGGGATCGCCCACAACGTGCTGAACGCCAAGGTGCACGCCGACGAGGCCAAGATCGTGGCCCAGGCCGGCCACCGCGGTGCCGTCACCGTCGCCACCAACATGGCCGGGCGCGGCACCGACATCATGCTCGGCGGGTCGGTGGAGTTCCTCGCCGACGAGGAGCTGCGCCGTCGCGGGCTGGAGCCGGTCGGCGAGACGGCCGACGAGTACGAGGCGGCGTGGCCCGAGACCCTCGAGCGCCTGCGGACCCAGGTCGCCGCCGAGCACGACCAGGTCCGCGAGCTCGGCGGCCTGTACGTGGTCGGCACCGAGCGCCACGAGTCGCGCCGCATCGACAACCAGCTGCGAGGGCGCTCCGGGCGCCAGGGCGACCCCGGTGAGTCGCGGTTCTACCTCTCGCTCGAGGACGAGCTGATGCGCCTCTTCAAGTCGGAGTGGGTCGACCGCGTGCTGACCATGATGAAGATCCCCGACGACGTGCCGATCGAGAACAAGCGGGTCACGAGTGCGATCGCGAGCGCGCAGGGACAGGTCGAGTCGCAGAACTTCGAGTCCCGCAAGAACGTCCTGAAGTACGACGACGTGATGGACCGCCAGCGGCGGGTGATCTACGCCGAGCGGCGGGAGGTCCTGGAGGGCGCCGACCTGCAGGAGCAGGTCAGCGGCTTCCTCGACGACGTGGTCGACGGCACCGTGCGCGGCTCCGCCCAGCAGTTCTCCGAGGAGTGGGACCTCGAGCAGCTGTGGACCGACCTGAAGCAGATCTGGCCGCTCGGCGTCACGATCGCCGAGGTGGAGCAGCGGGCCGGCGGCCGCGCCGACCTCGACGTCGACGAGGTCGTCACGCTGCTCAAGGCCGACGCCCACGCGGCCTACGACGAGCGCGCGGCCGAGGTCGGTGACGAGGTCATGCGCGAGCTCGAGCGTCGGGTGCTGCTCTCCGTGCTCGACCGCAAGTGGCGTGAGCACCTCTACGAGATGGACTACCTCCGCGAGGGCATCTACCTGCGTGCCTACTCGCAGCGCGACCCGCTGGTCGAGTACCAGCGCGAGGGCTACGACATGTTCACGGCCATGATGGACGGCATCAAGGAGGAGGCTGTCGGCTTCCTGTTCAACCTCGAGGTCACCGTCGAGGAGGAGCCCGAGGCCGTCCTGGTCGCCCCCGACGGCGCCGAGGCCGAGGTCGACGAGGAGCCGATGCGTCGTGAGGTGCCCACGATCCGGGCCAAGGGCCTGGAGCGGCCCACGCAGCCCCACGGCCTGTCCTACACCGCGCCCAGCGAGGACGGCGAGGCCGAGGTCCACGCCGAGGGCGAGGTGGCCGACGACGAGTACGCCGGCACGACCCGCAACGCGCTGTGCCCCTGCGGCTCGGGCAAGAAGTTCAAGCGGTGCCACGGTGCGGCCGGCGGGCCGACGGGCCTGACCGCCCGCGCCAACGGCTGAGGCGGTCCGGGGGCGGTCAGGAGAAGTCGAGGGCGGCGCAGACCCACCGGTCGCGCCGCCGCTCGAAGCGGGTGGCCACGGCCCGCGACCGCGGGCCGTGGGCCACGTGCACCGCGGCCTCCACGACGCCGTCCGCGACCACGCAGGTGTGCACGCTGAGCACCCGGGGGCGGACGGGCTGGACCCGGGAGACGCCGGGCAGGTGATCGCCGGCGTGCGCGACCAGCCAGGCGCGGCGCTGCAGGTCGGCCAGCACCTCGCGGTCGGTCCAGCGCACCAGCTGGCTCGCCGGCCGGTCGCCGCCGACGATCTCCAGCGCCGCCTGGACCACGCGCCGCGCCCAGGCCCCGACCATCCGCGCCGCGTCGCCGCCGGGCTCGACGACCGGTGCCGGCGGCGGCTCGCGACGCGGCAGGAGGGCGAGCGCGAGCGTGCCCTGCACCGGGACGACCGGGACGTGCGGGCGGAGCGGGACGACGGTCGAGGACATGGCGGTCTCCTTCGGGCGGGTCGGGCAGGTCAGGGCCGGTCGAGATCGAGCACCTGGCCCGGGAGGACCAGGTCGGGGTCGGGGCCGATGCGTCCGGCGTTCGCGGCGTAGATCTCCTGCCACCGGGCCGCCACGGCGGCGTCGCCGGTGGGCTCCCCGCCCGCGAGCAGCTGGGCCTCGGCGATCCGCCACAGGGAGTCACCGGGCGCGACGCGGACCGCGGTCGCCCGGTCCGGTCGCGGCGCGGGGGCGGGGCGGGGCGGGACCGTGGGCCGGGGGTCGGCCCGCGGTGCCTCGAGGGTCCGGGCGGTGGTGCCGGCGACCCGGTCGGGCAGCGGGAGACCGTCGGGGCCGGTGGTGGGGAGGTCGCCGGTCGCGGCGGGCAGGGCGAGGGCGGCGACCGGGTCGGTCCCGGGACCACCGCCCCCGCCGGAGGCCAGCGCCGGGGAGACCGGGACGGCGACGAGGGCGGTGCCGCACGCCACCAGCACGAGTCGTCGAAGCCACGGCGGCACCCCGACCGGGACGGGCAGGCGCGCGGTGTCGGCCCCTGGTCGGGCGGCCGCCACCAGGCGCAGGACGCCCAGCCACCAGCAGCCGCCGGCCGCGAGCGCCGTGAGGGCGCAGAGCCGGACCAGCAGCTCCTCGAAGGACGGGTCCCGCCAGGAGGCCTCCCGGGAGGCGTTGACGGTCTCGCGCACCTCGGGCAGCACCAGGGCGACGACGAGCAGGAGGGCCGCCGTGGCGGCCGTCGCCACGGTGAGTCGGCGGGGGAGGTGCGCGGTGGTCGCCATGTCGGCTCCGATTCATACGTTTGCGTCTGTTTGCGTCAGCCAACGCCCATATGCCTGGTTCGTCAAGGTGCGATCCACAGCCGCCGGCGGTCTGGCAGGGTGACGCCATGGGGTGGGAGGAGCAGCTGCTGGACCTGTTCGACGAGCTCGAGAGCCGCGCCGAGACGCTCTACGACGCCGAGCGCGCGCCGGAGGTCGCCGACCGGAGCAGGGCCGAGTACCGGGCGGTCACCCTGGCCAGCCGTTTCATGGCCTCCCTCGACGACCCCGTCGTCGTCCACGTGGCCGGGGTGGGGCCGGTGGCCGGCACCGTGGAGCGGGTCGCCGACGGGTGGGTGCTGCTGCACGGCGCCGCGCAGGACTGGGCCGTGCCGCTGGGCGCGGTGCAGTCGGTCACCGGCCTGTCGCCGCGCTCGGTGCCCGAGGTCGCCTGGCCGCGGGTGGCCTCCCTGGGCCTGGGGGCGTTCCTGCGCCGCCTGGCCGAGGAGGAGCAGCCGTGCGTGCTGCACCTGCGCGCCGGGGGCCGGCACGAGGGCACCCTGACCCGGGTCGGCGCCGACTTCGTGGAGCTGCGGGAGGGCCAGGACGGCGGCCGGCGGTGCCTGGTCCCCCTCGGCGCCCTCGCGGCCGCGCAGAGCCGCGAGCACGCCTGAGCCCACCGCCGCCGGCGGTCAGCGGCGTGGTCGGCCACCGACACCCACGAGGACCCCCGGCTGAGGGGGGTCCCTCAGGTGGCCTCGGTGTCGTACGGCGGGACCTCGCCGTCGGCGAGCGTGCGCTGCCGGGTCTTGGTCAGCCGCTCCTCCTCGTCGGCCTCCTCCATCGCCTCGAGGATGTGCTTGCGGACCACCGCACGGGGGTCGAGGTCGCGCAGCTCGAGGTCGGCGTACGCCGGGCCGAGCTCGGTGCGCAGCTCGTCGCGAGCGTTGTTCGCGAGGTTGCGGCCCTTGTGGATCAGCTGTCCGGCCTGCTTGGCGAGCTCGGGGAGCTTGTCGGGCCCGAAGACGACGATCGCGACGAAGGCGATGACGACGAGCTCCAGGAACCCAGGCACGCCTAGACCTTAGCGGTGGGGCTCAGGCCCAGCTGACGCCCGGCCAACCCGCGGCCGCGTCGGGCCAGGGCGTCGGCCACGCCGCGCAGGGCCACGGCGGCCGGGGAGGTCGGGTCGGCCTCGATCACGGGCTTGCCGACGTCGCCGCCCTCGCGCAGCGAGAGGTCGAGGGGGATGCGGGCGAGGACCGGCACGTCGTACCCGAAGCGGGACGACAAGGTGGCGGCCACCCGGTCGCCGCCCCCGGAGCCGAAGACCTCCAGGCGGTGGTCCTCCTCGGCCGAGCAGTGCGGGCACGCGAGGTAGGACATGTTCTCGACCACGCCCACGACGCGCTGGTGCATCATCGAGGCCATCGTCCCGGCCCGCTCGGCGACCTCCGCGGCGGCCTCCTGCGGGGTGGTCACGACGATCACCTCGGCCCCGGGCAGGTGCTGCCCGAGCGAGATGGCCACGTCACCGGTGCCCGGCGGGAGGTCGAGCAGGAGGACGTCGAGGTCGCCCCAGTAGACGTCGGCGAGCATCTGGACCAGGGCGCGGTCGAGCATCGGCCCGCGCCAGGCCACGACCTGGTCCCGGCGCGGCTTGAGCATCCCGATCGAGATGACCGAGACGCCGCCGGGCGTCGGGACCGGCATGATCAGGTCCTCGACCTGGGTCGGGCGGGCGTCGGCGAGGCCCAGCATCGCCGGCACCGAGTGGCCGTAGACGTCGGCGTCGACGACACCGACCTTCTGGCCCTGCGCCGCCAGGGCGAGGGCGAGGTTGACCGTCACCGAGGACTTGCCGACCCCGCCCTTGCCGCTGGCGATCGCGTAGACCTTGGTCAGGGAGCCCGGCTGGGCGAAGGGGATCTCGCGCGGGGCCTGGCCGCCGCGCAGGTGCGCCTGGAGGCCCTCACGCTGCTCGGGCGTCATCACGCCGAGCTCGAGGACGACCTCCTCGACCCCGGCGACCCGGCCGACGGCCTCGGTGACCTCGCGGGTGATGGTGTCCTTCATCGGGCACCCGGACACGGTCAGCAGGACCGTGATCCGAGCGGTCCCGGCGTCGTCGACGACGACCGAGTCGACCATCCCGAGCTCGGTGATCGGCTTCTTGATCTCGGGGTCGTCGACCGTCGCCAGCGCGGCGTGGACCCGGTCCAGCACGGTGCCACCGGTCGCGTCGTCGGTCGGGCGGTCGGAGGGGGTGCTCATGGTTCCCGAGTCTAGGTCGTGCGGCTCAGCCCCGGTGCCGGGCGTCGTCGTCGCGGTCGTCACCCCGGCCGGGACCGCTGCCCTCGGCCCGGCGGTCGTCGATCTCGGCCAGCAGGGAGCGCAGCTCGGAGCGCAGGAAGTCGCGCGTGGCGACCTCGCCGACCGCCATCCGCAGCGAGGCGACCTCGCGGGCGAGGAACTCCATGTCGGCGTGGCCCCGGGCGTTGGCCTGCCGGTCCTGCTCGCCGATCACCTTGTCGCGGGCCTCCTGGCGGTTCTGGGCCAGCAGGATCAGGGGGGCGGCGTACGACGCCTGCAGGCTGAGGATCAGGGTCAGGAAGATGAAGGGGTAGTCGTCCCACCGGGCTCCCTGCGGCGCGAGCACGTTGAACGCCACCCAGACCAGGACGAACATCGTCATGTAGGCCAGGAACGTGGCGGTGCCCATGAACCGCGCGAACGTCTCGGCGAACACCCCGACGGTGTCGGAGTCGTACGACGGGCGGCGCACCAGGGCCCGACGGTGGACCAGCGGGGTGTCCAGCCGCTCGCGGCTCTCCCGCTGCACGGGACGGGGGGTGCGCTCAGCCACGGGAGCCTCCGGGGCGGGGGGCGCTCGCGGCGCCGGTGACCAGGCCCGGTCGACGCCCCGACCGGGTGCCGCGGTCGCGCCAGTTCTCGGGCAGCAGGTGGTCGAGGAGGTCGTCCACGGTGACGACGCCGATCAGGTGGCCCCCGTCGTCGGTCACGGGGGCGGCGACGAGGTTGTAGAACGCCAGGTGCGCGGCGACCTCGTCGATCGAGGCCTCGGGCCGGACGTTCTCCAGGGTCTCGTCCATCGCCCCGGCCACCAGCGAGGAGGGTGGCTCGCGCAGCAGCCGCTGGAGGTGGGCCACGCCCAGGAAGCGTCCGGTGGGCGTCTCCAGCGGCTGTCGGCAGACGTAGACGCAGGCCGCCAGGCTCGGGGTGAGGTCGGGGTCGCGCACCAGCGCCAGCGCGTCGGCCACGGTCGCGTCGGGCCCGAGGATCACCGCCTCCGTGGTCATCATCGCCCCGGCTGTGTCGTCGACGTAGGACATCAGGCGACGCAGGTCCTCGGCCTCCTCGGGCCGCATCAGGGTCAGCAGGAGCTCGGCGGTCTCGGGGGGCAGCTCGTTGATCAGGTCGACGGCGTCGTCGGGCGACATCTCCTCGAGCACGTCGGCGGCGCGCTCGGTGCCGATGCGCCCCAGGATCTGGACCTGGTCCTCCTCGGACATCTCCTCCAGCACGTCGGCGAGACGCTCGTCGTCGATCGCGGCCACCACCGCGAGCTGCCGGTCCTGGGGGAGGTCGTGCAGCACCGACGCCGCGTCCGCGGGCCGCATCTCGTTCAGCGCGTGGAGCAGCTGCGTCGCGCCCTGGGGGTCCTCGCTCCGGGTCAGCCCGGTGACCTCGTCCCAGGACACGACGTGGCTCTGGCCGCGGCGGCGCAGTCCCTTGCCCGGCTCCTGCACCGCGACCCGGGACAGCACCCAGTCGCGGTTGCGCGCCTGCTCCATGGCGACGTCGTAGACGGTGCCCGACACGCCCGTGCCGACGATGGTGACCGAGTGGTCGAGCATCTGCCCGATCACCAGCGTCTCGGTGGAGCGCTGCTCGAAGCGGCGCATGTTGAGCAGCCCGGTCGTGTAGACCTGCCCGCTGTCGATGTTGGTGACCCGCGTCATGGGCACGAAGATCCGCCGGCGGCCGAACACCTCGGCGACCAGGCCGAGCACGCGTGGCTGGCTGGTCTCCGAGCGGAGCACCACGACGACGTCGCGCACCTTGCCCACCTGGTCACCCTGCGGGTCGAAGATGGGCAGGCCGACGAGCCGTGCGGTGTAGACGCGGGTCGGGGAGCTGCTCACGCAGCCGAGGTTAGCGGGCCCGGCACCGGCCTCCGGCGGCGTAGTCTCGGCGGATGAACGGAGACCCTCGCCCTGTTCCGCGCCCGGCCCGCCTCCGCGTCCCCCGACGCCCGCGCGCCGCCCTGCTCACCGTGGTCCTGCTCGGCGCCCTCGGCGCCTGCGGGGGAGGGGACGACGAGGCGACCGACCCGGCCGGCTCGCCCTCCGCCTCGCCCGCCCCGGAGGACGCCGGGCCGTCGAGCGCCGCACCCGAGGCACCGGCAGGCACGCCCGCCTGCAGCGACGTGTGGTCCGAGGGAGCGACCATCCCGCGCTCGTACGCCGGGTGCGTCCAGGACGGCGCCCTGGTCGAGCGCGAGGTCCTCTCCTGCTCCTCCGGCCAGCGCCTGATGACCTTCGCCGACCGCTTCTACGGTGTCGCTGGCGGCGAGGTCCGCGTGTCGGAGCAGGCCCTGGAGGACGACCGGGACTACCGTGCGTCGGTCAGGTCCTGCCGCGCCTGAGGTGCGGCGGAGCGCCCCGTGGATCGCGGGGCTCTCATCATCCTGACGTAGCCTGGCCGGGTCGCGCAGTCCAGAAGGTGCGCCGCCGTGCTCTTCCCGGGGCAGGTACGACCGCCACGGCCGGTCCGCACGACCCCCCCACCACCACCCATGATCGAGGGGATCAATCCCATGCTCAGGACGCTCGTCCGATCGCTCGCGCTGGTGCTCGCCACCGCCGGGCTCCTCCTGCCGATCGGCTCGGTGTCGACCGCCTCCGCGGCGCCCGACAACTACACGCCGAACAGCGGGGCCTCCTTCAACAGCCCGCTGGGCGGCAGCAGTGAGCGCCGCGAGATCTTCCGCAAGGTGATGCGCTCGATCAACTCCTCGCCCAAGGGCAGCAACATCAACATCTTCACCTGGAACTTCCTCACCAGCGAGGGCAAGAACGCCCTGCTGCGCGCGCAGAACCGCGGGGTGCGGGTGCGCCTGCTGATGGACGACCTCAACGTCCAGGCCGTCGACAACCCGCCGTTCCGCGCACTGCGCGCGGGGCTGCAGCGCGGCAACCGGAAGTTCCCGGCCAAGCGGCACAGCTTCGCCCGGGTCTGCGAGAAGACCTGCCGCGGCGGCGGTGGGGCCGCGCACTCGAAGTTCTACATGTTCTCCCAGTCCGGCAGGGCCCGCAACGTGGTCGTCCAGGGCTCGGCGAACTTCACCCTGGCCTCCACCAACAACCAGTGGAACGACATCTACACCCACGTCGGCAACCAGAAGGTCTGGGACTTCACCAGCAGGATCTTCCAGGAGGCCGTGCAAGACAAGCGCGCCCGGAAGCCCTACGCCGACCGCAACTTCGGCAACTTCCGCCTGCTGATGTTCCCCAACACCGGCCGCAACGTCGCCGACCCGGTCATGCAGATGCTGAACCGCGTCCGCTGCCAGGGCGCGACCAACACCGCCAGCAACCGCACCCGGATCCGGATCTTCCCCGACGTGATGCGCAACCCCCGCGGCAACGCGCTGGCCCGCAAGGTCCGGAGCCTGTGGAACAACGGCTGCGACATCCGCATCGGCTACACCGTGATGGGCATCGACACCGGCAAGATCCTGCGCAGCGGCGGTGGCCGTGGCCCCGTGCCGCTGCGGCACATGGTGCAGGACACCAACGGTGACGGGCAGTTCGACAACTACTTCCACATGAAGTCCATGTCGATCGTGGGCAACTACGGCGGCGACCGCTCGGGCTACGCGCTGCTGAACGGCTCGGCCAACTGGTCCGGCCTGGGCAAGGTGAGCGACGAGAACCTCGGCATCTACCGGAGCAGGGCCACCACGCAGCGCTACCAGCAGCACATGAACTTCTGGTACGACCGGTTCTCCAGCCGGTCCCGACTGGTCTTCGGCTCGGGTCGCGAGGCCGTGTACGAGGACGGCACACGGGTCAGCCCGGACGGCTCCGTGGACCCGTTCGCCCGCCTGGCCACGGACTGACCTTGGTGACGCCCCTGACCCGGGTCCGTCGGGTCGACGACGACGGGATCCGCCTGCTCGCCACGGCGGACCACCCGATCGACGTCTGCCTCGACGGACGCCGGGTGTGGACGTTCTGGAGCCTGCGCGACACCGACGGCACCGCTGCGGTGCTGCGCCGGGTCGCCTGGCCGGCGACGCTGGCGCGGCACCTGCACGGCCGGGCCCGGGTGGTGCTGCGCGACTCCGCGACCGGGCAGGTCTTCTGGGACCGCGAGCACGTGCTCGGCGAGGTCGAGGACGACAGCCGGATCGAGGTCCGCAACGCCCGGGGCGTCGAGCTGGGCATCGACAAGTCCGGCAAGCTCGTGCCGACCTTCGCGGGACGCTCCGGGAGCGACATCGCGAGCCTGGTCGAGGCGACCGCGTCGGTGATCGAGGCTCTCCGGGGCGCCGGCGTGGAGCCCTTCCTGGCGTACGGCACGCTCCTCGGCGCCGTCCGTGAGGGAGCCGTGCTCGGTCACGACTCCGACGCCGACCTCGGCTACGTCAGCGCGTTCACCGATCCCGTCGACGTGTCCCGCGAGTCCTTCGCGGTGCAGCGCGCCCTCGCGGCCCGCGGGTGGCGCACCAACCGCTACAGCGGGGCCGCCTTCAAGGTGCTGGTGACCGAGGCCGACGTCACCCGCGGACTCGACGTGTTCGGCGGCTTCCTCGACGGCGGGCGGCTGCACCTGATGGGGGAGATCGGCGAGCCCTTCGAGCACAGCTGGGTGTTCCCGCTCGGCACCGCGACCCTCGAGGGCCGCGAGATGCCGGTGCCCGCCGAGCCGGAGCGTCTCCTGGCCGCGACCTACGGGCCCGGGTGGCGGGTGCCCGACCCGGCCTTCCAGTTCACCACCCCGGACCGCACGGTGCGCGAGCTCGAGGACTGGTTCCGCGGCACGCAGCCGATGCTGCGCTACTGGGAGCGCCACTCCACCTTCCGGCCCCCCGCCGAGGCACGCGCGCCCTCGGTGCTGGCCAAGCGGGCCGCGTTCGTGGCCGGGAAGCTGGGTGCCGAGGTGCTCGACGTCGGCGCCGGGCGCGGGTGGGACAGCCTGTGGCTGGCCCGTCAGGGTCTGCCCGTGCGCGCCCTCGACTACGCACCGCGCGCCCTCGACCACGTCGCCGCGACCGCGGCCGCGGAGGGCCTGGACCTCGAGGTGCGTCACGTCAACCTCACCGAGCTGCGCTCGACGCTGGCCGAGGGCGCCCGGCTGGCGCACGACCCCCGCCCCCGGGTGATCGTGGCACGGCACCTCCTGGACGCGACGTCGGTCTTCGGGCGTGAGTCGCTGGCCCGGCTCTGCTCGATGGCGCTGCGCCAGGGCGGGCGGTTGCTGGCCGACGCGCATGTGATGGAGGCCGACGACCCGGGCGAGCGCGCCGAGTGGATGGTCGGCCGGGTCGACGTCGCCAGCGTCGCTACGCTGCTCCGCGACGCCGGCGCCGCGCGCGTCAGGACCGAACGGCTGTCCCGCAAGGGCCGGCCGACCGTGAGGATCGTAGGGGAGTGGGACACGTGCAGCTGAGGTCGATGCTGGGCCCGGACACCGGCAACGAGGCCGTACGACGGCTCGAGGA
>JBKJPE010000117.1:0-42855 GCA_046595185.1 Nocardioides sp.
TCGAGGAGCGAGCGCAGCGAGCGTCTCGAGACCCCGTCGTCCGGGCCGGGGGTCTCGAGGCTGGGGCCTGGGGGCCCTTGCACCTCGAGACCCCCGGCCCGGACGACGGGGTCTCGAGACGCTCGCTGCGCTCGCTCCTCGACCACCGGGCCTTGCGCTCGCTCCTGGACCACCGACGCGACGCGCCGCCGCGAGCACCGCGGCGAGCCCGTCGGCCGTCCGGCCAGTGCCGCTCGACCGCGCCGACGCCCGCCCGGCGGACCACCGCCCGGAGGACGAGGACGACCACGACGACGTCGTCGAGCTGCCCGAGGACCGGGATGACGTCCGGCACCACGTCGACGGGCAGAGCAGGTAGGCCAGGGCGAGGGCCGGCCACCACCGCACGGCCCGCGGCAGCGTGCGGTCACCCACCAGCCTGCTGAGCAGACGCAGCACGTCCGGGACCAGACGCAGCGCGGCGGCGAGGTCGACCTCCCGGCGCTGACGTCGCGCCACCACCAGCAGCACCACGACGAGCAGCGCCCACACCGCCACCAGCGAGGCGAGCACGCACCCACCCGCCCAGCATGCGGCGCCCGGCCTGCCCGCATGACAGGCTCGGGTCATGACCGAGGTCCCCACCGTCACCCTGGACGCCGTACCGGACCCCCTGCCCGAGCAGCTGCCCGTGATCGACGTGCGCGAGCAGCACGAGTGGGACGCCGGGCACATCGAGGGCGCCCGCCACCTACCGCTGAGCCAGCCCGTGGAGCGGCTCGGCGAGGTGCCCGAGGGTCAGGTGCTGGTGGTCTGCAAGGTCGGGGGGCGCTCGGCCCAGGCGGTGGCCTACCTGGCGCAGCTGGGCCACGACGTGGTCAACCTCGAGGGCGGGATGCTCGAGTGGGAGGCCGCGGAACGCCCCATGGTCAGCGCGGACGGGCAGCCGCCGCGGGTGGTCTGACCCCCACCCCGTTCCGGCTCAGCGCAGGTCGAAGGCCGGCGGGAGCGGCGTGGTGAAGAGCTCCGGCAACGCCGCGAGGTAGTCGACGCGGTCGATCTCGGTGACCCCGAGCGAGCCCAGGTGGGGGGTCGCCCACTGCACGTCGACCAGCCGCGGGCCCGCGCCCACGCCGTCCCGGAGCAGGTCGACCAGCCCGACCAGCGCCACCTTGGAGGCGTCGCGGTTGCGGTGGAACATCGACTCCCCCGCGAAGAGCCCCCCGAGGGCGAGGCCGTAGAGGCCCCCCACGAGCTCGCCGTCGCGCCAGGCCTCGACGGAGTGCGCCCAGCCGAGCACGTGGAGGCGCTGGTAGGCCTCCGCGACCTGGTCGGTGATCCACCCGTGCTGGCGCCGGGGGTCGGCACAGGCCCGGACGACCTCGGCGAAGACGGTGTCGACGCGGATCTCCACGTCCCGCGCGGAGCGACGCAGCGACCGCGAGACCCGCAGGTCATCGAGCCGCAGGACGCCGCGGCGCACCGGGCTGAACCAGTACATGGGGTCGTCGGGACTGCCCGCGGGCATCGGGAAGATGCCGTGGCGGTACGCCTCGAGCAACGTGCCGGGCTCCAGGTCCGCGCCGATCGCCACAAGGTCGTCGCGCTCGTCCGGCGCCTCGCACGAGGTGCGCCCGCGCGCGCCGCCGCGGTCGTCGTGGGCGGACGGGTCCCCGAAGATCCAACCGGTGGCGGGAGGCTCGACGGGCACGGGGCGACCGTATCGGCTCCTCGGGACCCCCGGCGGTGCCGACCGGGTGGTCTCCGGATCCCTAGGATCGGGGTCATGGGCATCGTCAGGAACCAGATCGGCAAGCAGATCAGCTCCCGGGTCACCGGGCTCGCGCCGGGGCTGACCACCTCCTTCGTGCGCGAGGCGCTCGCGCGCGCGATCAACGGCGTGGGCCCGCTCCCGCCCGCGGCCAGGGCGGCCGAGAAGCAGCTGACCGAGCAGCACGGCGACCGTGACAAGGCGGTGCGCGAGCTGATCGAGAACCACGTCCGCTTCGCCGGCGCCCAGGGGTTCGTCACCAACATCGGCGGCCTGGTCACCGCGCCGCTGACCATCCCCACCAACGTCACCGGGCTGGCGCTGCTGCAGTGCCGGATGGTCGCGGGCATCGCGCACCTGCGCGGCTACGACCTCGACGACCCGAAGGTCCGCAACGCCATCCTCGTCACGATCCTCGGCGAGGACAGCGTCGAGGACCTGGTCGGGAGGTCCAAGCTGCCGGCCCCGCCGATGGCGATGGCCACCGCCCCCGTGCACGACGAGGCACTGGACGCCACGGTCTCCCGTGAGGTCGCCAACTCGATCATCGGCCGGATCACCGGCAAGCGCCTCGCGGTCACCGTGAGCCGGCGGGTGCCGCTCGTCGGCGGCGTCGTGGGTGCCGGTGCCGACGGCTACGCCACCTGGAAGATCGGCCGCTACGCCGAGCGCGAGCTCCTGCCCCGCGCCACGCGGTAGACCCGCATCGAGACACGGCCGACGCGCGAGCGCTCCAGGCCACGCACGAGCCGCTCACGCCGCAGGTAGGACGGCCGGAGGTACGACCGCTCCAGCGCACCCCGGACCTCGTCGAGCTGCCGGCGCAGGTCGCGCTCGACGTCGAGGGTCCGCGCGGCCTCGGCGGCGTGCTCGTCACGTGCTCGCACGTGCTCCTCGAGCAACGCCCCGATCGTGGCCAGCGCCGCGTCGGCGACGTCGGTCTCTTCAGGCCGGTCGGGGTCGGCGACGTCCTCGGCCGGGACCGTCGGGCGGGAGAGCAGGTCGTCGAGGTCGCCCACCACGTCGTACCCCCGGTCGCGCACCTCGGCGACCCAGCGGACCTGCAGGTCGTGCAGCCAGTCGTGCAGGTCGGGGGGGACGGCCAGGCGGGGTGAGCCACGACGCGGCGAGAGCGTCTGGTGCGCCACCAGCTCGCGGACCAGGGGCCGGTAGTGCACCGGCGGGACGAGCTTGTTGGTGTGCGCGTTGATCCGGCGCAGCAGCGCGGTCTCGGGCACGCCCATCGACGGGTTGGACCGCGTGGTGTCCAGGTCGAGGTCGAGTCCGTCGAGGCCGAAGGCGTACGAGAACCGCTGCCACAGCACGTCGGGATCACCACCCGGAGGCGGCACGGTGATCAGGTGGACCCGCTCGGGCGGCAGGCTCGCGCCCCACCTGTCGAGGATGTCGGGGATCTCCTGCACCCCCCAGAACCAGCTGCCGATCCGTGAGGCCCGGTCGGGGTCGCGCACCTGCCTCAGGAAGCGCTCGTAGGTCACGGAGCTGCGGTGCTTGACGTTCTCCTGCCACTCCGCCGGGACCTGGCGCACGAGGTCGCGGCCGGACAGGATCAGGTGCACCTCCGCGGGCTCCCCGCCGGGCTCGTCGAAGGAGGCCAGCGCTGCCGCCGCCTGGGTCGGGCTCGCCCGCGCCAGTATCTCGTGGCTGACGATCGCGGTGCCGTGGTGGGCGCGCACCTGCGCGGCCAGCTGCTCCCAGCAGCCCAGCGCCTCGGTCTCGAGGCCCCCCCAGGGCAGCCGCATCAGGTCCAGCGCCGCCAGGAAGTGCGCGTCGAAGCGGTCGGCCGGGTAGAGGACGTCGTGCTCGAGCAACCGGTCGCGGTTGCGGAACAGCACGTCCTGCAGGGAGGACGTGCCGGTCTTGGGGGTGCCGACGTGGACCAGCACGCGCCGCGTCATGCCTGCGCTCCTCCCCGGTCGGTTCCGTGGTCTGCTCCGCTGCCCGGCACGAGGCCCTGCGCCAGCAGCACGAGCGCGACCTCGAGCACCCGCTCGGGGTCCGGCACGTCGCGGTCGGGACCGTCCGGCGCGGCGCCGGATCGGCTCGGGAGCAGGTGGTCGACGTCGCCCGCGACAGCGTAGCCAGCCCGGAGCACCCGGCGGCGCTGCCGACCGGCGCGGCGTGCCACCCATCGGGCGTGCTCGGCGGGCACCCGGGCGGGCGACCCCGCGAGCAGGTCGACCACCTCGACCCGGCCCGCGCGCGCGGCCCGGTCGGCCACCGCGGTCAGCACCGGCAGCAGCCGGTCCCCCAGGAGCTCCGTGTGCTCGTGCGGCGGGGCGACCACGCTCAGCGCCAGGCGTACGCGACGGACGAGCTCGACGGCGTCGCCGCCCAGCCCACCGGGCGTGCCGTGCGCGGCGCGTGGCCCCTGCGCACCGGTCAGGTCGAGGCGGCGTACGCCCGTGAGCCGGCCGAGCGCGGCGGGGTCGGTGACCACGACCACCCGTGACCCACCCACCCGCGCGGCCCACTCGTCGGCCTGACCGGCGACGTCGGCGCCCCGGGGCAGGGCGCCCCCGGCGTGGGCGGCGATCCAGACCGGCCAGGGCGGGGCCCCCCCGGTGAGCACCCGGTGCGCCCAGGTGCGGGCGAGCAGGTCGGGCACCGGTCCCCCCAGGACGAGGACCCGGGGCCTGCGCCCACCGGGGGGACGCCCACGACGCCGCAGCTCGTCGCGGACCCACGCCGAGAGCCACGGGTCGCCGACGACGCGGTAACCCCCACGCGCAGCCCGGAGGAGCCGCGCACGCCGCGTGGGGGCGGCGGGGACCCCTGCCGGGTGCCGCGGCGCCCCCGGCAGGGCGTCGGCGAGGAGCAGCACCGCGATCCGCAGCAGGTCCTCGGTCGGGACGTCGGCGGGGTCGAGGGGGGCCGGCCCGAAGGTCGTCCGGGGCCCGCCGGGGAGCGGCAGGTCGGTGCGGCCGCGGTCCAGCGCGCTGGCGGTGAGGACCCGGTCCCGGGCGTGCACGGGCAGGTCGCCGACGGCGTTCACGCGACGCAGCAGCTCGAGCTGCTGGGCGCCGGGGAGCACCCGGGGACCCGTCGGCCCCGACGCCTCGCGCAGCACCGATCCGTCGGGCGCGGCCGCCGGGGCGGGCCAGTCGGCCCAGGGCGTACGGCCCCCGGCGCGCAGGTGCGCCACCCAGGACCAGGCCCGGTCCGCCGCCGGGTCGCTCACCTGGTCCGGATCCGCCGCGTGGCCTCGGCGCGCACCCGGCGCGCCACGGACCGCTCCGGCATCGGGCGCCGCGCGGCCTCCTCGGTCATCGCCGTCAACGCGCGCACCGCCACGCGGAGCCGCCACTTGCGTGACATCGAGTCGGGATCGGTCCAGTCCTCCTCGGCCACGGGCCGCGGCTCGAGCTCGTCGAGGTCGCCGACCACGTCGATGCCCGAGGCCTGGACCCAGGTGCGCCAGCGGGCGGTCTCCTCCTGGGCCCACGGCAGCAGGCTGGGCGGCATCCGGACCGGGGGGGAGGTCGTGCTCCCGGTGACCAGGCTGTCCTCGGCGAGCAGGTTGCGGATCAGGTAGTCGTAGTCGGCCCCGCGGCGCACCTTGCGGTCGAGGGCCTCGTTGAGCGTGCGCACCACCTCGGTCTCGGCGGATCCCATCGAGGCGTTGCGGCGGTCGCTGGGACGCGGCGCCCAGGCCGGGTCCACCCCGGTGACCTGGCAGAACCGCGTCCAGAGGAGGTCCCCGGGGGTCCCGCTGGGCGGCACGGTCACCAGGTGCACCCGCTCCGGGGGCAGCCCCTCGGCCCACCGCCCGAGCACCGCGGGCAGGTCGAAGGCGTGAGCGAACCACACCGAGCGGCGACGGAACTTCTTCACGAACGTCGCGTAGCCCCAGGTGCGGCCCTGCTTGATGCTCTCCTGCCAGGCGGCCGGCACCTGCCGGCCGAGGTCACGCACGGTGTAGACGACGTGCAGCTCCGCGCCGCCGGCGGAGAGGTCCCGCTTGGCCCGGGCGACGGCCTCGGCGCGGGCCGGGGCGAGGGTCTCGTGGCTGACCAGCACGGTGCCGTCGATCGTGCGCACCTTCTTGACCAGGGCGTCCCAGGCGCCGTCGGCGTGGCCGGGGGCGCCACCCCAGTCCTGGTCGAGCAGGTCGATCGCGGCACGGAACTGGAACAGCGCCGGGCTGACCAGGCGGGACCCGGTCGGCACGTGCACGCCGTGACGCGCCAGCGACCGCGCGTTCAGCGACAGCCGGTCCTGCAGGTAGGTGGTGCCGGTCTTCGGTGCCCCGACGTGGAGGAAGACGCGACGCGGGGCAGATCGGCTCACGTCGGCGATTGTGCCGTACCGCCCCCGAGCGCCCGCACCACGGCCGAGGGGCTGGGTCGCCCGAGCTGCCCGGCCATCCAGGTCGACGTGGCGACGAGGGAGTCGAGGTCGACGCCGTGGTCGATACCGAGACCGTCCAGCAGCCAGAGGAGGTCCTCGGTCGCCAGGTTGCCGGTGGCGCTCCCGGCGTACGGGCAGCCGCCCAGGCCGCCGGCGGAGGCGTCGAAGGTCGTGATGCCGGCGCGCAGCCCGGCCTGCACGTTGGACAGGGCCTGCCCGTAGGTGTCGTGGAAGTGCAGCGCGAGCCGGTCGGGCCCGATCCCGGCGTCGCCGAACGCCGCGACCAGCGCGGCCACGTGGCCGGCCGTGCCGACCCCGACCGTGTCGCCGAGGCTGAGCTGGGAGGCCCCGAGGTCGAGCAGCCGCCGCCCGGCGTCGACGACCTGACCGAGCGGCACCGCGCCCTCCCAGGGGTCGCCGAAGCACATCGAGACGTACGCCCGGACGTCGGCGCCGGCCTCGAGCGCGCGCGCGACCACCGGGGCGAACATCGCGTGCTGCTCGTCGAGGCCGCGGTTGAGGTTCCGGCGCGCGAAGGTCTCGGTGGCCGAGGCGAAGACGGCGACGTGGCGCAGGCCGAGCCCGAGGGCCCGGTCGAGCCCGCGCTCGTTGGGCACCAGCACCGGCAGACCGCGCGCCCGGTCACCGAGGTCCTCGACCAGGGAGGCGACGAGGTCGGCGGCGTCGGCCAGCTGCGGCACCCACCGGGGGTGCACGAAGCTGGTGGCCTCGACCACCGGCAGCCCGGCGGCGAGCAGCCGCCGGACGAACTCCGCCTTGATCGGGGTCGGCACGAGCTCCTGCTCGTTCTGCAGGCCGTCGCGCGGCCCGACCTCGTAGACCGTCACGCGGTCGGGCATCCCCGGCGCGGGGACGGCCATCGGCAGGCCCTCCGGGCGGGTCATGACACCGCCTCCCCCTGCTCGGGGTCCGGGTCCGGGTCGACCCGGACCACGACGTGACCCATCGGGACCTGGTCGCCCACCGCGGCGCCCACCCCGGCGACGACGCCGTCGTGCGGGGCGGTCAGGGCGAGCTCCATCTTCATCGCCTCGACGGCGCCGAGCCGCTGGCCGGCGGCGACGCGGTCACCGACGGTGACCGCGAGCTCGATCACGGTGCCGGGCATCGGCGAGGCGACGTCGGCGTCGCCGACCGCGGCCTCGGCGCGGCGGGCCGGGTCGGGCCGGTCGAAGCGCCACGGGTGGCCCTCGACGACGACCCAGGCGCCCGCCCGGTCGACGACCACCGGGGGTGGGGCGTCCCGGTGGCGGGGTCGGGGCCCGACGGTGACCGGCACCTCGTGCACCTGTCCGGTCGCGTCCAGGAGCGTGAGCGTCACGGGGCGCGCGGGGCCGGCGCTGCGCCAGCCGTCGAGCGCCTCCCAGGGCCCGGGTCCTGCGACGAGGTGCTCGTCGGCCCAGGCCTGGGCGGCCAGCCGCGCGGCGGGCCCGGGCAGGGCCGGGGCGCTCAGGACCTCGTGCGCCGCGGGCCCGTCGAGCCACGAGGTGTGCACCTCGCCGGTGCGGAACGCAGCGCTGGCCACCAGCCGGCGCAGGAACCCGGTGTTGGTGACCACGCCGAGCACGGCCGAGTGGTCGAGCGCCTCGACCATCAGGGCCAGCGCGGTGTCGCGGTCGGTCCCGGTGGTGATCACCTTGGCCAGCATCGGGTCGTACGCCGTGCCGATGGTGCCGCCCTCCTCGACGCCCCACTCGTGGCGGGCGAGGCCGGCCCGCAGGAGCCGGTGGACCCGACCGGTCTGGGGGACGAACCCGGCGTACGGGTCCTCGGCGTAGACCCGCACCTCGACGGCGTGGCCGGTGCAGGTGATCTCGTCCTGGGTCAGCGGCAGCGGCCGGCCCTGGGCCACGGCGAGCTGCCACGCGACGAGGTCGACCCCGGTGACCTCCTCGGTGACGGGGTGCTCGACCTGGAGGCGGGTGTTCATCTCCAGGAAGTAGGCGGCGGCGTCCGGGCCGTCGCCCTCGACGAGGAACTCGACCGTCCCGGCGCCGGTGTAGCCGACCTCCCGGCACAGGGCGACGGACGACGCGAGCAGGCGGCGGCGCACGGCCTGGTCGAGGTACGGCGCGGGGGCCTCCTCGACCACCTTCTGGTGCCGGCGCTGGGCCGAGCAGTCCCGCTCGAAGAGGTGGACGACGTGCCCGTGCTCGTCGCCGACGACCTGGACCTCGACGTGCCGGCCGCGCTCGACGTAGGTCTCGACCAGCAGCGTGTCGTCGCCGAAGGCCGACCGTGCCTCGCGCCGCGCCCGGGCCACGGCCCCGGCGAGGTCGGCGGCGTCGCGGACGACGTGCATCCCCTTGCCGCCGCCGCCGGCGGCGGCCTTGACCAGCACGGGGTAGGCGTCCGCGGGCACGCCGTCCTCGGCGTAGCGCGGGGTGACCGGCACCCCGGCCCGCTCCGCTACCTCGCGTGCGTGGTCCTTGCGACCCATCAGGTCGATCACCTCGGGGGTGGGCCCGATCCAGACCAGGCCGGCGTCGCGGACCGCGCGGGCGAAGCCGGCGTTCTCGGAGAGGAAGCCGTAGCCCGGGTGCACGGCCTCGGCGCCCGACTCCGCAGCCGCGGCCAGGAGCCGCTCGACCGAGAGATAGGACTCGGCGGCCGGCGTCGGGCCCAGGCGTACGGCGGAGTCGGCCTGACCGACGAACGGGGCACCGACGTCGGCGTCGGAGTAGACCGCCACGGTGCGCAGCCCGGCGTCCTGACAACCGCGGATGACGCGGCGGGCGATCTCGCCGCGGTTGGCGACGAGCACGGAGGTGAAGCGGGGGGTGCTGGACGCACCGGGGACGGGCTGGGTCATCGGGTCCTCACATCCGGAAGACGCCGAAGTGCGGCGTCTCGGGGATCGGGGCCCGGGCGACGGCCGCGAGGGCCAGCCCGAGCACGCGGCGGGTGTCGACGGGGTCGATGACCCCGTCGTCCCAGAGCCGGGCGGTGGAGTAGTAGGGCGAGCCCTGCTCCTCGTACTGTGCGCGGACCGGGGCCTTGAACGCCTCCTCGTCGTCGGCCGACCACTGCTCGCCACGGGCCTCGAGGCCGTCGCGACGCACGGTGGCCAGGACGGAGGCGGCCTGCTCGCCGCCCATCACCGAGATCCGGGCGTTGGGCCACATCCACAGGAAGCGCGGGTCGTAGGCGCGGCCGCACATGCCGTAGTTGCCGGCCCCGTAGGAGCCGCCGATGACGACGGTCAGCTTGGGCACCACGGAGGACGCGACGGCGGTGACCAGCTTGGCGCCGTCCTTGGCGATGCCCCCGTTCTCGTACTCGCGCCCGACCATGAAGCCGGCGATGTTCTGCACGAACAGCAGCGGGACGCCGCGCTGGTTGGCCAGCTCGACGAAGTGGGCGCCCTTGAGGGCCGACTCGCTGAACAGGATCCCGTTGTTGGCCACGACCGCGACCGGGTAGCCCTGGACGTGGGCGAAGGCGCAGACCAGGGTCTCGCCGTAGAGCGGCTTGAACTCGTGCAGCCGCGAGCCGTCGACGACGCGGCGCAGCACGTCGCGGACGTCGTACGGCGTGCGCGGGTCGGTCGGCACGACGTCATAGAGCCCCTCGGGGTCCTCGAGCGGCTCCTCGGCCGGCCGGGGGGCGAGGTGGACCCGGCCGGGGCCGAGGGTGCCGATGATCGAGCGCACGAGGTCGAGGGCGTGCGCGTCGTCGTCGGCGAGGTGGTCGACCACGCCCGAGACGCGGGCGTGGACCTCGCCGCCGCCGAGCTCCTCGGCCGTGACGACCTCACCGGTGGCCGCCTTCACCAGCGGGGGGCCGCCGAGGAAGATCGTGCCCTGGTCCTTGACGATCACGGACTCGTCGCTCATGGCCGGGACGTAGGCGCCGCCGGCGGTGCAGGAGCCCATCACCGCGGCGACCTGGGCGATGCCGCGGGCCGACAGCTGCGCCTGGTTGAAGAAGATCCGACCGAAGTGCTCGCGGTCGGGGAACACCTCGTCCTGAAGCGGCAGGAACGCGCCGCCGGAGTCCACGAGGTAGACGCACGGCAGGTGGTTCTCGGCCGCGACGGCCTGGGCGCGCAGGTGCTTCTTGACCGTCACCGGGTAGTACGTGCCGCCCTTGACGGTCGCGTCGTTGGCCACGACGACCACCTCGCGCCCGGCCACCCTCCCGATCCCGGTGACCACCCCCGCGGCCGGGACCGCGTCGTCGTACATCCCGGTGGCCGCCAGCGGGCTGAGCTCGAGGAAGGGGCTGCCGGGGTCGAGCAGCCGGTCGACGCGGTCGCGGGCGAGCAGCTTGCCGCGGGCCACGTGGCGGGCGCGGGCGGCCTCGCTGCCGCCGCGACGCACGGTCGCGAGCCGCGCGTGCAGCTGCGCGGTCTGGGTACGCAGGTCGTCGGTCACGGTCCTGAGGTTAGCGATCGTTAACCTCCAGGTCGAGCCCGATGTCCACGGACGTGGGGCCGAGGCGGTCGGGCCGGCTCCTGGCGCCCCCGGGCAGCACCCCCGCGGACGACCGCCGCCGCACACCCTAGGGTCGTGGACCGTGGAGACCCGGCCGCGTCGCGAGCAGATCCTGGACACGGCCGCCGCCCTCTTCGCCCGCCGGGGGTTCCACGGGGTGTCGGTCAGCGACATCGGCGCCGCCTGCGGCGTCTCGGGCCCGGCGCTCTACAAGCACTTCCCGTCCAAGGACGCCGTGCTGGCCGAGATGCTGGTCTCGATCAGCGAGCGGCTCCTGGGCGACGGGGGCCGCCGCGTCGCGGACGCGACCGACCCGGTCGCGGGGCTGCGGGCGCTGATCGACTTCCACGTCGACTTCGCCCTGGCGCACCCGGCCCTGATCGTCGTCCAGGACCGCGACTGGTCCTCGTTGCCCGACGACGCGCGCGAGCGGGTGCGTACGCTCCAGCGCTCCTACGTCGACCTGTGGGCGGCCCAGTGCCGCGAGGTAGACCCCACGCTCGACCCTTCCCAGGCCCGGGCCCGCGCGCACGCCGTCTTCGGGCTGATCAACTCGACCCCGCACAGCGCCCTGCTCCCGTCGGTCGAGATGGTGGCGCTGCTGCGGCGGATGGCCGAGGGTGCGCTGGGGCTGCCGGGGGCTTGACGCGGGCGGGCTGTCGAACCGCCGCAATGGTCGACTTGCGACCGGTTACCGGCCGGTACCTCGGTCGCAACCCGACAATTGCGCGGCTACGACCGAGCCCGGGACCGGCCGAGCACGTCACGCCGGCCCGCTCGCTCACGTGCCCCGGTAGTCACCGGCCCGCTTCTCGCGCAGCGCGGCCAGGGCCTCGGCGTGGTCCGCGGTGTGGTGCGCGAGCGCCTGCATGGCCGCGGACAGCTCGAGCACCTCGGCCTGGCCCTGGTGCTGCGAGGCCTTGAGCAGCTTCTTGGCCATCCGGGTCGCGTGCGGCGGGTTCTTGGCCACCCGGGCGGCCAGCGCGTGGGCGGCGTCGAGCAGGTCGTCGGGCTCGACGACCTGCGAGACCAGGCCCCAGTCCAGGGCCGTCGCGGCGTCGACGCGGTCCCCGGTCAACGCCATCTCCGCCGCGCGCGCCGGGCCGACCGCCTGGGTGAGCAGCCACGCCCCGCCGTCGCCGGGGATGATCCCGAGCTGCACGAAGGACTCCGCGAACCACGCCCGGCTGGAGGCGATCCGCAGGTCGCACATCAGGGTCAGGTCGCAGCCCGCGCCGACCGCGGGCCCGTTCACGGCAGCGACGAACGGCGTCTCGCAGCGCGCCATGGCGAGCGGGATCCGCTGGATGCCGTGCCGGTAGCCGTTGCGCAGCTCGTACGGGCTGCCGCCGAACATGCCCGTGCGCTCCTCCATGTCGCGCACGTTGCCGCCGGCGGAGAAGGCCGATCCGGCACCGGTGAGCACCACGCAGCGCACCTCGGGATCGGCGTCGACGCGGGCGGTGTTCTCGACCAGGGCCCCCACGACGTCGGGTCCCGAGATCGGGTTGCGCTGGTCGGGCAGGTCGAGCGTCCAGGTCTCGACGTGCGGGGTGCGGTCGCGCTCCACGCGCAGGACGTCGCTCATCGGGTCTCCTCGGTACGGGCGGGTGGTGCGGGCGGCCTCAGGGTGCCAGATTGCGTGAGCCGGACCCGCACGGTCACCAGAGCCGGTCCAGCTCGGCGGGGTCGTGATGACGCCCGAGCAGGTCGAGGATGTGCGCGGCGCGCAGCGCGGCGTCCTCCGCGGTCTCGAGGACGGCCTCGGCGTCCTCGTCGCTGCGCCCCCGCCCGGGGCCGGTCTGCGGGTCGCGGCGGTGGTGCAGCGCCGCCAGGAGGTCCTCGCGGGGCAGCCCGCGCAGCTGCAGGAGCACCAGCGGGTCGTCCTCGACCAGCCACCCGACCTGGAACAGCAGCGCCAGCGCGTGGGGGCAGGGGTCGACCCAGGCCGGGCAGGTGCAGGAGGCGGCCAGCTCGGCGCCGTACGGCACCAGCTCGACCCCGGCCTCCTCGGCGTGCTCGACCAGGTCGTGGGGCAGGTCGCCGGCCAGCAGGGCGGTGACCCGGGCCGGGTCGGCGGCCACGGCCTCGACCAGCGCGGTGACCGCGGAGGGGTCGAGCACGGGGAGGGTGACCTCGACGCCCCACAGCTCCTCCGCCCCCCGACGCTGCTCGGTCACCGCGGAGCGCAGGCTGCCGGCGTCGACGCGGACCGCGCCGACCGCACCCGCGCGGGCCAGCGCGCGCCCGCGCCGCAGGTCGCCCTCGTCGTAGGCCACCTCCTCGACCGCGCGCTGCCACGCCTTGGCCCACCAGCGGCTCGCCCAGGCCCGGCCGCGTCGGACCGGGACCCGGGGGTGGACCACGGCGCTCACGGCCCGTCCGGCCCGTCCGGCTGCCGCAGGCGGACGAGGTCGTGCAGCTCGGCGTCGCTGAGCTCGGTCAGCGCCGCCTCGCCGCGACCGAGCACGGCGTCGGCGAGCGACCGCTTGCGGGCCAGCAGCTGCCCGATCCGCTCCTCGATCGTGCCCTGGGCGACGAGGCGGTGCACCTGCACCGGCTTGGTCTGTCCGATCCGGTGGGCCCGGTCGGTGGCCTGGTCCTCGACGGCGGGGTTCCACCAGCGGTCGAGGTGCACCACGTGGTCGGCCCGGACCAGGTTGAGGCCGGTGCCGCCGGCCTTGAGGGACAGCAGGAAGACCGGTACCTCCCCGGACTGGAACGCCGCGACCATGGCCTCGCGCCGGGCGACCGGGGTCCCGCCGTGCAGCAGCTGGTGCGGCACCCCCAGCTCGGTGAGGCGCTGCTCGACCAGACGGGCCATCGCGACGTACTGGGTGAAGACGAGGACCGCACCGCCCTCGGCGAGCACCGTGCTAAGCAGCTCCTCGAGCAGGTCCAGCTTCTCGGAGCGGCCGCGGAGCCTCCCGCCGGACTGCTTCAGGAACTGGGCCGGGTGGTTGCAGATCTGCTTGCACCCCGTGAGCAGGGCCAGCACCAGGCCACGCCGGGAGTCCTCGTCGGCGCGCTCGATGCGGGCCAGGGTGTCGCGGCAGAAGGCCTCGTAGAGGACGACCTGCTCACGGGTCAGCCTCAGCAGGTGGTCGGTCTCGGTCTTGGCCGGCAGCTCGGGGGCGATCCCGGGATCGGACTTGCGCCGGCGCAACAGGAACGGCCCGATCAACTCGGCGAACTGCCGGGCCCTGCTCGGCTCCAGCCCGGACTCGATCGGGGCCGCCCACACCTTGCGGAAGGCGTTGCGGCTGCCCAGCAGGCCGGGCACGGTCCAGTCGAGGATGGCCCACAGCTCGGTGAGGTCGTTCTCGACCGGGGTGCCGGTGAGCGCGACCCGGGCGGTGCTGTCGATGGTGCGCAGGGCCCGGGCGGTCGAGGACCTCGCGTTCTTGACGTGCTGGGCCTCGTCGGCGACCACGAGGTCCCAGGCGGTCGTGCCCAGGCGCTCGGCGTCGCGGCGCATCGTGCCGTAGGTGGTGAGGACGAAGCCCCGGGTCGCCGCGCCGGCCCCGGTGGCCCCGGTGGCCTCCGGCGCCAGGTCCTCGGCGGAGCGGTCACCGCCGTGGAACCGTCGGACCCGGGCGTCGGGCGCGAACCGCCGGATCTCGGCCTCCCAGTTGCCGAGCAGGCTGGCCGGGCACACCACGAGTGTCGGCCCGGTCGCCCCGCGGGAGGTGCGGTGCAGGTGCAGCGCGACGAGGGTGACGGTCTTGCCCAGCCCCATGTCGTCGGCCAGGCAGCCGCCGAGCCCCAGGCCGGTCAGCGTGGCCAGCCAGGTCAGGCCGTGGCGCTGGTAGTCGCGCAGCTCGGCCCGCAGCCCCGGCGGCGAGGGAACGGGCTCGGACGTGGCCGCGCCGACGAGCTGGTCGCGCACCCGGAGCAGGGAGGCGCCGACGACGACCGGGGTGTCGGGGGGCAGGCCGGTGCCCGGGTCCACGGGGACGGTGCCGGTCAGCGCCGCGGCGATGGCCCGGGTGGGGGTGACGGTGCGCTGCAGGCGCCGTCGGGCCTTGCGCGCGGTGGCGGGGTCGACGACGGTCCAGCCGCCGCGCAGCCGCAGCAGCGGGGAGGCGGCGGCCGCCAGTGCGTCCATCTCCTCGGCCGTGAGCTCCTCCCCGTGGAGCGCGAGCTGCCAGCGGAAGGCGAAGACGGCGTCCGGTCCGAGCAGCGGGTCCTGGAGCGGCTCCTCGTGGGGCCCGGGACCGGTCGCAGGACCCCGGTCGCGCGGGTGGCGGGGGTCCACACGGTCCAGCACGCTGGTCGCGGTGAGGTCGCGCCCGAGGCTGCGCGGCCACAGGACGTCGACCCCCCGGGCACCCAGCGCGGCCACGCCGTCCTCGAGCAGACCGGCGATCTCGTCGGCGTCGAGGGTGATCGCCTCGGGGACGGGCCCGTCGAGCATCCGGTCCAGGACCGGCCAGGCCTCGGCTGCCGCGCGCAGCGCGATCGCGGCGTGCGTGCGGGCGCGCCCGCCGAAGCCGTGACCGGCTCCCCCGTCGTCCCCGGCAGCACCCGAGCCGTCCGGGTCGGCCCACAGCTCCACGGCGTCGCACAGGTGCAGCGGGTCGAGCTCGTCGTGGACCTGCAGCACCAGCCGCAGCGACCCGGCCGACAGGTCCTCCTCGTCGGCCTCGACCCGCAGCGCGAGGCGGACCAGCCGGGGGCGGTCGTCGTGGTCCGGCCGCGGGCCAGCCCCACCGACCGGCCCCACGACCGGCCCCACGACCGGCCCACAGGCCGCACCACCGGCCGGCGTACGCAGCCGGTCCAGCCGGGCCGCGAGGCGCGCCGCGAAGTCGTCGGGCAGGTCGGCGCCCGGCGGGAGCCGCGTCGCCCGGGGCGGGCGGGAGGCCGTGCGGGGCATGGTGTCGGCCACGGCGTCCAGCACCCGGCGTACGACGGCCTCGGCCTGGTCGGGCGCGAGCCCCTCGTGGGAGCGGGCCTGCGCGAGCCGGGCCACCCGGTCGTCGTCCTCGGCCGGGAGCGGGGCGATCCGCCACCCGTCGCCGACCGCGTCCGGCACCAGTCGGCCGGCCGCGACGAGCCGCAGCGCGAGCAGGGCCGCCCCGGCGAGGAGGCCCACGCTGGGGTGCACGTCGTCGCGGGCGTGGGCCTTGGTGAGCACCGGCAGCGCCGCACGGACCGGCAGCTCGACCCGTCGACCTCCGTCCGCGGCGGTGAAGGCCACCACGGCCTCACCCGGCCGCTCACCGACGCCGGGCGCGGCAAGCTCGGCCGGCCCGGTCAGGGGGACGAAACCCACGGGCACCTCCTCCTCGGCCGCACACCCCCACGCTAGCCGCGGGGGCCGACGGCGTCCGCGGGCAGCCGACCCCGGCCCCGGGGACGCGTCCTAGACGATGACCTGGTCGAGCAGGGCCTCCGCCTCGGGCCCGGTGGCGACGTCGTCCGGCGCCGGTGCCTCGGGCGGGGCGATGTCGCCGCCGACGTCGCTGAGGCTGATCTCGTAGCCGCCCGAGGCCGGGACGTCGGACTCGGCGATCTCCAGGTCGAACTCGCGCAGCACCCCGTCGTCGCCGATCGCGACCTCGACGTCGAGGTCGATCGAGGAAGCCTCCCCGGTCAGGGAGAAGGCGCTGCCCAGGATCTGCGCCTCCTCGCCCTCCACCGCGGCCAGGGCGTCGTCGTAGGTGAAGGTGGTGGCGTAGCGGGTCACCTCGACGCCGTCCTCCTCGTCGGTGCCGAGCTCCTCGACCTCGGTGGCGCCACGCAGCACCAGGACCGCGCCGACCAGTCCGGTCGGCTCGAAGGTCGTCGACTCGGCGAGCCGGCTGGCCTCGCCCTGCAGCCAGGTGGCACCCCCGGGGAAGGTGGGGATGCCCTGGCCCTCCGCCCGGACCCAGAGCGTGTCGCCGTCGGCCTTCACCTCCGCCTCGCTGGTCTGGCCGCCCTGGCCGATCGTGAGCACCAGGTCGGCCACGGTCGCGTCGTAGTCGACGCTGCCCTCGGTCTGCAGCTCCAGCAGCTGGTCCGCGATCTCCAGGTCGAGGTCGCCGTCGATGGTGAAGACGCGGGCCGCGACAGTGGCGTCGACCGCGTCCTGCAGCGCCTGGGCGGCCTCCTCCGGGGACGCCGACTCCGAAGCCGACTCCGAGGCCGACTCCGACGCGGGCCCCGACGCCGAGGAGGCCGGGTCCGTGGGCGTCCCTGCCTCCTCCTCGCCGGAGCAGCCGGCCAGGGCGGCGGCGGCCGTCGCTGCGACGGCGACGGCGACGAGGGGTCGCAGGTGGTGCCGCGGGCGCGGGCAACGCAGGCGCATGGGGGTCCTCCGGGGGGTCGACGGGTCGGCCTCACCCTAGGAGACCGACCCGGTCGGTCCCCGAGCGGCAGGGCACCCCCCGGTCGGCGCCGGCCCGCACACGGGACGGCCGAGGGGGACCACCGGCGGGGACGACCGGCGGGGACGACCGGCTCAGAGCCGCCCGGCGACCGCCTCGAGGACCGCCTCGTCACCGGCGTACGGACCCTCGGCCCGCGGCCAATGCGTCACCACGTCGGTGAAGCCGAGCGCGGCCGCCCGGCCGACCATGTCGTCGAAGACGGCGACGCTCTCCAGGGAGAACTGCGGGGCGGCGTCGAGGAGCAGGAAGCGGGCGACGTCCGCGGGGTCCCGCCCGGCCTCGCCCAGGGCCCCCTCGAAGGTGTCGCGCAGGGTCGCCAGCTCCGCCCACCACTCCTCCAGCCGCTCGACCCGCGGCCCGGTGGTGACCCACCCGTCGCCGGTCCGGGCGGCGTACTGCAGGGACCGCGGACCGTTGGCGGCGACCAGCAGCGGGACGTCGCGCAGCCGTGGCAGCGTGCGTGCGCCGCGGGCCGAGAACCAGCGGCCGTCGGCGTCGACGCGGTCCTCGGTGCGAAGCCGCACGAGGAGGTCGGTGAACTCGCAGAAGCGGTCGACGCGCTCACGCACGGTGAGGTCGTCGGCGCCCAGGATGCGGGAGTCGAGGTCGCCCCCGGTGCCCACGCCCAGCACGAACCGGCCCCCCGAGATGTCGTCCAGCGCCTCGATCTCGCGGTGGAACGGCACCGGGTGGCGGAAGTTCGGGGTGGCCACGAGGGTGCCCAGGCGCATCGTCCTGGTGACCAGCGCCGCGGCGGCCAGGGTGGGGACGGCGGCGTACCAGTCGGAGTCCGGCAGGCCCGCCCAGACCAGGTGGTCGTAGGTCCAGGCGTGGTCGAAGCCCATCTCCTCGGCCGCGCTCCACCGTGGCCCGGCCTCGGCCCAGGGCAGCTCCGGCAGGATCGTGATTCCGTGGCGCATGGCCCGACCCTAGGGCGTGCCCGGGCCCGCGACCCGGGGCAGCAGACCGTCGCGGAGCGCGGTCGCCGGCGACGGGGACAGCGGCAGCCGGGGCAGCAGCACGGCCTGCAGCGCGTGGTAGACGTCCGGACGACCCGACCAGGTCACCTCGCTCGGGCCGCCGTCGGGCGAGCGCTCGTGGACCCAGGAGCCCTGGTCCGGGTCGACGAACCAGTCCTGGGCGTGCGTCCACCAGGTCTGGTACCGCTGGGCGTGGCGCGGGTCGCCGGTGGCCCGGTGCAGCGCCGCCGCGGACGCCACGGCCTCGGCCGCCACCCAGTGCATCCGCTCCCGCACGACCGGGGTGCCGTCCCAGTCGACGGTGTAGACGAACCCGTCGTGGCCGTCGGGCGCCCACCCGTGTCGCGTGGCGGCGTCGGCCAGGGCCACGGCGTGCTCGACCCACCACCCGGGGGCGTCCGGCCCGGTGGCGGCGTGCAGCTGCACCGCCAGGCGGGCCCACTCGAAGCCGTGGCCGACGGTCGCGCCGTACGGGCGGAAGGGGTCGGCGGGCCGGTCGCGGTGGTAGTCCAGCAGGGGGCGGCCGACCGGGTCGAAGTGCTCAGGCAGCAGCCAGTCGTGCGCCGGGGCGAGCCGACCGAGGACGTCGTCGACGATGTGGGCGGCGACCGCCCGCGGGCCCGCGTCATCGGCGACGTCGGCGGCCGCGAGCAGCGCCTCCACCGTGTGCATGGTCGCGTTGAGCCCCCGGTAGTCGTCGCGGGTGCGGAACCGCTGGTCCCACTCCTCGACCACGAGGCGGACGTCGGGACCGGCCGGGGTGACGAAGCGATCGAGCAGCACCGCGAGCGCGTCGTCGAGCAGCTCCGGCGCACCGGGACGACCGGCCGCGACGGCCGAGGACGCAGCGAGCACCACGAAGGCGTGCTCGTAGGCGGTCTTGGGCCCGGGGAGGGGCCCGCCGGGACCGACGCGCGCGTGCCACCCGCCGTGCCGGCCGTCGTGGAAGGCGCCCAGCAGGGCGGTCACGCCGTGGTCGACGAGCTCCGCCGACCCGGGACGGCCCAGCAGCAGGCCGAGCGAGTGCACATGGGTCATCCGGCAGGTGATCCAGAGCTCGCGGGGGCGGTCGGGGTCCAGCGTGGCGTCGTCGCGCAGCCAGCCGAACCCGCCGCCGGGGTGGCGCGACCCGGCGGCGACCTCGAGGAGCCGGCGGGCGTGCGCGTCAAGAGCACGCACCGCCGCCGCGTCGAGCAGGACGGCCCCGCCCCTCACCCGCCCTCCCGGTAACCCCGCGGAGGGGGCAGGCCGTTGCCCTGGCCGTACCAGTCCAGGAGCACCGCGTCCGGGATCTCCTCCCCCGCCCGCGACAGCGCCCGGGTGGTGTCGAACCCGACCCCCGGGTCGGCGACCAGCGCCACCAGGTCGTCGGCGAGGGGCGCGAGGTCGCCGTCCAGGAGGTCGGGCAGGACGTTGCGGCCGTAGTAGAAGGCGCTGACCACACGGTCGTCGCGCTGCGCGATGGCCTGGATGCCGCCCGGATCGGACTCGGGGGCGAAGCGGGTCCAGGTCAGGATCGTGGTCCCCCCGTCGTCGGTGGTCGACTGCTCGCAACCGTCGGCGGCCCGCAGCTCCCCGCGCCCGCACTCCAGATCGGCGTACGGGTTGTCGGCCGGTCCGACGACCAGCGTGACGTGGCTGTTGTCGCCCTCCGCCTCGTCGAAGGCGACCTCGACGCCGAGCGACCCGCGCGGGACGCCGTCGCGGGGAGCCAGGGGCGCGGCGACCGCGGGCGGGCGGTCGAGGTGCTCGGACACGGCGGCGACCAGGGACCGCGTGGTCGACGGCGTGACCAGCTCCGTGGCGGGCGCGGAGCCGGGACCGGGGCCGGGGCCGGCACACCCCGCCGCAAGGAGCAGCAGCGAGCACGCCACGCCGGGGAGCGCGCGGAGCGGTGGTCCTGGCACGGCGACCCTCCTCGGTCGGTCCAGCTCGGTCGGTCAGCTCTGCGTGGCCAGGGCCAGCGGCGCCACCTGCGCGGCGCCGGCCCGGCGTACGGCCCGGGACGCCAGCGTCATCGTCCACCCGGTGACCACGAGGTCGTCGACCAGGAGCACCGACGCGCCGGCGAGCGCGTCCGGGTCGTCGAGCCGCAGGTCGTAGCGGCGGCCGACGGCCGCGACCCGCTGCGCGGAGTTGACCGCTCCGCGGCCGTGCTCGACGGAGGGGTCGACGATCTCGAAGCGGCCCACGACAGGCACCCCGAGGTAGCGCGACAGGCCGGCCGCCAGGTCGGCCACCAGCGTCCCGCGGGTGGCGGAGCCGACCGCCACGATCGCGTCGACGCGCGGCGACCAGTCACCCAGGACCGCCGTCACGGCTCTCACCAGCGGGACCGGGACGGGGCCGTCGTCGGTGCCGGGCCGGAAGAGCTCGCGCAGCGCCTGGCCGTAGCCGAGGTCGGTGAGCCGGGCCACGGCGCGGCCCTCGACGGCGCCCTCGGCGATCTTCCCCCTGAGGTCGACCCCCATCCCGGGCAGCCCCGTGGGCCACATCTTGCGAGGCTCGACGACGACCCCCGGGCGCGACAGACGGGCCCCGGCCTCGGCCAGGGCCTCGTCGGAGACACCGGTCGACAGCTCGAAGCCGCCACAGGTGTCGCAGCGGCCGCAGTCCGCGGCCTCGGGGTCGTCGAGCTGCTCACGGAGGTAGCGCATCCGGCACTGGTCGGTGTCGAGGTAGTCGAGCATCGCGCGCTGCTCGCGCTCCCGGGCCGCGCGGACCCGCTCGAACCGCTCCGCCTCGTAGGTCCAGGGCTCACCGGTCGACTCCCACCCGCCCCGGACACGACGCACCGCCCCGTCGACGTCGAGCACCTTGAGCAGCGTCTCCAGGCGGTTGCGGCTGAGCTCGACCCGGGTCTCGAGGGCGGCGGTGCTCATCGAGCGGCCCGCCTCGGCCAGGACGTCGAGGGTCTGCCGGACGAGCTCCTCGCGGGGGAACGCCAGCGAGGCGAAGTAGGCCCAGATGTCGCGGTCCTCGGTCGCCGGCAGCAGGACGACGGTGGCGCTCTGGCTGCGGTCGTCGAGCCCGCGGCCGGCGCGGCCGACCTGCTGGTAGTAGGCCACCGGCGAGGACGGCGCACCCAGGTTGACCACGAAGCCGAGGGAGGCGTCGAAGCCCATGCCCAGCGCGCTGGTGGCGACCAGGGCCTTGACCCGGCCGGCCTGGAGGTCCTGCTCCAGGGCCTGGCGCTCGGTCGCCTCGGTCTGCCCGGAGTAGGCCGCCACGTGGTGGCCGCGCGAGCGGAGGTAGTCGGCGACCTCGGCGGTGGCGGCGACGGTCAGGCAGTAGACGATGCCGGAGCCCGGCTGCTCGGCCAGGTGGTCGGCCAGCCAGCCCAGCCGCTGCTCGGCGGTGGGTAGCCGGACCACCCCGAGCCGCAGGGACTCGCGGTCCAACGACCCGCGCAGCACCAGCACCTCGGCCCGGCCCGCGCCCCGGTCGAGACCGCCGAGCTGCTCGGCGACGTCGTCGGTGACCCGCTGGTTGGCGGTGGCGGTGGTGGCCAGGACGGGGATGCCGTCGGGCAGGTCGCCGAGCAGGGTGCGGATGCGGCGGTAGTCGGGGCGGAAGTCGTGGCCCCAGTCGGAGATGCAGTGCGCCTCGTCGACCACCAGCAGCCCGCAGGTGGCGGCCAGCCGCGGCAGCACCTCGTCGCGGAAGCCGGGGTTGTTCAGGCGCTCGGGGCTGACCAGGAGGACGTCGACCTCACCGGCACGGATCGCCTCGTGGGTCGGCTCCCAGCTCTCGGCGTTGGTGGAGTTGATCGTCACCGCGCGGATCCCGGCCCGCCCGGCCGCGGCGATCTGGTTGCGCATCAGCGCCAGCAGCGGGGAGACGATGACGGTGGGACCCGCTCCGCGCTCGCGCAGCAGCAGGGTGGCCACGAAGTAGACCGCGGACTTGCCCCAGCCGGTGCGCTGGACGACCAGGGCACGCCGCTGATCGACCGCGAGGGCCTCGATCGCCGACCACTGGTCCTCGCGGAGGACGGCGTCGTCGCGCCCCACCAGCGCACGCAGGTGCTCCTCGGCGCGGGCGCGCACGTCCTGGCGGGTGCCGGCCTCCGTCGAGGCGGTCACCGGTGGTCCCGGGGCGCGTCGAGGCGACGGACCGCCTCGTCGTGCAGGGCGACCACGGCGTGCCGCAGACCGGCCCGCTCGGTCACCGGCCCGTCGGGCCAGCCCACGCGCAGGGTGGCCTCGGCGGTGCCCTCCGTGACGTGCCAGGTGCCGCCGTGCTCGTCGACCCCGGTCATCTCGGCCCCGGTCGCGCCGGGGTGGCCGTGGGCCTGCACGATGCGCAGGCTGTCGTCGCGGTGGTCGTCGTTCATGTGCGCGAGGACCGCGTCGCAGGTGGCGTCGTCGAAGGGCATGCCGCGAGCCTACGAGCGGCCTCCGACAGGACCCCGTCCGACGGCGGGCCCGCCGGTGCGACGGGACGCACGGCCCCGGGCGCGCAGGGTGAGGACGACCGCGAGGGGCCACAGCACCTGGGCCCCGGCGACCACGCGCTCGGCCAGCCCCGACCGCGGGCCCCCGAGCTCGAGGCCGAACCAGCCGAGCAGCCCGCCGAGCACCGCCGTGGCCACCCACCCGGTCCGACGGCCGGGCAGTCCGGACAGCCCCGGCCACAGGGACAGGGCCACGAAGCTCGCGGTGGCCACCGGCACGTGCGCGGCCGACGGCTCGGCGGCCACCGCCACCCCGAGCGCGGCCACCCCGCCGGCGCCGAGCACGAGCCGCCCGAGCCGGTGCGCCTCGGTGAGGCCGAGCGCGGTCACCACGTGGCACCCGCCCAGCACGACGAACCCGGTCGTCATCACCCACCGGTCCTCGGCGCCGACCGCGGCCAGGGCGCTGATCGTGTCCCGGGTGGCGTCGTACGCCGCGGGCTGCCGGGTGGCGGCGACCGTCCACCCCCCGATCAGCGCGACGGGGGCGAGGGCGGCGGAGACGAGCGCGACGGGATGCACGGGCCCAGCATGGGGCCACGGGGGGTCCAGCGAGCCCCGCCCACCCGGGCAGCGGTCACCAGATCCGGACGCGCTCCTGCGGGTCCAGCCACAGCCCGTCGCCCTCGGCCGTGCCGAAGACGTCGTGGAACTCGTCGAGGTTGCGCACGATGTTGGCACGGAACTCCGGCGGGCTGTGCGGGTCGATGGTCAGGTAGGTCTGCTCCTGCTCGGTGCGCCGCTTCGTGCGCCACACGTAGGCCCAGTTCAGGAAGAGCCGCTGCCGGTCCTCGACCGTGGCCTGCCCGCCCCCCGCGATCACGAACGCGGTGTGGGCGATGGTCAGCCCGCCGAGGTCGCCGATGTTCTCGCCGACGGTCAGCGAGCCGTTGACCGTCTCCCCGGGCAGGTTGCGCGGCGAGAACCCGTCGTACTGCTGGACGAGCGTCGTGGACTTCACCTGGAAGGCGGCCTTGTCGTCGGCGGTCCACCAGTCGTTCAGGGTGCCCGAGCCGTCGTACTGCGCACCCTGGTCGTCGAAGCCGTGCCCGATCTCGTGGCCGATGACCGCGCCGATGCCGCCGTAGTTCTCGGCCTCGAGGGCGTCGGGGTCGAAGAACGGCTTCTGCAGGATCCCGGCCGGGAAGCAGATCTCGTTGGTGCCGGGGTTGTAGTAGGCGTTGACCGTCTGCGGCAGCATGAACCACTCGTCGCGGTCGACGGGCGCGCCGATCTTGCGCAGGTGGCGGTCGGTCTCGTGGGCGGCGATCGCGGCCACGTTGCCGACCAGGTCGTGCGGGTCGATCGACAGGGCGGAGTAGTCGCGGAACGACTCCGGGTAGCCGATCTTGGGCCGGAAGGTCTCGAGCTTGTCGTACGCCCGCTGCTTGGTCTCCTCGGTCATCCAGTCCAGGCGGCTGATCGACCGGCGGTACGCCGCGAGCAGGTTGACGACCAGGTCGTCCATCATCGCCTTGGCGCGCGGGCCGAAGTGCCGCCCGACGTACTCCTTGCCGACGGCCTCGCCGAGCCCGCCCTCCACGAGCGCCACGCCGCGCTTCCACCGGGCGCGCAGCTCGGGGGTGCCGTTGAGGGTGCGGCCGTAGAAGTCGAAGTTCGCCTCGACGAAGTCGTCGGTGAGGTAGGCCGCCGACGAGCGCAGGACGTGGGCCAGCAGCCACGCCTTCCAGTCCTCGAGCGGCGTCTCGCGCAGCACGCCGTCGAGGTGCTCGAAGAAGGACGGCTGGCGTACGCAGGCCTCGGCCATCAACGGCGCCGGGTCGATCGCGGGGCCGCTGAGGTTGCGGGCGTAGGCGTCCCAGTCGAAGGACGGGCAGGCCGCCTTGACCTCCTCGAGGGTGCGCAGGTTGTAGGTCTTCTGCACGTCGCGGGTCTCGGCGCGCTCCCAGTGACCGGCGGCGATGCGGGTGTCCAGGGCGAGCACGGCCGCCGCGGCGCCGGCGGCGTCGTCGTGCTCGACGAGGGAGAAGAGCCGCTCGAGGTAGGCGACGTACTTCCCCCGGATCTCGGCGAACTTCTCCTCCCGGTAGTACGACTCGTCCGGCAGTCCGAGACCGCCCTGCGTGAGGTGGAACAGGTAGCGGTCGGAGTTCCGGTCGTCGGTGTCGACATAGGACCCGAACAGCCCGTGGCCGCCGATCCGCTCGAACTCGCCGAGGAACGCCGCCAGGTCGCGCACGTCGCGCAGCGAGCGGCTGGCCTCGACCAGCGCGCGGATCGGGGCGGGCCCGCGGCGGTCGACCTCCTCGGTGTCCATGAAGGAGGCGTAGAGGTCGCCGATCTTCTGCGCCTCCTCGGCCGACGCGGCGTCCGCGTCGGGGCCGCCCGGCTCGGACGACTGCGCGGCGAAGTCCTCGATGATCTGCCGCACCCGCTCCTCGGCGGCGTCGGTCAGCTGCACGAAGGGACCCCAGCTGGAGCGGTCCGCGGGGATCTCCACCTCGTCCAGCCAGCGGCCGTTCACGTGGCCGAAGAGGTCGTCCTGCGGGCGGATGTCGGGGTTCATGCCCTCGCGGGCGTCGTCCAGGATGCTCACCCGGCCGACCCTATCCGGGCGGGGGAGGGTGGCCCGCCTCCATGTCGATGGCGAGAAGGCGTACCCGCCGTCCGGGGCCGGGCGGGCGGGCGGCGGCGTCGCCCGCCTCCGGGCTCACGAGGTCGGTGGCGTCCCCGAGGAGGAGATGCGCCGCGAGGGTCCGGAGGTTGCACCGAGGCCCGGACCGATCCCGGCCTCGGCGGACCAGCCCCACGGCGGCCGGCCCGCGCGGGACGCCCCGTCGAGCAGCACCGGCACGACCGCCGTCACGTCGACCGCCGCCGCGACGTCGACGTCGGCACCGAAACCGGCCGCCGTCAGCTCCCGGCCGCCGGCGCAGGCGTGGAGCGCGGCCACGGGGTCCGAGGCCACGGCCCGCCAGGCGGCGACCGCCAGCTCCGCCTCCGGGCTCAGCCCGGTGACCCCCCGCTCCACCAGCGCGGCCAACAGCGCGCCCGCACCCCACACGTCCTCGGCCGCCGGGCGCAGCGAGCCGTCGGGCCAGCGCTCGCCCGACGCGACCACGGCCAGTGCCGAGCCCCGCAGCACGGCGGGCGCCACGGCCCCCGCGACGGCGGTGGCGTTGCGCAGGCACGCGCCGACCACGCCCACCCCGGCGTCGGCCAGCAGCGCGCTGATGGTCGACCCGTTCGGCGAGGGCAGCACCAGCCGCCGCACCCCGACGAGGCCGTCGCCGCGCAGCATCGCGGCCGGGGAGAGGGTGGGCACCTCGGCCCCGAGCGCCTCGGCCTCGAACCGACCGACGGCCAGCACCGCGTCGTGCTCACGGGCGTACGCCCTCGCGCGCCCGTCGCGCCACGCGAACGGGTGCACCTCGACCTCCCGCTCCACCGCGAGGGCCAGCGTGGTCGTGAACGACAGCACGTCGACGACCACCGCGACGTCGGCCGGGCCGAGCCCGGCGACCACCGCGGCGGCGCCGGTCGGGCCGGTCTCGAGCCGCACGGCGTACGCCGCCTGGGCGTGCGCCGCGGCCCGACCACGCGGGTCGACCTCAGCCACGGAGCCGGACGACGCCCTTGCCGAGGGTGCGTCGCTCGTCCAGGTCGACCAGGGCCCGACCGAACTCCTCGAAGGCGTACGTCCGGCCGACCGGCGGCTTGACCACGCCGGCCTCGATCATCGGCACCAGCTCGTCCCACTGCTGCTGCAGGTAGCCCGGACGGACCATGGCGTAGGCGCCCCAGCCGACGCCGCGGACGTCGGTGTTGGTGAGCAGCAGCCTGTTCACCTTCACCTCGGGGATGCCCTGCCCGGCCGCGAAGCCGACGACGAGGAGCCGCCCCAGGGGCGCCAGCGAGCGCAGCGAGTCGAGGAAGACGTCGCCGCCGACGACGTCCATCACCACGTCGACCCCCCGGCCGCCGGTGAGCTCCTTCACGGCGTCCTTCCAGCCGTCGAGCCGGACGACGTGGTCGGCCCCGGCCTGCCGGGCGACCTCGGCCTTCTCGTCGGTGGAGACGACGGCGACGCTGCGGGCGCCGTACCCCTTGGCGACCTGGATGGTGGCGGTGCCGACACCGCCGGCGGCCCCATGGACGAGCACCGTCTCGCCCTCGCGGAGCCCGGCCCGCTCGGCCAGGGCGAACTGCGCGGTGAGGTAGTTCATCGGCATCGCGGCACCCTCCTCGAGGGAGAGCTCGTCGGGCAGCGCGAAGGTCGACCCGGCCGGCACCGCGGCCAGCTCGGACGCACCGCCGTGGACCTGCACCGCACACACCCGCTGACCCGGCTCGAAGCCCGCACCGGAGACCACGACGCCCGCGAGGTCGACGCCGAGGGTGAACGGCGGGTCGGGCTTCACCTGATACTCCCCCCGCGAGAGCAGCAGGTCGGGGAAGGACGCACCGACGGCGTGGACCTCGACGAGGACCTCGCCCTCGCCGGCGGTCGCGTCGGGCACCTCCTGCACCACGACGTCGGTGGGACCGGTGAGCGTGACGACCTGGGCTGCGCGCATGGCTGGCAGGTTAGGACATGCGCCGATCCCGACCCATCCGGAGCCGTCGGCGTTCCGAACAACGCCCATGGGGCACTCGCGATGAGGCCGGCCGACCGTCTCGCGGCGACCGCGATGCACGCGAGCGCCCGGTGGTCGGTGCGCTACGGCGACGAGCTGCGCTTCGCGGGTCGCGACCTGCCCCGGCCGGCGCGCCACCTCGTGCCCACCCGGCACGGCCGGGTGCCGGTCCACGTGTACGCCGACCCGGCGTGGTCGACCGGCTCGACCGGGTCCCGGCCACGGCCGGCCTACGTCCACCTGCACGGTGGGGCCTGGCTGATGCGCCACCCGTTCATGGACGACTTCTGGTGCCGCTACCTGGTGGCCGAGGCCGGGGTGGCGGTGGTCAACGTCGACTTCCGCACGGGGCCCTACGTGGCCTACCCGGTCGCGCAGGAGCAGGCGCACGACGTGCTGGCCTGGCTGGAGGGCCCGCAGTCACGCCAGGGCACCGCGGTCGGTGTCGACGGCAGCCGGCTGGCGGTCGGCGGCTTCTCCTCCGGCGGGGGGATGGCCGCCGCGGCGTGCCTGATGGCGCGCGACGGCGGTACGGCCCGCCCTCGCCTGCAGGTGCTGGGCGTCCCGGCGCTGGACCTGGCGACCGAGGCGCCCGGCGACGGAGGCGGCGGCAGCGGCGGCGGGTCGATGATCTCGCCGTCGCTGCGCGGCCTGGTGCGCCGGGTCTACTTCCCCGACCCGGCCCGCCGGTCGGAGCCGTACGCCTCCCCGGTGCTGGCGCCCGACCTCGGCGGCCTGCCGCCGGCGGTGGTGATGACGGCCGAGCAGGACTCCCTGCGCCGCGACGGCGACACCTACGCCACCCGGCTCGCCGAGGCCGGCGTACCGGTCCTGCTGCACGACGTGACGCCGGGCGCCGACCACTACTTCCTCTCCCACGACCTCGACCGCGCACGACGCCTGATGGCCCGGGTGGCCACGATCGTGCGGGACGTGCTCGACGTCGACGCCGCTGCCCCCTGAGCCCGGGTCGGGTCAGCGGGGCTCGACCAGGCGGTCCATCTCGAAGTGCATCGGGTCGGTGTAGCTCCAGTCGCCACCCCAGGCGAAGCCCCACTTCTTGAAGATCGCCACGACGCCGCGGTCCATCTCGCCGACGGTGCCGCGCAGGTTGCCCGGCACGTTGAGGTCGAAGGCCGTGCCGAAGGAGTGGTTGGACAGCGTGGTGCTGCCCGCGATGAAGCGCGGGTAGTAGCACCCGGCGTACTCGCCGGGGTTGATCTCGTCGGCCAGGCCGAGCGCGGTGATCTCCTCCAGCGCCGCGCGCAGCTGCGGCATCATCGCCCGGTTGCAGGTGACCGAGCCGAGGATCGGGACCTCCTCGGTGCTGACGTACTGGTCCTCCCAGGTCTGCTCGGGGATCACCTGGTCGCCGGAGACGGTGTAGCGGAAGGTGCCGACGGCCTCCGCGACGCCGCCGACCAGGAAGGCCTGCTGGGTGGCGCCGGGGTCGATGCCGAACCGTGCCACCGCGTCCATGTCCTGGATGGTGGCCTGGTCGCCGACGATCCGCGCGATCTTGGGGCGCAGCACCTGCGGGGCCTTCTGTCCGGTGCGCACGAGCAGCGCGTTGCCCTCCGGGATGCCGAGCTCGGCGCCCCACGAGGTGTTCACCACGGCGTCGACCTGGTCGATCTGCGGTGCGATCGCACCGACGTGGATCTCCTCGGCGTCCTCCTCGCCGAGCGCGAGCTGGAGGTAGCCGTCGCCGTCGATCGGGAGCCGCTCCTCGCTGCCCGGGGTCAGCGCGACCTCGCCGCCGGCGACGCGGTCCCACTGGTCCTGGAAGAGCGCGCTCTCGGGGGGGGTGAAGAGCCGGTACGTCGCCGGGTCGACCGCGGCCACGGTGTAGACCCGCTCCTCCAGCGACACCTGCGCCATCGAGAGGCGCGAGACCTCGTCGACGCCCTCCACCGCGGCGATCTCCTCCACGACCTCGTCCGAGAGCGGCTCCTCGGCGTTGAACAGCAGCATGTCGGGCGGGGCGATCGCCTCGTCGCGCCCGCGCGGGCCGGGTGGCTCGACGGCGTGCTCGGGGTCGGCGACCACGACGCTGTCACCGGCGGCCGCGTCACCGGCCCCCGCGTCCTCGCCCGCGTCCTCGCCGGCGTCCTCGCCGGCGCCCTGGCCGCCGCCCTCGTCGGCCCGGCCGTCGCGCTCGCCGGAGCGGTCGGAGCCGTTCTCGTCAGCGGCGGCGGAGGCCCCGGCCACCGGGCTGGTGCTCAGGGACGGGTCGTCGGCGGTGCCCGCGGGGTCGCCGGCGCACGCCGTCAGCACGGCGGCGACCGCCAGCCCTCCGGCGACCCGGACCACTCCTCGACGCATCGGCCCCCCTCTGTCCAGGATCGTAGAGGTGGGTCGCAACACCTGTGCACCGGACGCCCGCGGCGGCGGTTGGACGCGGCCGCCGCCGGTAGGTCATCCTGGTCGTCGAAGGGGAGTAGTCCTCAACGGTCGTATCGACACACTGACCTCACGGTCCGGTGCGGCAGGCCCGGCTCAGCCGGGCGGACGAGACCTTCGACCAGCGCACCCAACCCTGCTGCGCCCGGTCGAAGACGTCTCCGTCCCGCGGACCACGTGCTCGGCCGGGCCGATCGGCCCCCGTGGCCCGAGGAGACCTACCTGTGGACGCCTTCCTGATCAGCACCGCCGTCATCTTCGTCGCCGAGCTCGGTGACAAGAGCCAGCTGATGGCGATGACCTTCGCCAGCCGCTACCGCGCCCGCGACGTCCTGCTGGGCATCACGGTGGCCACCGCGGTCGTCCACCTCGCCTCGGTGGCGATCGGCTTCTGGATCGGTGACGCGTTCGCCGAGCAGCAGGACGTGATCGCGATCGTCGCCGGCGTCGCCTTCCTGGGCTTCGCGGCCTGGACACTGCGCGGCGACGAGCTCACCGACGACGAGGCCGACAAGGCCCGCCGCTCGACCGGCCGGGCGATCGTCGCGGTGGGTGTCGCCTTCTTCCTCGCCGAGCTGGGCGACAAGACCATGCTGGCCACCATCACCCTGGCCACCCGCGAGGGCTGGTTCGGCACCTGGATCGGCAGCACCGTCGGGATGGTCGCCGCGGACGCCCTGGCCATCGTGGTCGGCGCGATGCTGGGCCAGAGGCTGCCGGAGAAGGCGATCACCTACGGCGCCGCCACCCTCTTCGCGGTCTTCGGCGTGCTGCTGATCCTCGAGGGCGCGGGCGTCGTCGGCTGACGCGGCGAGGGCGAGGGCGAGGTAGTCCCTGACGAAACGGTCCCGATCCGGCCCGGACGGCGACGACTTCGTCGGGGACTATCTCCCCGGGGCGGTGGGCACGGCCCGCGGGACGGTCAGCCCCGCAGCACCCGGGAGGCCACCCAGCCGATGTCGTCGGCGGTCTGCGCGGGGGGGCCGCTGGGTTGCATCACGTGGCTGAGCACGACCCGGACCACCATGTCGATCGCGGCGTCGAGGTCCCGGGCCGGCAGCGGCACGTCGTAGGAGCCGACCCGCTCGGCGACGACCATCTTGGCCACGGCCAGCAGGGATCCGGCGTGCGTGGTCAGCAGCGGCAGCAGCTCGGTGTCGGCGCCGTGCGTCGCCGAGGCCACCGCGTGCAGCAGCGGGTTGCCCTGGGCCCGGTCCAGCACCCCGCGCGACGCCCCGACGACCGCGGCCCGGAGGTCGTCGGGGTGCTCGTCGAACGCGGCGCCCACGACCGACAAGAAGGCCTCCAGCTCGCGCTGCACCATGGCCTCGGCCAGCGCACCCTTGGTGCCGATCTCGTTGTAGACCGTCTGCCGGCTGACGCCCACCTCGTCGGCCAGCCGCGCCATCGTCACCTTCGCCCACCCCGCGTGCGAGGTCAGGTCGACGGCCGCGGCGAGGATCCGGTCCCGCGTGGCGACCGCCTGGTGCGGGCGGGCGGTGGAGGTCACCGCATCACCCTAGGTCGTCGTCCTCAGCTCCCGCGCCGCCGCCGACGCCTCGTCGAAGGCGCCGCCGTCGGCGATCCGCCGGCGCAGCTTCAGCACCATCCGGGGGCCGTCGACGACCAGGGCGCCGACCACCCGGTCGGCGCGGCGCCAGAGCGCGACGGTCCCGGCGACCCCGCCGTCGCCCGGGTCGAGCCGGACCACCTCGTCGGCCCGGGTCGTGCCGACGAGCTGCAGCCGGTGACCGTGGACGTCGGACCAGAAGTACGGCACCGGCGCGACCTGCCGGGCGGACGCCGGGTCGAGCGCGTGGCGGGCGGCCGCGGCACCCTGCTCGGCGGCGCTGGTCCAGTGCTCGACCCGGAGCAGGTCCCCGCCGAGGAGCGGGCTCGGGGCGTGCACCACGTCGCCGGCCGCCCACACCCCCGGCGCCGAGGTGGCCAGGTCGACGTCGCAGACGACGCCGCGGTCCTCCGGGTGCAGGGCGACCCCGCTGCCCTCCAGCCACGCGGTCGCGGGCGCGACGCCGACCCCGAGCACCACAAGGTCCGCCGGCAGGTGGGAGCCGTCGGCGAGGTCGACGCCCGTGACACGACCGTCGGCCCCGGTGAGCCCGGCGACGCCCGAGCCGAGCCGCAGGTCGACTCCGGCGTCGCGGTGCATCCGGGTCACCAGGTGACCGACCTCGGGCCCCAGCGACCGCTCCAGCGGCACGTCGGCCGCCTCGACCACGGTCACGGGGAGACCGCGCGCCCGGGCCGCGGAGGCCACCTCGGAGCCGATGAAGCCGGCCCCGACCACGACGGTCCGTGCGCCGGCGTCGAGCCCGCGCCGCAGCGCGACCGCGTCGTCGGCCGTGCGCAGGTGGGTGACGCCGGCCAGGTGGTCACCGGCGAAGGGACGGGGGCGGGCGCCGGAGGCGACGACCAGGGCGTCGTAGGCCAGGCGCTCGTCGCCGAGGAGCAGGTTGCGGGCGGACGTGTCGAGACCGGTGACCTCCGTGCCGAGCCGCAGGTCGACCCCGAGGTCGTCCCGCAGCTCGTCGGCCGTGCGGAGGGGCTGGACCTCACCGGCGCCCGGCGCGAGCGCGGCCTTGCTCAGGGGCGGCCGGTCGTACGGTGCCCGGGCCTCGGCGCCGACGAGGACCAGCTCACCCGCGTGGCCCTCGCGGCGCGCGGTGTCGACCGCGCGCAGCCCGGCCAGGCCGCCACCGACCACGACCAGGCGCCCCCCGGTGCGCACCCTTAGCCCACGATCCGGAGCGCCAGCACCGGGCAGGCGTCCACCGCCGCCTGCACGTCGGCCCGCGCGGCCTCCGGCGGCTGGTCGTCGTGGACCACGACGACGCCGTCCTCGCCGACCTCGAACAGCTCGCTCATGGCCTCGCACATGCCCAGACCCTCGCAGGTGCCCCGGTCCGCCACGACCCTCACCGGGCGTCGCTCCCGCTCATCGGGACGAAGTCGACCTTGTCCCGCACCCCGCAGTCGGGGCAGCACCACGAGTCGGGCACGTCGGCCCACGCGGTGCCGGCGGCGAGGCCCTCGAGCTCGTCGCCCACCTCGACCTCGTAGGTGTAGCCGCAGCCGGGGCAGCGCGCGGCCGGCACCTCCTCGACCGGCACCTCCTCGAGCGGCACCGGGGCGAGCGGGTGCGGGGCGGGCGCGGCCAGCTCCGCGGTGGTGTGGTCGGCGGTGGTCGCGGCCGGCGGCGGCCAGGCCGCGAGCACCCGCGCCCGCTGCGGGGGGTGGATGTTGGCGCGCGTGACGTCGCCGCCGAAGTGACCCACCACCCGGGGGTCCATCACCCGTCGCCACAGCGGTGGCACGAGGGCGATCAGGATCATCCCGGCGTACCCGGTGGGCAGGACCGGGGACTCCTCGAAGTCGCGCAGCGTCTGGTAGCGCCGGGTCGGGTTCGCGTGGTGGTCGCTGTGGCGCTGCAGGTGGTAGAGCAGCACGTTGGTGGCGACGTTGTTGGAGTTCCAGGAGTGCGACGGGTCGACCCGCTCGTAGCGCCGGCGGTGCCCGACGCCGACCTCCTGCCGGCGCATCCCGTAGTGCTCCATGTAGTTGACGACCTCGAGCAGGGTGAGCCCGATCAGCGCCTGGACGACCAGGAACGGCAGCACGACCGGCCCGAGCCACAGCCCGAGGGCGCCCCAGAGCACCGCCGACATCAGCCAGGCGTTGAGCACGTCGTTGCCGGGGCGGTACGGGTGCTGGTCGCGGCGGGCACAGCGCCTGGCCTCCAGGTGCCAGGCCGAGCGCAGGGAGCCCAGCACGGTGCGCGGCCAGAAGGCGTAGAAGGACTCGCCGAGCCGGCTGCTGGCGGGGTCCTCAGGGGTCGCGACGCGGACGTGGTGACCGCGGTTGTGCTCGATGTAGAAGTGGCCGTAGAAGCTCTGCGCGAGGGCGATCTTGGACAACCACCGTTCGCTGGCCTCGCGCTTGTGCCCGAGCTCGTGGGCGGTGTTGATACCGATCCCGCCGATGCAGCCGATGGTGGCGGCGAGGCCGAGCTGCTCGACCGGGGTCAGGTCGCCCCCGACGCCGAGCGGGTCGCCGTGGGCGACGAGGTAGGCCGCACCGACGAACCCGGCGTACTGCACCGGCAGGAAGAGTAGGTCACCCACCGGTAGTACCGGTCCTCCTCGAGGGCCTCGATGGCGTCGTCGGGCGGGTTGGCGCGGTCGAGGCCGGCGACGAGGTCGACGGCCGGCACGATGACCAGGATCACCACCGGTCCGACCCAGAACCACAGCCCGGACCCGGTGGCCAGCCACCCGCCGTACGCGACGAACGCCAGCGACGGCACCACCAGGCCGATCAGCCACAGGATCCGCTTCCGGTCACGCCACCCCTCCGTCGAGCCGACCGGCACGGTGCTGCCGCTGTTGGTCCGGGGTGGCCCGGCCTGCTGCTCGCTCACGGAGCTCCTCCTGTCACCGGCACGGGAGCGCTCGGTTGACAGAAAAGTACATACTGTCGATTCAATTGACAATACTCAGGCGTATGTCAACACGTGGGTCAGTCGTCGTCGACGGTGGCGTGCCGGCCGGCGATCGCCCGGGCGACCGCCTTGGGCACCTCCGCGTTGAAGACCGACGGGATGATGAAGGTCGGGTTGAGCTCGTCGTCCCGGACCACGTGCGCGATGGCGTCGGCCGCGCGCAGCATCATCTCGATCGTCACGTCGGTGGCCCGGGCGTCGAGCAGCCCACGGAAGACGCCGGGAAAGGCCAGCACGTTGTTGATCTGGTTGGGGTAGTCCGAGCGACCGCTGGCCACGATCGCGGCGTACTGCCCGGCGTCACCGGGCTCGACCTCCGGGTCGGGGTTGGCCAGCGCGAAGACGATCGCCTTGTCGTTCATGTCCTTGATCCACGCAGGCTCCAGCACGTTGGGTGCGCTGACGCCGATGAAGACGTCGGCGCCGGTGACACCGGCGCGCAGGTCGCCGCGGACCTTGCGGGGGTTGGTGGCCCTGGCCAGCGTGAGCTTGGCCGCGGGGAGCGACTCGTCGTCGCCGGACAGGCAGCCCTCGCGGTCCCAGACCACGATGTCCGTGACCCCGGCGGCGAGCAGGAGCGTGACGATCGCGGTGCCCGCCGCGCCCGCGCCGGAGACCACGATGCGCAGCTCCTCGATCTTCTTGCCGACCACCCGCAGCGCGTTGGTCAGCGCGGCGAGCACGACGATCGCCGTGCCGTGCTGGTCGTCGTGGAAGACCGGGATGTCGAGGCTCTCGCGCAGCCGGGCCTCGATCTCGAAGCACCGGGGGGCGGCGATGTCCTCGAGGTTGATCCCGCCGAAGCCGGGCGCGATCATCTCGACCGCGCGCACGATCTCGTCGGTGTCCTGGCTGGCCAGGCAGATCGGCCAGGCGTCGATGCCAGCGAAGCGCTTGAACAGCGCGGCCTTGCCCTCCATCACCGGCAGCGCGGCGCCGGGGCCGATGTTGCCCAGGCCGAGGACCGCGGAGCCGTCGGTGACCACGGCGACCGAGTTGCCCTTGACGGTGAGGCGGGAGACGTCCGAGGGGTTGTCGGCCAGCGCCTGGCTGACGCGGCCCACGCCCGGGGTGTAGGCCATGGAGAGGTCGTCGCGGTTGCGCAGCGGCACCTTGGAGGTGACCTCGATCTTGCCGCCGATGTGGAGCAGGAAGGTCCGGTCGCTGACCTTGTGGACCGTGACCCCGTCGACCTCGTCGACCTTGCTGCGCAGCTGCGCGGCGTGGTCGGCGTCGATGGCCGAGCAGGTGACGTCGATGACCAGGCGGTCGTTGGCCGACTCGGCGACGTCGACGGCCATCACGATGCCGCCCTCCGCGGCGATCGCGGTGGTCACCGAGCCGATCACCGAGTGGTCGGGCTCGGTGTGCAGCCGCATGGTGATGGAGTACGAGGACGTGGTCGCGATCTTGGGCACCAGCCCAGACTCCCGCCCAGGCCGGGTTACCGGCAAGTCACGACCGGGTCGGCCTGCCCCGGGTCGTCGTGCCGAGGGTGTCGAGCATGCCCGCGGAGAAGCGGTCGCCCATCTGGTTGATGACCGTCTTCATCGACGCCCTCACCGCCGGCTTCAGCGCCCCGGGGAGCGGCAGGTCGAGGGTGATCGAGAGCGAGGTGCGCAGCAGGGTGGCGGCCGGCTCCCCGGCCAGCGCCTCGAGCTCCTCCAGCTCGTACCAGCCGTCGACGCAGGCGTTCTCGTCGGAACCCTCCGGGGCGTCGTGCTTGAACTCGATCCGCTCGAGCTCGACGAACTCCATCTTCTCGGTGAAGGTCGGCGACAGCGTCGCCTTCGGCACGGGCAGCTTGGTCATCGACCAGACCCAGTGCTCGCCCCGGTCCTCGATGCGCGTCACGAACGGGGTCAGGCGAGCCACCGAGTCGGCGTCGCGCAGGAGGTCCCAGATCTCCTGGCGGGTCGCCAGGACGACGGCCTCGGCGGTCGTGGTGGCGGTGAACCCGGTCACGGCCGGAGGGCCTTCTCGATGTCGCCGGTGATCTTCTCCGGCGTGGTCGTCGGCGCGTACCGCTTGAGGACCCGGCCGTCCCTGCCGACGAGGAACTTGGTGAAGTTCCACTTGATCTTGCCGCCGAGCAGACCGCTCTTCTCCTCCCGCAGCCAGCGGAAGAGCGGGTGCGCCTCGTCGCCGTTGACGTCGACCTTGGAGAACATCGGGAAGGTGACGCCGAAGCTGCGCTCGCAGAACCCCGCGATCGAGGCGTCGTCACCCGGCTCCTGCGACTGGAACTGGTTGCAGGGGAAGCCCAGGACGTTGAACCCGCGGTCGGCGTACGCCGCCTGCAGCTCCTGGAGGCCCTCGTACTGCGGGGTGAAGCCGCACTGCGAGGCGGTGTTGACGACGAGGACGACCTGACCGGCGTACGTCGCGAGGTCGACGTCCTGGCCGTCGATGGCGGTCGCGTGGTGGTCGTGGAGGGAGGTCATGCGCCCGATTCTGCCAGCCGGCGCTCAGCCGCTCGGGCGAGCACCCGGGTGCACCGCCTGCGCGGGCGGGCGTGTCCCGGGGTGGGGGGACCCCGGACCTACCAGGCCCGGCCCCAGCGCACCTGGGCGACCTCGGTCAGCGGCTTGCGCTCGCGCGCCCCGGCCTCCCGCTCCCGTTCGCCCTCGGGGGCCGCGGCGGGGTCGCCGCGGTGGCCCACGGCGATGCCGGTCAGCAGGCGGTAGTGGTCGGGGACACCGAGGGCGGCCGCCACGGCGCCCTTGTCGAAGCCGGAGAACTGGTGGGCGTGGAGCCCCGTCGCCCGGGCCTGGAGCGTGACGTGGGCGGCGGCCTGGCCGAGGTCGTGGTGGGCGTAGGCCGGGTCCTTGGGCGGCTTGCCGCTCGGCTCGGCGTCCGGGTCGGCAGCCACCTGCGTGCAGCCCAGGAGCACGAGCGCCGGGCGGCGCACCCAGGCGTTGCCGCGCGAGAGGTGCTCCTCGAGCACCGCGCGGGTCGTGCTGCCCCGCTCGGCGACCAGCAGCACCCACGGCTGGGAGTTGCCGGCGCTCGGGGCCCAGCGGGCCGCCTGCAGCAGCGCCTCGACCTGCGCCCGGTCGAGGGTCTCGGCGTCGTCGAAGAAGGTGGGGCTCCAGCGCGAGCGCAGCGGCTCGGCGAGGGCGTCGTGGTTCACCGCAGGGTCCCGACCGGCCACGCCTCGGTGTCGGTCAGCTCGCTGACCTGGCCCAGGAAGTCGGCGACCCGGTCGCGGTCGTCGGCCTTCTGGACGGGGTACGTCGTGGGCCGGGTGCGGCGGTCGTGCCAGAAGTGGTGGGTCCCCGGCGCCGAGGGGCGGGTGGCCACCAGCCAGACCGCGGTGTCCGCGCCCTCCTCGGCGGTGCGCAGCAGCGGGCCGACGACCTTGCCGAAGCCGGGGAGGGAGTCGGTGATCCCGGGGGTGCCGGCCCAGCCGGGGTGCATCGAGGCCGCGGTGACGCCGCTGCCGCCCAGGCGCCCGGCCCAGGCGTCGGCCAGCACGACCTGCATCCGCTTGGTCCGTGCGTAGGCGCGCACGCCGTCGTACTCCCCCTGCTCGTGCTGGAGGTCGTCGGCGCGCAGGCCGGAGGTGTACATGCCGCCGGAGCTCATCCACACGACCGTGGCGCCACCGTCGCGTCCTGCGGCGAGCAGCGGCTCGAGCAGCAGCTCGGTCATCAGGTGCGGCCCGAGCACGTGGGCCGCGAGCGTCATCTCGTGGCCCTGGGCGCTCTCCTGCCGCTCCGGCGGCAGCACGCCCGCGTTGTGGACGAGCCCGTGCAGCGCGTCGACCCGTCCGGCGAGGTCGGCGCACCACGCGCGGACGGCGTCGAGGTCGCTCACGTCGCAGAGCTCACCGACCACCTGCGCCGACGGCACCTGCGCGCGGACGTCGGCCAGGACGCGGTCGATCTTGTGCTGCGTGCGGCCGAGCACGTGAACGGTCGCGCCGAGGCGGGCGAAGGCGAGCGCCATCGCCTCACCGATGCCGGAGGTGGCCCCGGTGACGACGACGTGCCTGCCGAGCAGCGCGCCCGCGGGCGGGTCGGCCGGCCAGAAGCGGCGCCGGATTCCCGGGCCGATCCGGGTGTAGCCGAGCAGCACGGAGCGGTCCAGCGCGGTGTCGAGGGCGCGGGTGAGCCCGGCGGGGATCGAGGACATGGCCCCAACGTAGGTCGGGGGTCCCGTACCCGGTCGGGTGACGGCCCTACGCCTCCGCGGCATGCTGGAGCGGTGCTCGACTCCCTCGCCCCCGCACGCCGCCGGCTCTGGCTCGTCGTCGCCGCGCTCGCCGTCCTCGCCGTGGTCGGCGCCTCCGTCGCGCTGGTCCTCGGCCGCGACGAGCCGGCCCCGCCGGTCGCGCAGGGCGAGGTCGGTCCGGTGCTCCTGCTGCCGGGGTACGGCGGCAGCGACGCCGGGCTCGAGACGCTGGCCGAGGCGCTGCGGGCGGAGGGCCGCACCGTCGAGGTGCTGGTCCCGCCGGGTGACGGGCGGGGCGACCTGCGCGACCACGCCGCGCTGGTGGCGGCGGCGGCCGAGGCCGCGGTGGACGCCGGCGCGCCGTCGGTCGACGTGGTCGGCTACTCCGCCGGCGGCGTGGTCGCGCGCTGGTTCGTGGCCGAGCTGGACGGCGACGAGATCACCCGCCGGGTGCTGACGCTGGCCTCCCCGCACCACGGCACGGAGCTGGCCGAGGCCGCCGGGCTGGCCGGCGCCGGATGTCCTGAGGGCTGCCAGCAGCTGCAGCCGGACAGCGAGCTGCTCGACGTGCTCAACCGAGGCGACGAGACCCCCAGCGGCCCGCAGTGGGCGGCGCTGTGGACCGACGACGACGAGACCGTCGTGCCCCCGACCTCCGGGCGGCTCGACGGCGCGGTCTCCTTCGGCCTGCAGGCCGTCTGCCCCGGCCTCGTCGTGGGCCACGCCGACGTCCCGACCGAGCCCGCGGTCGTCCGCATCGTCGTGGACGGGCTCGGCACCGCACCGCTCGCCGTCCCGGGCCCGGGGGTCTGCTGAGGGGTCCGGTCGGGGGATAGTCCCCGACGAGATCGCTGTGCTCCGGGCCGGTAGACGACGATCTCGTCAGGGACTATCCCGGCCGGCGCCGTCGGACGCACGATCAGTCGGTGACGTCCTTGGTGGCGAAGCTGGCCCAGGCCGCCCCGAAGAACACCACCACGTAGGCCAGCTGGAGCAGGACCCCGCGCACCACGTCGCGCCACAGGATCGGGTCCCGGAACAGGTCGACGAACGCCAGCCAGTAGCGGGTCGGCAGGACGTCGCGGACCACGTCGGCGGCGTCGAGGGTGAAGAGCAGCGTCGAGGCGATCAGCACCGCCATCGTCCCGAGCGCCGCCCCGAGCGGGGAGTCGGCGACGGTGGAGAGGAACAGCGCGATCGCGGCCACGCCGGCCATGCACAAGATCGCGTACGCCAGCGCGAGCGCGGTGCGCCCGACCAGCTCGGGCGTGGACAGCGTGGTCCCCGAGACCGAGGTGCCGCCGGGCACGACGGCCGAGCCGGCCGTGACCTCGCCGTCGCCCAGCAGCAGCACCCCGAGCACGTACGCCGTGACCGCGACCACCACGATCGTGATCACCACGAAGGCCATCACCGCCACCATCTTGGCCACCAGGAAGCTCAGCCGCCCCACCGGACGCACCAGCAGGTAGCGCAGGGTGCCCTGCTGCGCCTCCCCCGCGACCGCCTCGCCGGCGGTCAGCGCCACGGCGACCGGCAGGAGCAGCGGCAGGACGATGGCCAGCGCCGCCAACGGGAAGAGCGTGCCGTCGGTGAGCACGGCCGACAGGAAGGCCGGGCCGGTGCCGGGCCGGGGCCCGATCGCGGTCAGCGAGAGCAGCACCGCCACCAGGGTCGGCAGGGCGTCGATGAGCGCGATCGTCACCCACGTGCGGCGGCTGCGCACCAGCTTGGACAGCTCGACGCGGATCACGCGGCACCCTCGGCGGAGAAGTCGTCGGAGCCCGCGCCGGTGGCGTCGAGCACCACGCCCTCGAGCGTGCGCCGCTCGGGGGTGACCTCGGCCACCGGCACGCCCGCGCCGACCAGCGCGGCCACCATCTGCGAGGGATCGTCGCCGCGGACGACCAGCCGCTCGCCGTCGCGCTCCTCGACCACCCGGCCGAGCACCGCGGCGGCCCGGTCGCCCTGCTCGGCGCCGACGGTGCGCACCAGCTGCCGCCCGGTCGGGCCACGCAGGGCGTCGAGGTGGTCCTGGACGACCAGGCGACCGCGGGAGATGACGCCGACACGGGTGGCGGTCTGCTCGATCTCGGTCAGCAGGTGGCTGGAGACGAGCACGGTGGTGCCGGCGGCGTTGAGGTCGAGCAGCAACGCCCGGATGTCGCGGATGCCCTGCGGGTCCAGGCCGTTGGTCGGCTCGTCGAGGACCAGCAGCCGCGGAGACGTCAGCAGGGCCTGGGCCAGGCCGAGACGCTGGCGCATCCCGAGGGAGTACGCGTGCACGGGCCGTGCGTCCACCCCCGCCAGCCCGACCCGGGCCAGCGCGTCGTCGACACGGCCGGCCCGCCCGGCGCGCCGCCCGCGCCCTGCGGCGTCGTAGAGCGCGAGGTTGCGGCGCCCCGACATCTGCCCGTAGGCCGCCGGCCCCTCGACCATGGCGCCCACCTGGGGCAGCACCTCGGCGGACGCGCCGGGCATCGGGCGCCCGAGCACCTCGACGGTGCCGGACGTCGCCAGGACCAGGCCCAGCAGCATCCGCACGGTCGTGGTCTTGCCCGATCCGTTGGGCCCCAGGAAGCCGTAGACGTCGCCCTCGTGGACGTCGAGGTCCAGGTCGCTGACCGCCGCCACCCGCCCGAAGCGCTTGGTCAGGCCGCGGGTGCGGATCACCGGTCCTCCTCGGGTACGTAGACGGCGCCGGCGCGCAGGTCGGCCTCGGCCGCGCGCAGGGCGTCGAGCTCGAGCGTGCCGGCGACCAGCCAACCACCCTCGCCGGCCCGGCCGCCGACGAGCACCCCGAGCGGGCCGGCCAGCGCGCCGATGGTGTCCTCGGTGGCGACGGCGTCGGGCGTGACGGCGACCTGGTCGCGCAGGGGGTCGGCCTCGTTGTCGCGCAGGGGGATCGCGACCAGCTGCGTCAGCCCCGCGCCGTAGATCCCCACCGCTCCGCGCGAGCCCGGCGCCAGCGGGAGGCCGGCGACCTCGGCGGGTGGGCGCAGCGGGGCGTACTGGCTGGCGGCGTCAGCGATGTCGAGCACATCGACCTGCTCCACCTCGGTGTCCCCGGTCGGCTCCAGCGCGACGACGGAGGCCGGGGGCGTCGCAGGCTCGTAGTCGCGCACCTCGCTGGTCAGCGCGGGCTCGGACGAGCCCTCGGCGTAGGCCTCCACCAGCAGCGGCACCCCGGTGGCGGGGTCGAGCCAGACGTCGACCCGGCCGATGGTGGTCCGCTCGTCGGCCTGCGACCCGTCCACGCGCAGCCCGGCCGCCGACACCCCGGCGACGCGCCGCGCCGGGATCGCCTCGACCGCGGCCGGGTCGGCGCCGACCACGAACCGGCGGGCGAGCTCGGCGGGCAGCAGGTCGCTGGTGCGGGGCAGTCGGATGTCGGGGTCGCGGCTCACCTCTGCTCGCTGGGCCTCGTAGGAGTAGGCCACGGTGACCCCGCCGGCGTGGCGCAGGTCGCTCTCCCCCGCGGTCAGCAGCCGGTCGACGCGCCACGAGTCGGCGTCGCGCCACCACACGCGCAGCCGGGTGGTCTCGCCCAGCAGCGACCCGAGGTCGTCGAGGTCGCCGGTGGCCGGCAGCTGGAGGGTCCCGGTGGTCTCGACGTAGCCGCTCCAGCCCTCGTCGGGGGCCTCGCGCAGCAGGGCCATCAGACCGGCGGCGTCCACGTCGGGCTCGTCGGCCGGCACCAGCCGCGGGGTCAGCGGGAGCCCGACGACGACCGCGACCAGCGCGGCCACCACCAGCCAGCGCCGCACGGGGGTCATGGGGCCCGACGCTACGGCTGCGGCCCAACGACCGCACCGGGCCGTGCCGGGGCCGGCGCCCACCCGGTGAGGACCGGACACCGGCCCGGCCGGGACCCGAGTCTCAAACTGAGACGCGCAACCCCTCCGCAGCAGGGTCGCGCGACCTACCGTCGGCGACAGGCCACGTGACGGTCGTCACGGGCGGAGATGGAGGAACCATGTACACCAAGGACGGCGAGAACTACTACGTCGTGGACGCCCACATCGCGCTGTGGGACGCCCGCGAGGAGAACCAGCGCAACATCCACGGCAAGCAGTTCATCGACTGCTTCTACGACTACCACCGCAACCTCTCGCCCGAGTCCGAGGTCTGGTCCTACGAGGAGTACCTCTACCAGGGCGGCGAGCGGCTGATGAAGGACATCTTCACCGACGGCTACGCCGACCACGCCATCTTCCAGCCGGCCTACCTCCACGAGTTCTACAAGACCGGCTTCGGGCAGTCCGAGGAGGCATCGGCCCTGACGGCCAAGCACCCGGACAAGCTGACCTACAACCACAACTTCGACCCCCGCAACGGCGAGCGCGGCCTGGAGATGCTGCACGCCGACGCCGAGAAGTACGGCCTCAAGGGCGTCAAGCTCTACACCGCGGAGTGGCACGGCGACTCGCGCGGCTGGAAGCTCGACGACCCGTGGGCCTACCGCTACTTCGAGGCCTGCCGCACGCTCGGCATCAAGAACATCCACGTGCACAAGGGCCCCACCATCCGCCCGCTGGACCGTGACGCCTTCGACGTCGCCGACGTCGACCACGTGGCCACGGACTTCACCGACCTCACCTTCATCGTCGAGCACGTCGGCCTCCCGCGCCTGGAGGACTTCTGCTGGATCGCCACCCAGGAGCCGAACGTCTACGGCGGCCTCGCCGTGGCGATGCCCTTCATCCACACCCGTCCGAAGTACTTCGCGCAGATCCTCGGTGAGCTCCTCTACTGGATCGGCGAGGAC
>JBKJPE010000191.1:0-26397 GCA_046595185.1 Nocardioides sp.
GGTCTCGAGACGCTCGCTGCGCTCGCTCCTCGACCACCGATCACCGCTGGTCGGGGCGGGGGTCTCGAGACGCTCGCTGCGCTCGCTCCTCGACGCCCGACCGGGGCGAGCATCAGCTGCGCATCGGCACGCCCTCTCGCCAGTAGCCCATGAACGCCACCTTGCGGCGGTCGACCCCGCGCTCGCGCACCAGGTGCCGGCGCAGGCCGGTCACCATCGTCGACTCCCCCGCGATCCAGGCGTACAGGCCGTCACGGACGTCCGTGCCCGGGTCCGGGGCGATCTGCTCCCCCGAGGAGGAGTAGACCGGCGTCTCCCACACGTTCGGGTCGACCTCGTCGTCGTCGACCTCGGGCAGCGTCCGGGGATCGACCCCGAGACGCGCGACCGTGGCGGCGTGCAGCAGGTCGCCCCGAGGCGCCCCGTCGCGGGCCAGCCAGTGCACCTCCACCCCGACCGGGCACTCGAGGGCCTGCACGTCGGCGGAGGTGGGCACCTCCAGCAGCGCGCACCCGGCCGCCTCCGGCCCCAGGTCGCGCAGGATGGCGGCCACCGCGGGCACCGCGGTCTCGTCGGCCACCAGGAGCACCCGGTCGGTCGGCGCCGGCGCGAACTCGCGGCCGCCGAACTCGTGACCGCGCCGCGGGACCAGCACCAGCAGCCGGTCGCCCACGGCCGCGGCGGACGCCCACCGGTTGCCCGGCCCGTCCGGCTCCCCGGCCACGGGGTGGTGGACGACGATGTCGACGACCAGCCGCCGGTGCTCGCCGACCCCGCGCACGTCGCGGACGGTGTAGGTGCGCATGCTGCCGCGCTCCTCCTCCGGCAGCGCCTGCCACGCTTCCCACCAGTCGACCCCGGCCGGCGGGAGGTCCGGCAGGGATCCGTCGGCGCAGGGGAAGACCACCTTGAACCGTTGGTCGAGCCAGCTGCCGTCGACGCCCATCTCGGCCAGGCAGGATGCGCCGAGAACGACGCGGACGAAGGACGGCGAGACCCGCTCGACCGCGACCACCTCGACCTCGCCCAGCACCAGCGGCAGCTCCGCGTGGTCGGATCCGGCGGGGTCGGACAGGTCGGGGTCCGTCGTCATGCGTCCTCCTGGGGGACGGGGGCGTGGGTGCGCCCGATGGGCACCACCAGCGGGGTGCCGGAGACCGGGTCGGTGATCACGGTGTTGTCCAGGCCGAACACCTCGCGCACGTTCTGCGAGGTCACCACCTCGGCCGGGGTGCCCTCGGCCAGGACGACGCCGTCACGCATCGCGACGAGCCGGTGGCCGTAGCGGGCGGCGAGGTTGAGGTCGTGCAGCACCATCACGATCGTGGTCCCGGAGCGGGCGTTCAGCTCGGCGAGGAGGTCGAGCATGTCGACCTGGTGCGCGACGTCGAGGTAGGTCGTCGGCTCGTCGAGCAGGAGCAGGTCGGTGCCCTGCGCGAGCGCCATCGCGATCCAGACCCGCTGCCGCTGCCCGCCGGAGAGCTCGTCGACGACGCGGTCGGCGAGGGCGGCGGTGTCGGTGAGCTCCATCGCCTCCTGGACCGCCGCGCGGTCCTCGGGTCCCCAGCGCTTGAAGGCGCCCTGGTGCGGGTGACGCCCGCGGCCCACGAGGTCGGCGACGTTGACGCCGTCGGGGGCCACCGGGTTCTGCGGCAGCAGCCCGAGGACCTTGGCGACCTCCTTGGTCGGTCGGCGGTGGATCACCTCGCCGTCGAGCAGGACGCTGCCGCCCCGGGCCCGCACCAGCCGGGCCAGGCCGCGCAGCAGCGTCGACTTGCCGCAGGCGTTCGGGCCGACCACGACGGTCACCCGCCCGTCGGGGACCTCGACGGTGACGTCGCGGACCACGGTGCGGTCGCCGTACCCCAGGCTCACGGCCTCGGTGCGCAGCCGGGTCATCGGGCTCTCCCTCCTGCGGCGCCGTGCGCCAGCAGCCACAGCAGGAACGGTCCGCCGACCGCCCCCGTCACCACCCCGACGGGGAGCACCACGCCGGGGACCAGGTACGCCGCCACGTGGTCCGCGAGCAGCATCAGCACGGCCCCCACCAGGGCCCCGCCCAGCAGACTGTGCCGCCCGCCGAGCAGGGACCGGGCGATCGGCCCGGCCATGAAGGCCACGAACGAGACCGGTCCCGCGGCGGCGACGGCCACCGAGGTCAGCAGCACGCCGACCAGCAGCAGCACGTCGGTGCGGTGCCGGCCCACACCGAGACCGGCGGCGGCGTCGTCGCCCAGCTCGAGCACCGGCAGCGCGCGGGCCAGCCAGGCCAGGAGCGGCAGCAGCACGGCCAGGGCCGCGGCCAGGACCCCGATCGTCGTCCACGGCACGTTGTTGACGCTGCCGACCAGCCACCGCAGCGCCAGCTGCACGTCGTAGGTCGCCGAGCGGGCGAAGAGGTACTGCACGACCGAGACCATCGCCGCGGCCATCCCGACGCCGACCAGGACCAGGCGGTAGCCGCCGGTGGTGCCGGCCACCCACCGCACCACGACCGAGACGACCACCGCGCCGACAACGGCGAAGACCGACACGGCGCCGTCTCGCAGCCCGAGCACGAGCAGGGCCAGCACCCCGGCCGCGCTGGCGCCCATGCTGACGCCGATCACGTCCGGGCTCGCCAGCGGGTTGCGGAGCAGGGTCTGGAACAGCGACCCGGCGCTGCCGAGGGCCAGCCCGACGAGCAGGGCCAGTACGGCTCGCGGGAGCTTGGACTCCATCACGACGAAGGTCGCGACCGGCACCTGCTCGCCGAGCAAGATCCGGACGAAGTCGGGGGCGGTGACGGTGTAGTCGCCGAGCAGCACGCGGACCGTGAACGCGGCGACCAGGGTGGCGAGCAGCCCGCCGATCACCAGCCGCCGGCGGCGGCGCGGGCGGCGGGTGGCCACACGCTGGTCGAGGCGTACGGGCGCGTGCTCGCGGACCGGCGCGCGCAGCGTCGGGGCGCTCACAGGCCCATCCGTCCGCGTCGCACCAGCAGCAGGAAGAAGGGGACGCCGACGACGGCGGTCATGATGCCGACCTGCACCTCGGAGGGCGGGAGCACCACGCGGCCGACGGTGTCGGCCAGCAGCACCAGCACCGCGCCGTACCCGGCCGAGAGCGGCAGCAGGAGGCGGTGGTCGGAGCCGGTGACGACCCGGACCAGGTGCGGGACGACGAGGCCGACGAAGGCGATCGGGCCGGCCACCGCGGTGGCGGTGCCGGCGAGGAGCACGATCGCAACGCCGACGAGCACCCGGTCGCGGCCGGTGTGGCGGCCCAGGCCCCTGGCGAGGTCGTCGCCGAGCGCCAGCGAGTTCAGGGTGCGGCTGAGCAGCAGCGCGAGCACGATGCCGACCAGCAGCACCGGCGCGACGGTGGCCACCGTGTCCCAGTCACGGCCGCCGGTCGACCCGACCTGCCAGCGGCGCATGACGTCCAGCGTGGTCTGGTCGACCATCTGCACCGCGACGGTCCAGCTGCTGGCGGCCGCGGCGAACGCGGCTCCGGCGACGGTGAGCGTGGCCGGGGTGGCGCCGTTGCGGCCGAGGCCGGCGATCGCGTGCACCAGGACCGCGGCGACCGCGGCCCCGACGAACGCGAGCACCATGGAGGCGCGCAGGCCGCCGACGCCCAGGTAGACGATACCGAGCACGATCGCCAGCGCGGCGCCGGCGTTGACGCCGAGGATGCCGGGGTCGGCCAGCGGGTTGCGGGTCAGCCCCTGCATCGCGGCACCGGCCAGCCCGAGGGCCGTCCCGACCAGGGCGCCGAGCACGGTGCGCACCGCCCGCGACTCCAGCACGACCCGGTCGGGGCCGGCCTCCAGCACCGCCAGCGGCGAGACCGCCCGCGAGCCCACGAGGACCGAGACCACCGCGGCGAGGAGCAGCACCACCAGCAGCACCGCGGCCGCGCGGGCCGGACCGGCCGCGGGGCGCGCCCGCGGCCGGTCCAGCAGCTCCGGGGAGCTCACCGCCATCGTCTCGTCCTCGCCGGCGCCCGGGTCAGGACCCGGAGCCGTCGCCCTCGACGGCCGCGGCGACGTTCGGGACGTACTCCTCCAGGGCCGAGGGCAGCGAGAGCGGCGACGGGGCGGAGAAACCGACCGCCTCGGTGAGCTCGACGGTGGCGTACCAGCGATTGTCGGCCACCGCGGGGATCTGTCGCACCAGCGGGTTGCCGGCCAGGTCCTCGACCTCCTCCTCGGAGGTGGCATAGGTCAGGAAGACGTCGGCGTCGAGCTCGGCGGCCCGCTCGGCGGAGACGTTGAAGAGGAACTGACCCTCCTCGCTGTTCTCCTCGACGAAGTCGGTGTTCACCATCCCGAGCTCGGCGAGCAGGCGCGGGCGGTTGTCCTCGGGCGTGTAGACGTAGAACGAGGAGCTGTCACCGGCGTTGGGGCCGCCGAAGGTGAAGCTGGCGCCCTCCAGCTGGGGGTGCTCCGCCGCGGTGTCCGCGAACAGCTGCTCGGTCTCGGCCTCGACCTGGTCGGCCAGCGCGGAGCGTCCCAGCGCCTGCCCGACGAGGTCGAGGGACTCCTGCCAGGTGGTCGTGTAGGGCGCGTTCGGGTAGGCCACGACGGGGATGCCGGCCTCGGTGAGCTGGTCGTACTCCTCCTGGGTCATCCCGGAGGCGGTGGCGGTGACCAGGTCGGGCTCGAGCCGCACGATCTTGTCGACGGGCACGCCGTCGGTCTCGTCGAGGCGGACGGGCTGCTCGGCGTCGTCGATCTCGGCCAGGGCCTCGTCGAAGAAGTCCGAGGAGTCGTTCTCGTTGCCGGCGTAGGAGATCTTGGCGGCGCCCACCGGGACCACGCCCAGCGACAGCGCGAAGTCGGCCTCGGCGTAGCCCACCGAGACGACACGGGTCGGCTCCTGCTCGATCGTGGTCTGACCGAGCGCGTGCTCGATGGTGACCGGGAAGGCGTCGGCGTCCACCTCGCTGGTGGGCTCGACAGCCTCGGTCGCGGCCTCGTCGGCGGGTCCGGTGCTGCAGGCCGGCAGGGTGAGGGTCAGGCCGACGGTGACGGTCAGGCCGGCGATGCGGTGCAGGGGGCGCGGTAGGCGCACGTGGATCTCCTCGGTCGGGTGAGTACCAAGGTAAGGCTAACCTAACTTTCCTCGGCCGCGGCCAGGGGGTGGCTCGGAACTCGGACCCGGAGCCCGGACTGACCCTCAGATCGGGGTGCGGTGGAAGCCCTGGAAGGACCGCGAGGGCGTCGGGCCCCGCTGGCCCTGGTAGCGCGAGCCGTAGCGCGCCGACCCGTAGGGGTGCTCGGAGGCCGAGGAGAGCCGGAAGAAGCAGAACTGCCCGATCTTCATCCCGGGGTAGAGCTTGATCGGCAGCGTGGCCACGTTGGCCAGCTCCAGCGTCACGTGGCCGGAGAAGCCCGGGTCCACGAACCCCGCGGTGGCGTGGGTGAGCAGGCCCAGACGGCCCAGCGAGGACTTGCCCTCGACGCGGGCGGCGACGTCGTCGGGGAGCGTGACGACCTCGTACGTCGAGCCGAGCACGAACTCGCCCGGGTGCAGGATGAAGGCCTCGTCGCCGTCGGGCTCCACGATGCGCGTCAGGTCCGACTGGTCGGCCGCCGGGTCGATGTGCGGGTACCGGTGGTTCTCGAAGACGCGGAAGTAGCGGTCGAGGCGCACGTCGATCGACGACGGCTGGAGCATCTCGGGGTCCCAGGGCTCCATCGCGACCCGGCTTGCGTCGATCTCGGCCAGGATGTCGCGGTCGCTGAGGAGCACGCCCGCACCCTACTGCCGCCCGCCCCGGCGCCCGGTCTCCCCCGGACGCGCCCGACCGGCCCCACATCGTCTATCCTCGTGCCGACCGGCCAGCCGGTCACCGGCGGATGTAGCTCAGTTGGTAGAGCGCGACCTTCCCAAGGTCGATGTCGCGAGTTCGAGTCTCGTCATCCGCTCCGACCGCTCGCACCCGAGACGCCGGCGGGTCGCGCACCCCCTCCGCGCACCGGGCCGGCCCCTGGTGTGGCAGCGTGTCGTCCGCGGCGGGCCTCCCCCCACGACCCGTTGCAGCAGACGGGGCGGTGGCGCGCACCTGAGGCGCCACCGTCCTGCCGGCCCGTCTCCGTGCGTCCTAGGCTCGGACCGTGCCGTTCACCGGGTTCCCCGTCGCCGCGCTCGACTTCTACGACGACCTCGAGGTCGACAACAGCCGCTCGTTCTGGGAGGCCCACCGCGCGACCTACGAGGAGTCGGTACGCGCACCGATGGCCGCGCTCCTCGAGGAGCTGGTGGGCGAGTTCGCCCCGGACGGGCGGACCGCGAAGCTCTTCCGGCCCCACCGCGACGTGCGCTTCAGCAAGGACAAGACGCCCTACAAGACCCACCAGGGCGGTTTCGTCGCGGTGGGCCCGTCCTCGGGCTGGTACGTCGAGCTCAGCCCGCGGGGGGTACGCGCCGGCGCCGGGCTCTACGAGGCCTCCGGCGAGCGGCTCGCGGCGCTGCGGGCGGCGATGGCCGACGACCGCACCGGGCCGACCCTGCGCCGCACGCTGACGGTGCTCGAGAGGGCCGGCTTCGAGGTCGGCGGCGAGCAGCTCAGGACCGCGCCGCGCGGCTACCCGGCCGACCACCCCCGGATCGGGCTGCTGCGGCACAAGACGATCGTGGTCGGCCGCAGCTACGGCTTCGACCCCGTCATCCACACCCCCGAGGTGGGCGCGATGGTGCGCCGGGACTGGCAGGCGCTCCGGCCGCTGCTCACCTGGGTGCAGCGCGCCCTGGCCTGACCCCGCGGGCCCGGTCGGCCGCCCAGGTCACCGACTGTTCACCCGCAGGCCTCTCCCGGGCCGTACGCCTCTCGCCGCCTCGTGACCCGCGCGGGCGAGCCTCGGGGCATGGTCAAGCGCACGGCGTACCTCCACGTCGGTCTGCCCGGCGTCGGCGACGTCCTCGACACGGCCGTCCAGCGGCACCGCGCCAACCTCGCGGAGCTGGACGTGCTCGTCCCGACCAAGGCTCGCGAGGAGGCCTTCCGCGCCGCGATCGAGGTGCGCCGTCGGCACGAGGAGTGGGGTTACCGGCGCAAGGAGGTCGAGGGCGCGTGGGCCGGGATCGCGCGCCGCGCGCTCCGGGGCCGCTCGACGGTGCTGGTCAGCCAGACCGCCCTGGCCGGAGCGGCGGAGGACCAGATCGACCTGCTGGCCACCCAGCTGCCGGGCCTGAAGCTGCACGTCGTCGTCACCGTGACCGCGCCCGACGGCTGGGCCGAGCCGGGCGACCCCGACACCGACCTCGCCTCCGTGCTGGGGCGCTGGCGGCGCGCGGTCCGCGATCCCGACCGGCTCCACGTCGTCGTGGTCCCCGCGGGCGGAGCCGGGCGCGAGAGGGCGTGGCGCGAGCTGGGCCGCGTGGTCGGCTTCGGTACCCGCTCGCTGTCCCTCGACGGCCTCGAGCCCGGCCCGTCCCCGGCCGTACGCCCGCTGGACGCCGCCGGCACGCAGCGGCTGCGCGAGCGCGCCGAGACCTGGCGCACCACCCTGGCCGACGGTGGGTACGACGTCCGGGGCGACCTGGCCGACCTGCACCCGGCCGCCCCGGCGCCCACGCCGGACCTCGACGGTGCCCTGCTGCGCACCACCCGGGCACTGGCCGAGGCCAGGCGCGACGTCGAGCGACTCAGCCGACGCAACGAGACGCTGGAGGCGCGCCTGGACGAGGCCGACCAGGCACCGCGGCGCCGCCGGTCCTCGGTGGCCTGACCGCTCGTCGGGCCAGGTGGCCGAGCCCGGAGACGGTGCGTCAGTGCGGCTGCCAGGCGTCCTGGTCCAGGGTGCGTGCCTCGACGGCCTCGGGCAGCCGGCCCGCGGCGAGGTCGCCGATGCTGACGTCCTCGAAGACCTCGCGCAACGCGCTGCGGGCGGCGATCCAGACCCGCTGGAGCACCTCGGTGTGGTCGTTGTAGCTCACGCCCTCAGGTCGCAGGCCGTAGACGGAGACCAGCGGACCGTCGACGGCCCGGATCACGTCGGCCACGCTGACCTCGGCGGGGTCGCGCGCCAGGAGCCACCCACCGGACTGACCTCGCTGCGACCGCACGACACCGCCACGGCGGAGGTCGGCCAGGATCGACTGGAGGAACCCGTGCGGGATGTCCTGGCGCCGGCCGAGCTCCTCGGCGCTGATCGCCCGCTCGTCGCCTGCCCGGGCCATCTCGACCAGGGCGCGCAGCGCGTAGTCGGACTTCGCTGAGACGCGCACGCCGCCAGTGTCCCAGATCCCCCGGCCCGGCGGGGCGACGGCGGCTCCCACCGGAACTGGGCGTTCGCTTGCGAGGCCCGGGAGGGGGTCGTACCATCAAGTTACCAGTCAGTAGACCGAGCGGTAACATCACCGACCTACCGACCGTCCTCGTCAAGGAGCCCGCCGGACCATGAGCCACTACCGCAGCAACCTGCGCGACATCGAGTTCAACCTCTTCGAGGTCCTCGGTCGCGGTGACGTCCTGGGCACCGGTCCGTTCGGCGAGGTCGACGCCGGCACCGCCCGCGAGATCCTGGCCGAGGTCGACCGCATCGCCCGCGAGGACCTCGCCGCGTCGTACGTCGACAGCGACCGCAACCCGCCGGTCTTCGACCCCGCCACCCACACGGCGCCGGTCCCGGCCTCGTTCGCGAAGAGCTACGGCGCGTGGATGGACTCGGAGTACTGGCGCCTGCAGGTGCCCGAGGCCCTCGGCGGCCAGGCCGCCCCCTCCAGCCTGAACTGGGCGATCGGCGAGCTCATCCTCGGCGCCAACGCGCCGGTGTGGATGTACGCCGCCGGCCCGGGCATGGCCGCGGTGGTGCACCGCAACGGCAACCACCGGGACCAGCGGATCGCGCAGCACATGATCGACCGTCGCTGGGGCGCCACCATGGTGCTGACCGAGCCCGACGCGGGCTCCGACGTCGGCGCCGGACGGAGCCGGGCGACACCGAACGAGGACGGCAGCTGGAACATCGAGGGCGTCAAGCGGTTCATCACCTCGGCCGAGTCCGACCTGCAGGAGAACATCATGCACCTCGTCCTCGCGCGCCCCGTGGGCGTCGAGGGCGTGGGCGGGCCGGGCACCAAGGGGCTCAGCCTCTTCCTGGTGCCGAAGATCCACTTCGACCACGAGACCGGCGAGCCGACCGGCGAGCGCAACGGCGTCTACGTCACCAACGTCGAGCACAAGATGGGGATCAGGGTCTCCAACACCTGCGAGGTCACCTTCGGCGACCCGTCCGTGGGCGGCGGGGAGCCGGCCCAGGGCTGGCTGCTCGGCGAGGTGCACCAGGGCATCGCCCAGATGTTCCAGGTGATCGAGAACGCCCGGATGATGGTCGGCACGAAGGCCATCGCGACGTTGTCGACCGGCTACCTGAACGCGCTCGACTACGCCAGGAGCCGCGTGCAGGGCGCGGACCTCACCCGCGCCGCGGACAAGACCGCGCCGCGCGTCACGATCACCCACCACCCCGACGTGCGTCGGTCGCTGATGGTGCAGAAGTCCTTCGCCGAGGCGATGCGGGCGCTGGTGCTCTACACCGCGACCTGGCAGGACGAGGTGATGCTGGCCGAGCACCGCGGGGAGAGCGCCGAGCTGGCCGCCGCCGTCAACGACCTGCTGCTGCCCATCGTCAAGGGGTACGGCTCCGAGCGCTCGTGGGTCCTGCTCGGCACCGAGTCGCTGCAGACCCTCGGCGGCTCCGGGTTCCTGCAGGAGTACCCGATCGAGCAGTACGTGCGTGACGCGAAGATCGACACCCTCTACGAGGGCACGACGGCCATCCAGGGCCAGGACTTCTTCTTCCGCAAGATCGTCAAGGACCAGGGCCGGGCGCTGGGTCACCTGACGGGCGAGATCGAGCGGTTCCTGGCCAGCGAGGCCGGCAACGGCCGGCTGAAGAACGAACGTGTCCTGCTGGCCACCGCACTTGAGGACGTCAACGCGATCGTCGGCCACATGGTCGCCGACCTGATGTCCGCGCAGGAGGACCCCTCCAGCCTCTACAAGGTCGGGCTGAACACCAGCCGCCTGCTGATGGCCCTCGGTGACGTGGTCTGTTCCTGGCTGCTCCTGCGCCAGGCCGAGGTCGCGATGCAGAAGCTGGGCGGCGACCCGGGCCGGGACCAGGCCTTCTACGAGGGCAAGGTCGCCGCGGCGCAGTTCTTCTGCCAGTACAACCTGCCGAAGGTCACGGCGGAGCGCGCGATCGCGGAGGCCACCGACTCCGCGATCATGGACCTCGACGAGGCGGCCTTCTAGGAGCAGCCCGGGCGGGTCGACGGTCCGGCGGACCACCCGGCTCGCCGGGACCGGCACCTCGGTCGACCCGTCCCGGCTGTCCGGAACCGGCCTCCTGGCCTAGGGTCGGGGCATGGGACTTGGAGCAGGTGTCCTGCTGATGCTCGTCGGCGCCATCCTCGCGTTGGGCGCGATCGAGCTTCCGCAGGCCGTCGAGAACGTGGTCGAGACCACGGTGGTCGGATGGATCTGCCTGGCGATGGGCGCGCTGGCCATCGTGCTGGGCGTGGTCACGAGCCGCCAGGCGCGCCGACACTGAGCCCGGCGCAGGCCGGCTGAGACCCCGTCGGGGCCCGGACGCTCGGGTCACCCTCAAGACGACCAGTCCAGGCGCCGAGAACTGAGGCATGGGGATCCCGCGCACGGCCGGCCGCGCTCCTGCGGCTCGGGCGGTGCGTGCGTCGGCGATCGTGGCGGTGCTGGCGCTGGAGCTGGTGTTCGTGGTCCGCGTCTACCACCTCGACGACCCGGTGGAGGACCGCAGGGTGGCCGTCGCCCGCATCGACGCCCTCCTGCCGCTCGACCCGGAGGACGGTCTCGAGGGCGCTGCTGCGGCCCGGTTGGCCGGCGAGGTGCGCGGGCTGGTCCGGTCCGGCGCACCGGGCGCGGACCGGGTGGCAGCAGCGGCCCAGGACGTCGCGTCGGACGGGCCCGGGGCGACCTCCTCGCTCCGCGACGCGCTCGCGGTCACGGCCCGGGAGGTCGACGCCGAGCGCAGCGCCGCCGACCGGACCGTCCTGCTCCTGCTCCTGGGGCTCTTCCTGGTGGTGTGCATCGGCTGGTTCTCCTGGTTCAGGCGGCTGGCCCGGCGCCACCGCGCTGTCCAGCAGGCCCTGACCGCCGTCGAGGTGACGGCACACGGTGAGCGCCGGCTGGACGCGCTGGTACGCAACAGCGCGGACGTGGTCGCCATCCTCGAGGGCGACTCGACCATGACGTTCGTCAGCCCGGCGGCGCGCCTGATGCTGGGGCGGGAGCCCGAGGCCCTGCGCGGTCAGCGGTTCGTCGACCTCGTCGACGAGGAGGACCGGCCCCTGCTGGCCCGGGCGCTGGCTCGGACCGACGACCACGAGCACCCGTTGAGCCTGCGGACGGTGCACGCGGACGGTCGTCGCCTCGTGCTCGAGGCCGTGGTCAAGGACCTGCACCTCGACCCGAGCGTCAGCGGGTGGGTCGTGACCCTCCGCGACGTGACGGACCGCCGCCGGCTCGAGGAGAAGCTGACCCACCAGGCCTTCCACGACGCCCTCACCGGCCTGGCCAACCGGCAGCTCTTCGCCGACCGGCTCGACCACGCCCTGCAGCGGCGCGAGGCCGTCGGCGGTGAGCTGTCGGTGCTCTTCGTCGACATCGACGACTTCAAGGTCGTCAACGACAGCCTGGGCCACCAGGTGGGGGACGAGCTACTGGTCGTCGCGGCGCAGCGGATGGCCGCCGCGCTCCGCCCGCAGGACACGGTGGCCCGCCTCGGGGGGGACGAGTTCGCGGTGCTCCTCGTCGACACCGACCTCGACGACGCGGACAGCGCCGCCCGGCGGGTCCTCGAGACCATGGACGAGCCGTTCGCGGTGGGAGGCCGGCGCCACCGCATCCAGGCCAGCGTGGGACTGGCCGGCACCGCCACCGGGGCACGCTCGAGCCGCGAGCTGATGCGCAACGCCGACGTGGCGATGTACCACGCGAAGTCCCAGGGCAAGGGCTGCGTGGCCCGCTACGACGAGACGCAGCACCTGCGGGCGATGGCGCTGCTGGCGCTGCGTGGCGAGCTCGCCGAAGCGATCAACGAGGGCCAGCTCCTCCTCCACTACCAGCCGACGGTGGCGCTCGAGAGCCAGACCGTGATGGGGTTCGAGGCGCTCGTGCGGTGGCAGCACCCCGAGCGCGGACTGCTCATGCCGGACGACTTCATCTCGGTCGCTGAGGAGTCCGGGCTCATCGTGCCCCTCGGCAGCTGGGTCCTCGCCGAGGCCTGCCACGCCGGAGCGGCCCTGGACCGGGAGAGCGGACCGCTCTTCATGGCCGTCAACGTCGCGGCGCAGCAGCTCACCCACCCGACCTTCCACGCCACCGTGGTCGAGGCGCTGGCGGCCAGCGGCCTGCCCGCCGAACGTCTGGTGCTCGAGGTCACCGAGACCGCCATCCTCGACGACATCGACCGCAGCGTCGCCACCTTGGCGAGCCTGCGCGCCCTCGGCGTCCGGGTCGCCATCGACGACTTCGGCACCGGGTACAACTCGCTGTCCAACCTGGCCGTGCTCCCCGTCGACGTCCTCAAGGTCGACCGGTCCTTCGTGCACCGGCTCGGCGGGTCCGAGGACGCCTCCTCCCTGGTCGAGGCCATCCTGGCGATGAGCGACGCGATGCACCTCGAGACCGTCGCCGAGGGCGTCGAGCTCACCCACCAGGCCACGTGGTTGCGTGACCACCGCGCGGTGATGGCCCAGGGCTACCTCTGGTCACGTCCGGTGGCGCTCAGCGAGGCGCGCTCCTTCCTGCGCACGGGCGTCGCCGCCCTCGACGTGTCACCTGCCGCGGACGTCGAGCCGACGGACGCCGAACCGGGCGACGTCGGACCTGGCGACGTCGAGCCCGTCGTCGCGGCGGTCGAGATCAGCCGGCTGGGCGTCGCGACGACGACCGTGTCCCGCGTGGTGTGACGGGAGCGGGCGCAGGGTGCATCCCCGCGCGGGCGGCCCGGCGTACGGCGTCGCTCAACCGGTCGAGGGCCGGGGTGTCCAGCCGCCAGCGCTGCCAGTGCAGCGCGACGTCGACCGGGGCCGGCCCCAGGTCGACCACGGCGTCCGCGGCGCGCATCGGCGCCAGCTGGGGCTCGGGCAGCAGCCCCCAGCCAAGACCGAGCCGGACGGCCTCGGCGAAGTCGGCCGACGTCGGCACCCGGTGCACGACCGCCGGCTCGGGCAGCCCCCGGGCGCGCAGGACGGCGTGCTGGAGGTCGTCCTGCTCGTTGAGGACGACCATCGGCAGACCGGCCGGGGCGTCGGGGGCGGGCCCGGCCGGCAGCAGCGAGCGCGCCGCGACGGCGTGGTAGCGCAGCACGCCCAGCGGCTCGCTCGAGCAGCCCTGCACGGCCCCGGGCTCGGAGGTCACCGCGCCGAGCGCGTCGCCACGACGCAGCAGGTCGGCGGAGTGCGCCTGGTCCTCGACGTGCAGGCGCAGCACGACCACGGAGCCGTCCGGCGCGGGCCGGGCCAGCTCGGCCAGGACGTCGCGGAACCAGGTGGCCAGCGCGTCGGCGCTCACCGCCACCGTGAGCACCACCGGCCCGGTGCCGTCTCCGGCGAGCACCACCGCCGCCTCGGCGCGCAACAGCGCGGTCTGGCGGGCCAGGCGCACCAGGGTCTCCCCGGCCGCCGTCGGGCGGCAGGGCGTGGTCCGGCGCAGCAGCACCTGCCCCGCGGCCTGCTCGAGCGCCCGGATCCGCTGGCTCACGGCGGACGGGGTCACGTACAGGTGGCGGGCCGCGGCCTCGAAGGTGCCGTGGTCCACGATCGCCGCCAGCGCGGCGAGCTGGGCGGGGGCGGGGTCCACCCACCCATCGTAAGCACAACTGATGATCACGCAGTTTGTGTCGCTGGTCTGAACGACCCCGGCGACCTAGCGTCGGGGCCGTGCCTCCCTCCGTCCTCGCCGTGGCCACCGGCCTCGTCACCGGCCTCGTCCTGATCGTGGCCATCGGCGCGCAGAACGCCTTCGTCCTGCGCCAGGGTCTGGCGAGGGCGCACGTCGGAGCGGTCGTGGCCGTCTGCCTGGTCTCGGACGCCGCGCTGATCCTCGCCGGGGTCGCGGGTGTCGGCGCCCTGGTCCAGCAGGCCGGGTGGCTGCTGGAGGTCGTCCGCTGGGGCGGGGTGGCCTTCCTGGCCACCTTCGGCCTGCTCTCGCTGCGGCGGGCGGCGGGCCCGGGCGTGCTCCGGGCCGCGGACACCGGCGCCGGGACGCGTCGCCGGGCCGTGCTGACCGCCCTCGCCCTGACCTGGCTCAACCCCCACGTCTACCTCGACACCGTGCTGTTCCTGGGCTCGGTGGCCACCACGCAGGGCCCTGGGGAGCGGTGGTGGTTCGGGCTCGGTGCGGTAGCGGCCAGCGCCGTCTGGTTCGTCGGGCTCGGGTACGGCGCGCGCCGTGCCCACCAGCTGCTCTCCCGCCCCCGCTCGTGGCAGGTCCTGGACGCGTCGATCGGCGTGGTCATGCTGCTGCTCGCCGTGACCCTGGCCCGGGCCGACCTCGGCCTGCACTCCTAGGCTGCCCGGCATGAGCCCCGCGGTCGCCCCCTGGTCCCTTGCCGACCTGCCCGACCAGGCCGGGCGTACGGCGGTGGTCACCGGCCCCAGTCTCGGGGGTCTCGGGCACCACACCGCGCTCGAGCTGGCCCGCCGTGGCGCGCGGGTCGTGCTGGCCGGACGCAGCCCGGAGAAGCTCGCCGCCACCGCCGCGGCCATCACCGCCGACCTCGACGGCGACCAGCCCCACCCCGAGGAGCTGGTGGTCGACCTCGCCGACCTCACCTCGGTCCGTGCCGCCGCCCGTCGTGCCGTGGACCTCGGCCCGCTGCACCTGCTGGTGAACAACGCCGGGGTGATGGGCACCCCGGAGCGCCGCACGCCCGACGGGCTCGAGCTGCAGATGGCCACCAACCACTTCGGCCCCTTCCTGCTGACCGGACTGCTGCTGCCGCAGCTGGTGGCGGCCGGGGACGCGGGGGGTGCCCGCGTGGTCACCGTCTCGTCGCAGCTGCACCGGCGGGCCCGCTCCGCTCCCCTCGACGACCCCCGCCAGCACGGCCGCCACCGCCGGTGGCAGGCCTACGCGCAGTCCAAGCTGGCCAACCTGCTGTTCACCTTCGAGCTCGAGCGGCGCCTGCGCGACGCGGACCTGCCGGTCTCCGCCACCGCCGCGCACCCCGGTTTCGCCGGTACGCACCTGGCCGCCAACGGACAGTTCGGGGGCGCGGACGGGGCGGTGTCCCGGCGTGCCTCCTCGGCCTACGACGCCGCGGTGCGGGCGGTGGCCCAGCCGGTGGCGGCCGGGGCGTGGCCGACCCTGATGGCCGCGACGGCCGATCTGCCGGGCGGCACCTACTGCGGGCCCGCCGGGCCCGGACAGATGCGCGGGCGGCCCCAGGTGGTCACGGCCAGCAGCGCCGCACAGGACCCGCAGGCCCAGCGCGCCCTGTGGGAGCTCAGCGAGCGGACCGTCGGGCTGGCCTGGCCCTGAGGGGCCGCCGATCCCCCATGTGACACCCAGCTGAGCCGTCCTCGTCCGCCCGCAGGGGCTCGTAGGGACGAGCGGCACGGACGCTGCGGGGCGCGGGCGCCCGATCTCAGATCGAACATGTGACGTGCATCTCTGCGTGAGTGCAGTCGAGGCCCAGCCGCGCGCTGCCGTGGCCCCCCCTCTCGCGCCGGCGCTCTGACGTACCGCGGGTCGCAGCACCGATGGCATCGGTGGCGGTAATCGAGACACGGGCCTGTGGGCCGCGTCAGGGGTGGCAGGTACGAGCGGCGGAAGGTCGTCCCGGCAGTCAATCGCTCACAGACCTGGACATCGGCGATGTCAATCCGCGTTGCTGCACTCAAGCAGAGATGCAAGACATGTGATCTACAGTTCTGTACAGAGGAGGGGGGACATCATCTGAGCAGGACCGCCGTCGGCGGTCGGTGCTTGACTTCTGTCATGGCCACCGACGACCGCCGCACCCCGACCGGGACGGTCCACCCGCTGCCCACCCGGGTCGGCGCGCTGTCCGTCGAGGTCGGTTCGCTGTGCGAGACCTCCCTGCTCGGCCTCGACGCCGCCTCGACGCGCGAGTCGCTCATCGCGCTCACACGGCTGCGGGCCCAGGTCGACGCGATGACGATGCGGGTCGCCGCGCACGCGGAGCAGGTGCAGGTCGGTGCCGACTCCGGGGCCACCTCCGCCGGCGTCTGGTGGGCCGTCAGCACCCGGCAGAACCGCCCCACCGCGGCCGGTCTGGTCCGGCTGGCCACCGCCCTGGAGCGCTGGCGCACCGTGGCTGCGGGGTGCGCCCGCGGCGACGTCACGCAGGAGCAGGCCCGTGTGATCGTTCACGCCCTCGAGGAGCTGCCCGCAGACCTCGAGGCCGAGCAGGTGACCCTGGCCGAGAAGGTCCTCGTGGGCCACGCCGCCGACCACGACCCCGCGACGCTCACGATCCTCGGCCGCCGGATCCTGGACGTCGTCGCCCCCGAGACCGCCGAGGCCCACGAGCAGGCCAAGCTCGAGGCCGAGGAGGCCCGCGCACGTGACAAGCAGCGCCTCACCCTGTCCTTCGACGGCCACGGCAAGGCCCACGGCCGCTTCACCGTCCCCGAGGCGCAGGGCGCGATGCTCAAGAAGGCCCTCTACGCCCTGGCCTCCCCCCGCCACCGAGCCGCCGTCCAGGACGGCACCGACCCGGCGCAGGTCGACCGCGAGGTCGTGCGCCCGACGCCACAGAGGCTCGGCGCCGCCTTCTGCGCCCTCATCGAGGCGCTCCCCACCGACCGGCTCCCCACCGCCGGCGGCACCGATGCCACCGCGGTGGTGATCACCGAGCACGCCGCCTTGATGAACGGCCTCGGCAGCGCCCACCTCGACACCGGCGAGCCCGTGAGCGCCGCCCAGGCCCGCCGCCTGGCCTGCTCGGCCGGGATCCTCCCCGTCGTGATGGGCGGCCCATCGGTCGCCCTCGACGCCGGCCGCCGACACCGCTTCCACTCCAAGGTCCAACGCCTCGTCATCGCCGCGCGCGACCGGGGCTGCACCGCCGAGGGGTGCGACTGGCCACCCGGGATGTGCGAGGTCCACCACGACGAGGCCTGGGCCGAGGGCGGCGTCACCGACGTGGACCACGCCCGCCTGCTCTGCCCGCACCACCACCACCGCGTCCACGACCGCCGCTACGACGTCAGCCGCGTCGGGGGCAACAAGCTCAGGTTCCACCGCCGGACCTAGGCCGGCGTCCCGCTGACGACGGCGGGCCTCACTCCTCCGCCAGCGTCGGGAAGCGGTCGACGACCCGCACCAGTCCTCCGGCGGTCGCCACCGTGGCCGCCGCGTCCATTCCGAGCAGCACCCCACCGCGACGTCCCGCGTACGCCGGCCCGGTCCCGGCGCGCGCGGCGTAGCGCAGCTCGCCGGTCCGGGCGTCCAGGCCGGTCAGGTACCACGCATCGACGCCCCAGCGGCTCGGGCGCACCGTCCAGGCGTGCACCAGGCCGGTGACCGGGGAGACGGCCGGGCGCACCGAGGGCGCCACCACGTCCGAGGTCCAGGTGGTCCGGCACTCGCCGTCGCCCAGGTCGACGCGGGCCAGCCCGCCGGCGGGGGCGCGGCCCAGCAGCGTCCGGCCCGGACCGGTCCAGCCGGCCGCGTTGGCCACCACCACCCCGGCCAGGTCCACGGCCACCGGGTCGGCCTCGACCGCGCTGGCGTCGTCCTCGAAGAGCGCGGTCTGGCAGACCAGGGACCCGTCGCCGGCCCGCACCAGCCGCAGCTGGACCCGGGGGTCGGCGTTGTCCACCAGGGCCAGCAGCGGACCGGAGGCGTCGGTGCCCTCGAGCAGCACCGGCGCGGTGCCGCTGCCCCGGCTCACCTGGCCGACGCGCACGCCCGTCCCCGCGTCGTAGACCGACCGCCACCGCACCTCGAGCCGGCCGGCCGGGTCGAGGCCGACGGCGCCCAGCACCCGGGTGGTGACCACGTAGGCGGTGCCGTCCAGGGCGGTCATCGGGTTGGCGACGGCACCCGGCAGGCGCAGCGACGCCACCGCCCCCTCGGCGTCGACCAGGCCGACCCGGCCCGCGGACCCCGCCCACCACAGGCCCGTGGCGTCCGCGGCCACCGCGACCAGGCACTCCCCGTCGGCCAGCGCGGCCCCGAGATCGGTCGAGCCGGCCAGGGTCAGGTCGGGATCACCGGCCGCGTCGGTCGTGGACAGCACGTCGAGCGAGCCGGCCGCGTTGCCCACGACGACGCGGTCCCCGACGACGGCCACGCCGCGACCGCACCGGGCCGGGGCCCCGGACGGGGCCGGCGGCAGCGCGCGGGAGACCAGCGGGCGCAGCGTCCCCGCGTCGAGCACCCGCAGCGTGCGCGACCCGCCGCCCGGCTCGTCGTCCTCGCCGCCCTCGGCGCACACCGCGACCAGCCAGCCCGCGGGCAGGGCGACCAGCTCGCCGCAGTCGGCCCCGGCGTACCAGGCCCCGGTCACCTCGGGTGAGTCACCCAGCGGTCCCGGCGGGCCCGGCGCGACCGCCGGCAGCGGGTCCGCGACGGCAGCCCGGCCGACGAAGGAGGGCGTGACCCAGGTGCCGGCCGACGGGGGGAGCGGCAGGCGCCCGGCCGGCGCCAGGACCAGCACCGCGACGAGCACACCGGCCCCGGCGACCGCGCCGAGCGCGACCTTCCACCAGACCCAGGCACGCGGCCGCAGCCAGCCGCGCACACGCGGCCCGACGCGGGGCAGCACCAGCAGGGCCGCACCGGCGAGCAGGCCGACCGGGCCGAGCACCCGGACCAGCAGCAGCCACCCGACCAGCGCGACCGCGACGGAGAGGACCCGGCCCGACCCGGCGGCGCTCACCGACCGCGGGCGCAGGTGACGGGGGGTGCGGCGGCGCTCGACATGCGCGCAGCCTAGAAGACCGGAGCGGGTCCGTGACCTTGTCCGGGGCGGACCCGGCTCGCCCGTCCGGGGACACCTGCTCCACTACGCTCGTCCTGCGGGTCGGGGTCCCCCGCCCGCCCTGACCTCCCCTGCCGTCGAGAGGCCAAGAGTGCTCACCGTCGTCGTCGCCCACGCCCTCGCGGCGTGCGCCGCACCCGCGCTGGTCCGCCGCGCGGGACGCTGGGCGTTCCTGGTGCTGGCCCTGGTGCCCGCGGCGACCTTCTGCTGGGCGCTGACCTGGTCCGGCACGGTCGCCGGCGGCGGCGCGGTGACGTCGGTGACCCCTTGGGTGCCGGCCCTCGGCCTGGAGCTCGCGCTGCGGATGGGCCTGCTGCAGTGGGTGATGGTGCTGGTGGTGGCCGGCATCGGCGTGCTGGTCCTGGCCTACTGCACGTGGTACTTCGCGGAGACCCCCGCCGACTCGCTGACCGGCTTCGGCCTGGCCTTCACCGCCTTCGTCGGCACGATGCTCGGGCTGGTCCTGGCCGACGACCTGCTCCTGCTCTACGTCTTCTGGGAGCTGACCACGGTCTTCTCCTACCTGCTGATCGGCTTCCGGCCCACCGACCGTCCCGGGCGCCTGGCCGCCATGCAGGCGCTGCTGGTCACCACCTTCGGTGGGCTGACCATGCTCGTCGGGATGCTGGTCCTGGGCCAGCAGGCGGGGACCTTCAGGATCAGCGCGATCCTGGCCGCCCCGCCCGCCGGACCCGCGACCACGGTGGCCCTGCTGCTCGTCCTGGTCGGGGCGCTGACCAAGTCGGCGCAGCTGCCGTTCCACTTCTGGCTCCCCGCGGCGATGGCCGCGCCCACCCCGGTCAGCGCGTATCTCCACGCCGCCTCGATGGTCAAGGCCGGGGTGTACCTCGTCGCCCTCCTGGCCCCCGCCTTCTCGACCACGCCCGGCTGGCACCCGGTCGTGCTGGGCCTGGGCACGGCCACGATGCTGCTCGGTGGCGCCCGCGCCCTGCGCCAGCTCGACCTCAAGCTGCTGCTGGCCTACGGCACGGTCAGCCAGCTGGGCTTCCTGATGGTGCTGGTCGGCCTCGGCACGCGTACGGCCGCGCTCGCCGGCCTGACGATGCTCCTCGCGCACGCGCTCTTCAAGGCCACCCTGTTCCTCGTCGTCGGCATCGTCGACCACCAGACCGGCAGCCGGGACCTGCGCGAGCTGTCCGGGGTCGGCCGGCGGATGCCGGTCGTCGCGGCCGCCGCCGCCCTGGCCGGCGCGTCCATGGCCGGCGTCCCGCCGCTGCTGGGCTTCGTCGGCAAGGAGACCGTGTGGGCGGCGCTGCTCGAGATCACCGAGGGCACCCGGGGCGACCTGCCGCCGGCCGCCGGCTGGGCCGTGCTGGTCGGGCTGGTCCTCGGCTCGGCGCTGACCGCCGCCTACACCCTGCGCTTCTGGTGGGGTGCCTTCGCCGCGAAGCGCGGCGTCGAGGCCACTCGGGTCGAGCCGGTGCCCACCCCCTTCGCCCTGGCGCCGGCCGTCCTGGCCGCGCTGACCGTCGGCCTGGGCTTCGCCGGCGCCCTGCTCACCGACGTGCTCGACGGGTACGCCGACCTGCTCCCGGCCGGCGAGGAGGAGGAGTACCTCGCGCTGTGGCACGGCCTCGAGCTGCCGCTGGCGCTCTCCGCGGCCGCGCTCCTGCTCGGCCTGCTGCTCTTCGGCCTCCAGGACCAGTACTGCCGGCTGGCCGCCCGGCTCGGCACCCGCTTCACCGCCGACGCGGCGTACCGGGTCGGGCTGCGCCGGGTGGACCGGTTCTCCGTCGAGGCCACCGGGCTCCTGCAGCGCGGGTCGGTGCCGACCTACCTCGCGGTGATCCTGCTGGTGGTGCTGGCCCTGCCCGGCGCGGCCACCGTCGCGGTGCTGACCGGCGGCACCGAGGGCGGGCCGCTGGGCGTACGCCTGTGGGACTCCCCCGCGCAGGGCGTCGTCGCGCTGGTCACGGTGCTGGCCGCCCTCGCAGCCGCGCGGTCGCGGCGCCGCCTGCGCGCGGTGGCCCTTGCCGGGGTCACCGGGTACGGCGCGGGCATGATCTTCCTGCTCCACGGCGCGCCCGACGTCGCGCTGACCCAGGTGCTGGTCGAGACCGTCAGCCTGGTCGTCTTCGTGCTGGTGCTGCGCCGGCTGCCCCCCTTCTTCAGCGACCGGCCGCTCAGCATGCGCCGCTGGTGGCGCGCCGCGCTGGGCGCAACCGTCGGCACGGCGGTCTCGGGCTTCCTGCTGGTCTCGGCCAACGCCCGGACAGCCACCCCGATCTCGCTGGCCTTCCCCGACGCGGCCTACGACTTCGGCTACGGCCGCAACGTCGTCAACATCACCCTGGTCGACATCCGCGCCTGGGACACCCTGGGCGAGATCGCGGTCCTGGTGGCCGCCGCCACCGGGGTGGCGAGCCTGATCTTCATCGACAGCCGCACCTCCGGCATCCGCCGCGTGCGCGACATCCCCTACCCCCGCGACGTGCAGAAGCTGTCGTCGCGGCAGGGGCGCCGGGCGTGGCTGCCGGGGCCGCGCACGCTCAGCCCCGAGCGCCGCTCGATCGTCTTCGAGGTGATCACCCGGCTGGTCTTCCACACCATCATGGTCTTCGCGGTCTACCTGCTGCTGGCCGGGCACAACCTGCCCGGTGGCGGGTTCTCGGCCGGCATGGTCGCCGGTCTGGCCCTGGTGGTGCGCTACCTGGCCGGCGGCCGGTACGAGCTGGACGAGGCCGCCCCCGTCGACGCCGGCGTGCTGATCGGCACGGGCCTCTTCGTCGCCGCCGTGGCCAGTCTCGGGCCTCTGCTGGTGAGCGGGGAGGCTCAGCGCACCTACGACGTCTACCTCTACCCGCCGCTGCTCGGCGAGATCCACCTGGTCAGCTCGGTCGGCTTCGACATCGGCGTCTTCCTCGTCGTGGTGGGGCTGACCCTCGACGTGCTGCGCACCTTCGGCTCGCGCCTGGACCGCCACATCCTGCACGAGGAGCAGGCCCGCGACCGGGGCGCGCGCATCGACCGTGAGGCCGAGGCCGGTCCGCGCGAGGGGGTGGCCCCCCGGTGAACGTCAGCCTCGCCCTTCTCGCGACCTGCGGCGTCCTCGTCGGCACCGGCGTCTTCCTGATGCTCGAGCGCAGCCTGACCCGGGTCCTGGTGGGCCTGGTCCTGCTCGGCAACGGCGTCAACCTCGGCTTCATGGTCTCCGCCGGCGAGCCCGGCGAGCCGCCGATCTACGGCAGCGCCGACCCGGCCGACATGGCTGACCCGCTGCCGCAGGCGCTGGTGCTGACCGCGATCGTGATCACCCTCGGCACCACCGCGTTCCTGCTGGCCATGGCCCACCGCAGCTGGCAGCTGCACGGCCACGACGAGGTCCAGGACGACGTCGAGGACGCTGCGATCCGTCGCCTCGCCGACGCGGACGAGACCTCGCAGGGCTACGACCTCGACGACCGCGACCGGCACGGTGACCCCACGGCCGCCCGACCAGAGGAGGACCGAGGATGAGCGGGCTCGGCGTGACCGCCCTGCTGCCCCTGCCGGTGCTGCTCTCCCTGCTCGGGGCCGGCGCGGCGCTGATGCTCTCGGGACGCCCCACCCTCCAGCGCTGGGTGAGCACGACCGTGCTGGCCTCGGTCGTGGCCATCGCCGGGGTGCTGCTGGTCGTCGTGGACCGCGAGGGCCCGCAGGTGCTCACCCTGGGCGGCTGGTCGGCGACCCTGGGCATCTCGTTGGTGGCCGACCGGCTGGCGGCGCTGATGCTGCTGGTCTCGGCGGTGGTGACCCTGGCGGTGCTGGTGTACTCCATCGGCCAGGGGATCACCGACGACGACCGTGAGGCCCCGGTCTCGATCTACCACCCCACGTTCCTGGTGCTGGTGGCCGGCGTCTCGAACGCCTTCCTCTCCGGCGACCTGTTCAACCTCTTCGTCAGCTTCGAGATGCTGCTGTTCGCCAGCTACGTGCTCCTGACCCTGGGCGGGACCACCGCGCGGGTGCGGGCCGGCACGATCTACGTGGTCGTCAACCTGATCAGCTCGATGCTCTTCCTGGTCTCGGTCGCCGCGGTCTACTCGGCGGTCGGCACGCTCAACCTCGCCCAGGTCGCCCTGCGGGTCGGGGAGCTGCCCGACGGGGTCTCGCTGGTGCTGCAGCTGCTGCTGCTGGTCACCTTCTCGATCAAGGCGGCGGTCTTCCCGCTCTCGTTGTGGCTGCCCGACAGCTACCCGACCGCACCCGCACCGGTCACCGCCGTCTTCGCGGGCCTCCTCACCAAGGTCGGCGTCTACGCCATCCTCCGGGTGCAGACGCTGGTCTTCCCCGACAGCGACCTCACCCTGCTGCTGCTGGCCGCCGCGGCGCTCACGATGGTGGTCGGGGCGCTGGGGGCGATCGCGCAGTCCGACATCAAGCGGATGCTGTCGTTCACGCTGGTCAGCCACATCGGCTACATGATCTTCGGCATCGCCCTGGCCTCGACCGCCGGGCTGTCCGGCGCGATCTTCTACGTCGCCCACCACATCACCATCCAGACCTCGCTGTTCTTGGTGGTCGGCCTGATCGAGACCCGCGCGGGCAGCACCTCGCTGCTGCGACTCGGCGGCCTGGCCCGGCTCTCGCCGCTGATCGCGGTGCTGTTCTTCGTACCGGCGATGAACCTCGCCGGGATCCCCCCGATGTCGGGGTTCCTGGGCAAGACCGGGCTGCTCCAGGCCGGCATCGCGGACGGCTCACTGCCGGCGCTGGTGCTGGTCGGGACCGGGGTGCTGACCAGCCTGCTCACGCTGTACGCCGTCACCAAGACGTGGGCGCTGGCCTTCTGGCGCTCCCCCGAGCAGGCCCACCAGATGACCGTCGCCCTGGTCGACCCCGACGACGACACCCCGACCGAGAGGCGCGGTGACCACGTCAACCTCGGGCCGGTGACCTTCGGCCCGCGAGACCTCGAGACCGCACGGTCGCTGCGGGCCGACGACGACCCCGACCGCGACCTCCACCAGCTGCTCCAGCAGGACGCGCTGCCCCGCCGCCTGCCGCTGCTGATGACCGGGCCGGCCATCGTGCTGGTCGCGGTGAGCCTGGGGCTGAGCGTGGTCGGTGGACCGTTCTACGGTTACACCGACCGGGCCGCGGCCGACCTCGCCGACCGCGGGTCGTACCTCTCCGCGGTGCTGCCGGAGGAGGCCCCGTGAACCGCCTGCGCCTGCTCCAGTGGCCGATGGTGCTCTGGCTGACCCTGGTCTGGTGCGCCCTGTGGGGCAGCGTCAGCCCGAAGATCGTGCTCTCCGGCGCCCTGGTCGGCGTCGTGGTCTGCGTGGTCTTCCCGCTGCCGCGGCTGCGCGCCGACGGCGTGGTCCGGCCGTGGCCGCTGCTGGTCCTGGTCGGCCGCTTCCTGGCCGACGTGGTGGTGGCCAGCGCGCGGGTGACGGTGACGACGCTGCGGCCCGGCCACCCCCGCAACGCCATCGTCGAGGTCGACCTCACCTCGTCCTCCGACCTGGTGCTGACCGTGGTCGCCGAGCTGGTCTCCCTGGTCCCGGGCAGCGTCGTGGTCGAGACGCGGCGTGCCACCCACACGCTCTTCCTGCACGTGCTCGACGCCCCGGACGCCGCCGCCGTCGAGCGCGCCCGGGCCTCCGCGCTGGAGCAGGAGCAACGGGTCCTGCGGGCCTTCACCCGACCGGGGGCGGCCCGGTGAACGCCTTCGTCCTGGTCGCCGGCGCCCTCCTGGGCCTGGCCGCCCTGCTGGTGGTGGTCCGGATGACCCGGGGCCCCACGATGCTCGACCGGGCCATCTCCTTCGACGTGCTGGCGGCGGTCCTGCTCGGCGGGGTCGCCCTCGACATCGCGGCCGACCGGGACGCCGACGCCGTGCCGGTCCTGCTGGTCCTCACCCTGCTCGGCTTCGTCGGCTCGGTCAGCATCGCCCGCTTCTTCCCCGGCAGCGACGCGGTCGACGAGCCGCACCTCGACGACGACCCGGCTACGGACGGGGAGGCCCCCACGGACCCCCCCGGCGGCGACCCGTCCGGTCGACCGACCGGTGGGGGGCTGCTGTGAGCGCGGCCGACGTCGCGGACGCGGTCGCCGGGGTGCTCTTCGTGCTCGGTGCGCTGCTCAGCCTGGTGGCGGCGATCGGGCTGCTGCGCTTCCCCGACGTGCTGACCCGGATGCACTCCGCGGCCAAGCCGCAGGTGCTCGGGCTGATCCTGATCACCGTCGGCGTGGGCCTGCGGCTGCGCGACCCGTCTGCGGTGGCGCTGCTGGGCCTGGTGGTGCTCTTCCAGCTGACCACCGCCCCCGTCGCCAGCCACATGATCGGTCGCGCGGCCGTCCGGGGCGGGCGGGTGCGTACCGACCTGCTGCAGGTCGACGAGCTGTCCGAGCGGCAGCGGGACGTCGAGGAGCCCCGCGGGGCACCCTGAGACCGCCACGTCGTACGCCGGCCGCCACCTGGTCGTCCGCGCGGGCCGTCCGGGCCAGCCGGGTGGTCGGCCGGGTGGGCGGCCGGGTGGGCGGCCGGGTGGGCGGCCGGGTGGGCGGCCGGGTGGCGCACCGTGGTGGCACGATCGCGCCATGACGACCGCCGAGCAGAACCGCCCGTCACGACCGGCGGGCACCATCCTCGCGCTCGGGGGCGGCGGCTTCTCCGGGGGCCTGAGCCCGCTCCTCGACGACCTCCTGCTCGACCTCGCGCGTCCCCGCGCCGAGCGCCACGGCCGCGCCGGCCGCCCGCGGGTCGCCTTCGTCGGCACCGCGAGCGGTGACGACGAGGGGTACGCCCAGCGCTTCACCGCCGCCTTCGACGACCGGGCCGAGACCACCGTGGTCTCGCTGTTCGAGCGCGACGGGTCCGACCTGGCCGGGACGCTGCTCGCGCAGGACGCGGTCGTCGTCGGGGGCGGCAGCACCTTGAACCTGCTGGTCCTGTGGCGCCTGCACGGCCTGGACGTCGCGATGGCCGACGCCCTGGCCGACGGCGTGGTGCTCTCGGGCACCAGCGCGGGGATGAACTGCTGGTTCGACGCCTCCGTCACCGACTCCCACGGCCCGCTCAGCGCCCTGGCCGACGGCCTCGGCTTCCTGGCCGGCTCCGCGTGCCCGCACTACGACGGCGAGGTCGAGCGGCGCCCGGCGTACCTCGACATGGTCGGGTCCGGCGCCCTGCCGAGCGGCTACGCGGCCGACGACGGCGTCGGCCTGGTCTTCCGCGACGGCGCCCTGGTCGAGGCCGTCAGCGAGCGACCGGACGGACGAGCCTTCCGGGTCCACCTGGCCGGGGGTGCCCTCGACGTCGACGACGCCGCCGACCTCGCCGACGTGGCGGAGAGCCCGGTGGACGTGCGCTACCTGGGGTGACACACCGCCCGTGCGGGGCGGCCGGGCCCGGGCCGGTCGATCCGGCGCAATTGTCGGGTTCCTGCACGTTCACGGAC
>JBKJPE010000122.1:0-18645 GCA_046595185.1 Nocardioides sp.
CGACGACAGCAGCTCCCGCAGCCGCGACGGTCGCGCCCGGCGTCGTCGTCGGCGCAACCGCCGCAACCGCTCGCGCTCGCGCACGAACTGACCCACCCCCCGGACCGCCCCGCCACCCCACCAGGGCGGCGGGGCGTCCTGCGAGCACCCGGTGGGGGTGTCGGTGCCTCCGCACGGCGAGTCCTCAGGACGGAGCGGCGCGAGCCTGATCCGGACGGCCGGACGTCGGCACCATCACCACCCGGAACGCCGCGAATCGTACGAGCCCGACTCCGAGGTTCGCGCTGGCCAGCACCGCGGTCTCGGCCACGCGCGAGGGTTCGGCGACGGCGAGCTCGAGCAGGGCCAGGGACCCGGCCGTCACCGCCAGGCCGAAGACCAGGAGCACCAGCCCGAGCGCCTGGTGGCGCAGGGTCCGGGTGCGACCACGGACGCCGAACGTGACCCGACGGTGACCCCACGTGCCGGCGATCGTCGAGAAGACCAGCGCCACGGCGTTGGCCCACTGGGCCTGGAGGCCCCCGCGGAGCAGGAGGTACAGCAGCACGTAGAGGACGTTGAAGAGCCCACCGACGCCGGCGAAGACGAGGAGCTGCAGCAGGACGGGCTTCTCAGGTCTGGGTGAGGCGGCGTCCGGGGCATCCATGGCAGCGCCGAGGCTATCTGCGTGACACGGGTGGTGGCAGTCTGCCGGAGGAGGAGTCTCGTCCCCAGGTCGAGGCCCCGCTCGGTTCAGTGCCGCAGCGTCAGGACGACGCTCGCGGCGGCGTAGTAGGCGACGTACAGCAGCGACACGGTGGTGACGAGGACGTTCGGGTCGGGGAACTGCAGCAGCATGACGGCGTAGGTCACCAGCCACAGCCCCGCCAGGGAGAGGTTCAGGGCGCGCGCGCTGGCTGTGCGGGAGGGGTAGATGTACTTCACGGGCACGAAGACCAGCACCACGCAGGTCAGCAGCAGCGCGGCGGTCGCCCCCGGGGAGACGCCGAGCACGATGACGTAGAAGGCCACGACGTTCCAGTAGCTGGGGAACCCCAGGAAGAAGTGGTCGTCGGTCTTCGCGTCGGTGCGGCAGAACTGGTAGCTGGACGCCAGCAGCGGCAGGATCGCGAGCAGGGTGCCGAGCAGCCCGTCGGGCAGGTAGCCGCCGTACCAGAGCAGGAAGATCGGCGCGAAGCAGTAGGTGATGTAGTCGACGACGTCGTCGAGCCGGGCGCCGTCGAAGGCCGGGATGACCTCCTTGACCCGGAGCCGGCGAGCCAGCATGCCGTCGGTGCCGTCGATCAGCAGGGCGAGCAGGAGCCACCACAGCGCCGCGATCTCGTCCCCGCCGACGGCGGCGGCCAGGGAGAGGAAGGCGATCGCGGTGCCGCTCGCGGTGTAGGCGTGCAGGGCCCAGCCTGCGGCGCGGAGGCGTCGCGACTCCTCGGCGACGTGCGTCGCGGTCATATCGGTGGCTACCTCTCGATCATGCCTGAACGGCATCTGCGCCCGGGCCGGGATGCTCGCTGGTTGAGGACCCCGCTGTCGTTGGCATGGCCAAGCATGCTGGATCAGGGCCTACACCCCTGCATCTGGACACGACCGCGACTGCTCGCGTCCTCCTTCACACCGTGGACCGGGGTGTTCCGAGGCCGCGTCTGCGGCTGAGCACCGACGCCCTCGGCCGGTGTGGCCCGGGCCCTTACAACGAGAGGCACGAGCACCCTCACGGTCGTGCCCTCACCGGGCCGGGAGTCGATCGCGACGGATCCGGCGTGCGCCTCCACCACGACCTGGCAGACCGACAGGGCCACCGTGACCAGCTCGCCCTCGGGGCTGAGCTGCGGCGCGTCCGCGACCAGGTTCATCACCACCCGCCCCAGGGCTACCGACCCACGGGCCACCCTCACCGGCCCGCCACCGCATCCGAGCCGCGGCGCAGGCGGTCGCCACCGACCGGGGCCGGGTCGATCTCGAGGGTGCCGCAGTCGTGACGGCCCCGCGGGGAGGCCGTGCCCTACTGGTCCCGGCGGTAGACCTCCGACCCTCGCGCCCAGGCTGAGACCGGATCGGCGGAGCCGATGTGGTCCTCGTGGAGGTCGAAGGGATCCCGGTCCAGCACCACGATGTCCGCCGAGGACCCGACACACAGGTTCCCCGAGTCGTCCTGGTGGTTGGCGTGGGCAGCACCGCTCGTGTACGCCCGCAGCGCCTGGCTCAACGTGAGTCCCTGGTCGTCGCGCATAGGTGGCTCCTCGTCGCGCTCGTCGGTCCGGCGCGAGGAGCGGTTCACGAGGACGTGGATGCCCTCCATCGGCTCTGGCGGGTTGATCGGCCAGTCCGAGCCCCCCGCCACCAGGGCGCCGCTGTCGACGAGGTCGGCGAAGGGGTACTGCCAGTCCAGACGCTCCTGGTCGAGGTAGGGCTCGAGCATCTGCACGGCAGGGGTGTTGTAGCGCGCCCACATCCCCTCGACGTTCGCGATCGCACCGAGGTGTCGGAACCGGGCCCTGTCGCGGGGCGCCACCAGCTGCAGGTGCGCCAGCTGGTGGCGTTGGGAGCTCCAGCCGTTCCGCCGTCGCGCAGCGGCGATGGCGTCGAGCGAGGTCCGGACCGCCCGATCGCCCAGTGCGTGGAAGTGCGCCTGGAACCCGGCGGCATCCAGCGCGACGACGGCCTCGTCGAGCTGGTCCGGCGGGAGGAAGGTCATCCCTCGCTCACCACCGTCGCACGGACAGCGCGCGCCGCCGAGGTACGGCTCGTCGACTGCCATGGTGAAGGTCTCCGAGATGCCGTCGACCATCAGCTTGACCGATCCCGCGTCCAGTCCCGCGGCAGCGAGTCGCTCGCGCTCGGCCTCGAGGTCCGCCAGCTGTTCCACCCCGCGGTGCCGGTCCCACCACAGCGCCAGCCGGACCCGCGCCGTCAGCTCTCCTGCGTCCACGAGGTCGAGATAGGCCTGGGTGGGGTCGTCGATGCCCGCGTAGCCGCCCACCAACGCGTCCTGCCACCCCACGATCCCCCACGACTGCAGGTGCGCCTGGGCCTCGCGGAGCGCGTCGCGCTTCTCCGCGCGTGTGGTGTCGACCAGTCGGTGCACCAGGAGTGCAGCGGCTTCCCGCAGCGTGCCCGTCGGGTTCCCGTCGTGGTCCCGCTCGATCCAGCCGTCCGCGGGGTCGGGGGTGTTGCGGTCGATGCCCGCGAGCTCCAACGCACGGGTGTTCACCCAGGCGTTGTGGTGGTCGTTGCTGGGCAGGAACGCCGGTCGGTGCGCGACGACGCGGTCCAGGGTCGCTGCCGTCGGTCCCGTCGCCGGGTCGAAGTGCTCCAAGGACCACCCGCCGGCGCGGAACCAGGCACCGTCGTCCCGCCCGTCCCGGTCGTCCTGTGCGGCCACCGCGGTGGCGATCGACTCCAGGCAAGCATCCGCACCGTCGCAGTCGGTGAGCAAGCCGTTGCGCATCTCCAGGCCACCGATCAGCGGGTGGATGTGCGCATCGTGGAAGGCCGGCATCACCAGGCCGCCCTGGGCGTCGAGCTCCTCGACCCGACCTCCCCCGGTCGACATCTCCTCACGGACCTCGTCGAGGGGGCCGACCGCGTGGATCATGCGCCCGCGTACACCCACCGCGCCGTCGTGGTGGTAACGGAGACCGTCGAAGAGTCGTCCGTTCGCGAAAATTACGTCAGTCACTGCTGCCTCTTCGTGGAGCTCCGGTGTCGGTCGCGACAACGTACGTCACGAGACGTCCTCGTCGACGACCGCGCGCAGGTGGCGTACGTGGTGCGTCGCGTGCTCGCGGCCCTGCCGGCCTCCTCCATCGCCAGCAGGACCCGGGTCAGGTCGGGCATGGCGGTCCAGCAGCCCGCCGCCCGGGGCCGGCGGATGCTGCCGCTCGGGGCAGGAGCGGGGTCAGGGTCCTCGTCGGCGGGGATGCTCGCTCCCGGGAGGCGATGCCGCGGATGTCTGCGGGCGAGGAACCCCTCGTCCCAGGAACATGTCGTCCGAGCCCGACGTGGAGGTTCCACGACCGGCGGGGTGGCGGGGGACGATCCGGGTCGGCGCCGGACATGCCGGGGTGCGTCGGGCCAGCAGGAGGCAGTCGACGTCGGGGGCGATCTTCGTGCGGCGTGGCTGCAGAAAGATCGCTTCACCGGTGCCGGCTCCCCGGAAGGTTCAGCGGACCTCGTCGATGTTGCGCAGCTTGTCGAGCCCGTCGCGGTAACCGATGTCGTACCCGACCTTGCCGGCCAGCAGGTCGGTACCGGCGTCGCCGTGGAGCACGTCGTCGCCGGCCAGGCCGCCGACGGAGTCGTCGCCGTTGCCGCCGTGCAGGGTGTCGTCGTTCTCGCCGCCGACGAGCTTGTCGTCACCGTCCCCACCGAAGGCCTCGTTGCCGTCCCTGCCCATCCGGATCCAGTCGTCACCGCCGCCGCCGTCGGCGAGGTCGCGCTCCGCAGCGGTGTTGATGAAGTCGCGTCCGGCCCCGGTGCGCACCTCGTCGGTGCCGGCGTCGGTCAGCACCCAGGTCCGCCACTGCTCGGGCAGGGCGCTGGTGTCGATCGTGTCGTTGCCGAGTCGGGGCCACACCTCGAGGAATGCGCCGTTCGCGTGCTTGTCCACGACGTTGCACTCCACGGCGCTCCCGACCTCGGCCGGAACCCGCGCGCAGCCGCCGGGCAGGTTGGTCCACCGTTTGATGGTGCGGTCTTGGAACCGCAGGGCGCCGCTGTCGGTCACGGTGACGGTGAGCACGTTGTTGCCGGCCCCGGACACGAAGCGGTACCCCCAGCGGGTGATGCTCAGGTGTCCTTCGGTCAGGGAGGTCCTCGGCATGCTCTTGATCTGCCCGTAGAGCTCCATCGTCGGCAGCTCCAGATCAGTCCACGAGTCCGGCGCCGCGTCGGTGCTCGTCGGGGGCTTGTCCCGGTCGGCGGCGGCTGTCGATGCCGGCACCAGCGATCCGGCGGACAGCACGATGGTGGTCAGGGCAACGAGAGTCGAACGGCGCACGGGGGGCTCCAGGGTGTGGCAACGGGGGGGAAGGGCTTCCTTCACCGGGTACATCGGCGTCCCGATCAGCCTTCTTGAGGAGCCCGCGCCGGAGAACTTTGGGGCGGCGGGCCGGTCCTGGGGGTGGTCCGGCTCGTGGCGGCGCAGGCTCGGACTTCGCGACGGTGGCAGGACGGCGGTACGACCGGCACAGCCCCCCGCACTTCGCCTGCCCGACCGGGGTCACGCTCGTCGTCGCCGAGGAGCGTCTGCTCGGGCCGTCGAGCATGCCCTGGGCAGAAACCCCTGACCGGCACACCGACCAGCCCGTCAACCCACCGGTACCCCACTGGGCCCGCGGACCCGCGGCCCCGAAGCACGGCCCCGCTGGAGAACGCGACTCGGCCGCTCACGCGTCCAGCGGCCGGGTCGTAGACGTTGCCGGTGTGCTCGGCCGTACCACTCCAGCGCCGGCCACCACGCCAGTGCGGGATCGTCGGGCTCGTCGCGGCGTCCTCAGCGAAGGGCCGCAGCTCGTCGCCGGCGCCACACCTCGCCCACGATCACGAACACGAACGACACCAGGAACATCACGGCGCCGACCACGAACAGCTGCGGCGGGAAATCCTTGAGCTTGCTGCCGTAGACGTAGAGCGGGAACGTCACCGACTGGCCAGCAGTGAAGTTGCTGACGATGAAGTCGTCGAAGGACAGGGAGAACGCCAGCATCGCCGCCGCGATGATGCCGGGCATGGCCAGCGGCAGGGTCACCAACCGGAAGGTGTGCCACTCGTTCGCGTAGAGGTCCATGGCGGCCTGTTCCAACCGGGTGTCCATGCCGGCCAGCCGTGCCTTGACGGTCACCACCACGAACGACAGGCAGAACAGCACGTGGGCGACGACGAGGCTGATGAAGCCCAGGACGCCGTCAAAGCCCAGCGACACGAACATCGCGAGCAACGAGGATCCCATGACCACCTCGGGAGTCGCCATGGGCAAGAAGATGACCAGGTTGGAGGTCGAACGGCCGCGGAACGAGTGACGGACCAGCCCGAAGGCCATGAGCGTGCCCAGCACGGTGGCCAGCACCGTCGCCGTCAGGCTCACGGCCACGCTCAACCGGAGCGACTCGCACAGGCCCTCGGGCTCGCAGATCGAGGTCCAGTTGCTCCAGGTGAATCCCTCCATCGAGCCAGTAGACGAGCGGGTCGTGGGCTCGTTGAAGGACAGGGCGAAGATGTAGGCGATCGGGATGAAGGTGTAGACCAGCACCAGGATGCCGAAGATCAGCACGATGTGGTCGGCCAGCCACCGGATCGCCGACCGGCGCGGAGGCTGCGGTGTCGTCGTCGACCGCTCGCGGCCTACCGCCTCCCGGTGCACGGTCGCGGTCACAGCAGATCCTCCGTCCCGGCCCGGCGGACGTAGGCCACGACCATCACCACCACGATCGCCATCAGGATCAGCGACAGGCTCGCCGCCAGCGGGTAGTTGCGCTCGGTCAGGAACGCCGACTGGATGCGGTTGCCGATCATGTACTGGTTCGGGGTGCCGAGGAGCTCGGCGTTGATGTAGTCGCCGGAGGCGGGGATGAAGGTCAGCAGCGTGCCGGACACCACCCCCGGCATCGACAGCGGGAAGGTGACCCTCCGGAACCCCGTGAACGGGTTGGCGTACAGGTCCCCCGCGGCCTCGATCAGCCGGTGGTCCACCTTGTCGAGGGACGCGTAGATCGGCAGGGTCATGAACGGCAGGAAGTTGTAGACCAGGCCCGCGATCACGGCGATCGGCGTGGCCAGCAGCCGGCCGTCGTCCGACAGGAGCCCGACCGTCTGCAGCGCGTCGGTCACCAGGCCCTGGTCGGACAGGATGGTCCGCCACGCCAGGGTGCGCAGCAGGAAGCTGGTGAAGAACGGCGCGATGACGAGCACCAGCATGACGTTCTTCCAACGCCCCGCCTTGAAGGCGATCGCGTAGGCCAGCGGGTAACCCAGCGCCAGGCAGATCAGGGTTGCGGTCCCGGCGTAGAGGAAGGAACGGACGAACAGGTTCCAGTTGTCACGCACGGCATCCGGGTAGTTGGCGAACTGCCACGTGAGCTCGTAGCCCTGCTCGAAGGAGCCGCTCGGATCGTAGAGAGAGGTGAAGAACAGCTGGACCGTCGGGAACAGGAAGAACGCGGCGAGCCACACCATGCCGGGCACCAGCAGCAGCCAGCCCCACCCGCGTCGCTTCGTGGTCTCACCGTCGACGACCGGTCCGTTGTCGGTCGTGGTGGGTCCCGCCGTCACTCGGCGTCCTCCGGTGTCATCAGGCCGGCGGTGGCGTCCTGCTGCGCGTCGAGCAGGAACGCGTGCGACGACGACCAGCCCAGGTCCACCTCGGTGCCGTTGGGCAGGGGCGGTCGCTGACCGGTGTTCTGCTCGAACACCATCAGCTCCTGACCCCATGGCATCGCAACAAGGTACTGAGTGCTCACCCCCACGAAGCTGACGTCGGTGACGCGACCTCCGGTGAGCTGGTTCTGGCCGTCACCCTGGTCGCCGCGGGCCGCACCCGCGGCTACGGCGAAGATCTTCTCCGGACGGATCCCCAGCCAGGCGGATCGCCCGTCGGAGTGCGAACGCGTGGAGTCCACCCGGACCTTCTGTCCGTTGCAGTCGACCACGACGCTGTTGCCGGTGGTGTCGACGACCTCGGTGCGGATCAGGTTCGACTGGCCGAGGAAGTTGGCCACGAAGGTGGTCGCGGGGTTCTCGTAGAGCTCCCCGGGCGCGCCCATCTGCTCGATCCTGCCGTGGTTCATGACCGCGATCGTGTCGGCCATGGTCATGGCCTCCTCCTGGTCGTGGGTCACGTGCACGAAGGTGATGCCGACGTCGGTCTGGATCCGCTTCAGCTCGATCTGCATCTGCCGACGCAGCTTGAGGTCCAGCGCTCCCAGGGGCTCGTCGAGCAGCAGGACACCGGGCTCGTTGATGAGGGCACGCCCCAGCGCCACACGCTGCTGCTGACCACCCGAGAGCTGGGCCGGCTTCCGGTCGGCGTACGGCCCCAGCTGCACCAGCTCGATCATGTCCGCCGTCTGCTTGCGGTAGTCCTTGACCCCGCGCCGTCGGAGGCCGAACGCCACGTTCTCGTGGATCGTCAGGTGCGGGAACAGGGCGTAGGACTGGAAGACCGTGTTCACCGGTCGCTTGTGCGGACGCAGCTGGGTGACGTCCTCGTCACCGATCAGGACGCGTCCCAGGCTGGGGTCCTCGAGCCCGGCCACCATCCTGAGGGTGGTCGTCTTGCCACAGCCGGACGGTCCGAGCAGGGCGAAGAAGGAACCCTCCGGGACGGTCAGCGTCAGGTCGTCGACAGCCACGAAGCTGCCGAACCGCTTGGTCACGCCCTCCAGGTGAAGATCCTTGCCGTCAGCCACTGATCACCTCGTTGAACTGACGCTGGTAGTCGCGCTCCTGCTCGTCGCTCAGGGCCATGAAGCTGTAGCCCGACTCCGCGGTCTGGTCGTCGAGGAAGATGAAGTCGCTCCCGGTCGCGGACTTGTCGAACTGCGCGATCTGCTCCTGGGCGCCGGAGACCGGGCAGATGTAGTAGTTCCAGGCCGACAGCTGCGCGGCGTTCACCGGGTCGTAGTAGAAGTTCATCATCGTCTCGACGTTCGTCTTGTGCTCCGCGACGTTCGGGACCAGCATGTTGTCGGTCCAGATCGCGAAGCCCTCCTCCGGCGCGATCCACTTGTACTTGCCACCGCCGAGCAGGTTGATGACGTCGCCGCTCCACGCCTCGCAGGCCACGATGTCACCGGACTTCATGTCGTCGATGTAGTCGTTGCCCGCGAAGCGTCGTACGGCGCCACCCGCGACGATCTCCTGCAGTCGCTCGATCGCCGAGGTGAACTCGTCGTCGGTGAAGTCCCCAGGGTTGCTGCCCTCCATCAGCAGGAGGAAGAGCATCGTGTCGCGCATCTCGGTCAGCAGCTCGACCTTGCCATTGAGGTCCGGCCGCGTCAGGAGCTCCTCGAAGCTGCTGACCGGGTCGGTCAGCTCGGAGTTGTAGCAGATCCCGGTCTTGCCGCTCTGCCACGGAACGCTGTACTCACGCCCGGGATCCCAGTCGGGCGACCTCAGGACATCAATGAGGTTCGCCTCGACGTTGGGCAGGTTGTCGCGGTTGAGCTTCTGGATCCACCCCAGCTCGATCATGCGTGCCGCCATGTAGTCGGTCACGACGAACACGTCGCGACCGCTCGACTTGCAGGCCTTGAGCTGCGGCGACACCTTGGCGAAGAACGTCTCGTTGTCGTTCACGTCACCGTTCTGGTAGGTGACCTCGATGCCGGCCTCCTCCTGGAACTTCTCCAGGGTGGAGGTGTCCGCCTTGTTCACGGGGTCGACATAGCCGATCCAGTTCGAGAAGACGATCATCTTCTCCTCGTCGCTGAGGTCGGTGCTCTCGCACTCACCCGCCTCGATCTGCGCGCCCTCGGTGCCACAGGCGACGAGAAGCCCGCTGGAGGTGAGGGCCATCCCCGCGGCGCCTGCTCCGCGCAGGAGGGACCGGCGTGACAAGGTGCCCGTCCCGATCTGCTGGGCGAGCTGTGCCATCAGGCGATCCGTCGAGGCGTCGCCGGACGGTCCGCCTCGGGTCCGGTGGGTCATGGTGGATGCCTCCTCGTCAGCAATATCGTCGTTCGGATCGTGTCATGACCGACGGGCCGAGACAAGCGATTCCGTTGCATAGCAGCGCTCAGGCTGCGGAATCACTTGCGACGTGGTGGACCCGCTCGACAGGTGGGACACCGTGTCCCACCACGACGAAGCGGCAGGAGCATGGCGGGGCGTTGCTCGACGACGTCGAGAAAGCATCATCGAACAGTTCGCGACTCCTCACCGGAGACCGCCCGATCTACGCACCGGGCACACCGACGCCCCCGCCACCCTCGTGCAGGGTGGCCGGGGCGTTCTTGTGGTGAAACCCCGTTCGGTTGCCGACTGCTCAGCCGGCGTCCTTGTCCTCGCACGAGTCCAGCGCGTCGAGGCCCCTGTCGTACCGAGCACTGTCCGCGCTCCCGCCACAGCGGACGGAGTCAGCCTCGCCATCGGAAGCGAACATGGCGTCCTCGCCCGCACGACCCCTCAGCATGTCGCGGCCTTCGCCGCCCCCGAGTGAGTTCGCCCGACCGTTGCCGATGGTCTTGTCCAGGAAGGCCGATCCCCCGACACCCTCCGTGCTGCGCAGCTCGTCTCGCGCCGACCGGCCCGTCAGCGGCGTTGCCGTCGTTGGCGCCCCCGCCCGGTCGGAGATCGACCACGACCCCACGCTCGGACATGTAGTAACCCACGATGTCGCCGTCGCCAGGCCCACCAACGATGAGGTCGGCGCCCTCGTTGTTGATGAAGACGTCTCCGCCGTTGGTGCCCCTCAGGACGTCGTCGCGCTCGTCGCCCGACAAGGCGGTCGTTGCCAGTCCTGCCGACCACGAAGTCGTCGCCATTGGCCCCGCACACAGTGTCGTCGCCTCCGAGCCCGATGATGGTGCCGTCGCCGTCCAGCGCGAGGATCACGTCCGGACCGTCGGTGCCGGTGAGGAAGTCGTCACCTGGGGTGCCACTCATGGTGGGTGCCTTCCCATCACAGCCGATGATCCCGGCTTGCGCCGAGGTGGTGCTGAACCCGACGACGAGACCGGGCAGGAGGGTGGCCGCAGCGAGGGCAGCAGCGGTTCGGGGCAGGGCCACGAACACGTGGGTCTCCGTCCGGTGAGCGCAGTCACGGTGACCGCGTCGGCGTCACCGTGGAACCGGATCAGCGCCGTCGTCGGCGTACTCGTCAACTGGTCTGTCGCGGTCCACAGCGCCTCCGCCCGGCCCCCACCCACGGGGCCGGGCGGAGGATTTTCTGCGTCCATCAGGCGGCAAGGGTCAGGACACACCAGGCCGTGATCGTCGCTGGGTCGGTGTCACCTTCGACGGGTTCGACGATCTCGTCCTCGGTACCGGGGAGCTCGACATCCTCCAAGCGGAGTGTCGAGTACTGGTCGCAGGGGGTGACGACCGGCACGTTCATCGTGACGTCATCTCCTTCGGTGAACCCGAGGGTGACGGTGACGTACTGTCCGGCGCGGAAGTTTCCCTGAACCGCGACGCCTCCGGTGTCGCTGAGGTCGACCAGCTCGCCTGCGGGCACGTCGGTGGACCCGTACTCCTCGAGCTCCTCCACCTCATCGGTGGGCACTCCGAGGTCTGCCTCGCCGGCGATGAGGACCGCGTTGAGGACGTCCACGGTGCCCGAGCGTCCTCGGCGCCTTCAGCGATGTTGTTGACCAGGCCCGTCTGCGGTGTGAAACCGCACGGGGTCGTGAGGCCGGCGGCCAGTACGACGACTGCAGCGCGGACACCTGACGACGACGGCGTGCGGGCGGGGGCCACCGGTGGGTGGGACTGCGTCATCGGGTGGCCACCGCTGAACGCTGGGCGTGCTCGGCCTGGTCTGCGAAGCGGACCATCATCGCGGCCATCTCGGTGACTTCGTCGATCCGGGAGCGGCGAGGATGCGCCCGAGCTCCTCGCACCGCGTCGGGTGGACCGAACGCAGCACATCGTGCCCGTCGTGCCTGAGCTTGAGGGTGACGGCGCGACGGCCGTCCTCTGGACGTTGCCGCTGGACCAAGCCGCTCTGCTCGAGGCGGTCGCAGAGACGGATCGCGCTGGGCGGTGCGACTCTGGGCTGCGATGCCAGGGGACCCACTGTGCTGTGTGATGTTCCAGGGCCAGCACGAGGGTCCGGTGCTGGGTTGCCGTCACCGCCGGTGCAGCGACGTTGGCCGAGCGAATCGCCACACCCACGAGGTCCTGGCTCGTGGTGGCGAGGGCACCGATCAAGGCGTCGCGGTCGGACAAGTCACGGTGGAGGTCCATCTGGATCCATTCTGGAGAAGGTGTTCTCCTGACGGCACGGATTGCCTGACCGCATCGGGTCAACAGCGTCGTTGCGCCGACAACACGTCGGGGACATACCGCGGCCATCAAGGATCGGTGGAATGCAGGTTTCCCGTGCCATAGGAGGACCGAGGGCCGGGGTCAGCTGCCGCCCGTGGCCGACGGGCTAGCGGCCCCGTTCCCTGTGCCTTGCCCGATGGTGTCGACGCTGGTGATGGTGTCCGCCACGATGACCAACGAGCCCTGGTAGTCACCGAGGTCTTCGTCGGCGAGGTCGATGTCGTACGAGGACTCGATCTGGTCGGGGTCGAGGCGTCGCACCGTGCCGCTCAGGCGGATCTCCTCACCTTCCTCGACGTCCGCAAGACCTTTCGCGTCAACGACGAGCACCCCTTCATCGGCAGCGTCGTCGTCCTCGAACTCCTCGTCGTACTCGACCAGGGACCCGTAGTCGTAGTAGTCGAAGTCGTAGTCGAGCGGGTCGTGCCCCTGCTCGGCGTCCTCGAACGAGCCGAGACCGTCGCGGTCGATGCGCAGCGCCTCCTCGGACAGCACCTCGTCGACGTTGCCGACGGCCGTCACCTCCAGCCCGACGAGGCTGTCGATAGCGACCTCTTGCACCTTCTCCCTCTCGAAGGGGTCGGCGAGGGCGGCACGGTCGGCCGTGGTGTTGGTGACGTCGTCGGAGCTGCAGCCCGCCGCACCGGTACTGATCGCCAGCAGGGCGGCTGCTGCCATGGCTCGTCGGGGTGTGCGCATACGTTGCTCTTCTCGGATCGTCAGTCGGGGTGCTGCCCGGGATGGCACTGCTCTTGCTCGTCGGCACGCCGATGCGGCGGGGGTGGGAGCTGACCGGTGGGTCCCGCTCAGCTCTCGCTGGGCGTGGGTGAGGCGCTCCTGCCCGTTGCGGAGGCCTGGGTCGTTGCGGCGGGCGCGTCGGCGGCCTCGATGGTGTCCGCCACGATCACCAGCTGGTTCTCGTACTCGTCAAAGGTGTCGTCGGCGAGGTCGATCTCGTACAACGACTCGATGGTGTCCTGGTCGAACTGCCGGACGGTCCCGCTGACACGGACCGAGGCGTCTTCGTCGAAAGACTTCAGACCGGTCGCGTCAACCACAAGGACCCCGTCCTGAGCGGCGTCATCGTCCTCGAACTCCTCGTCGTACTCGACCAAGTAGTCGTAGTCGTAGTAGTCGTAGTCGTAGTAGTCGTAGGGCCCGCCGAGCTCGGTGTCCGCGTCGGCGTCCTCGTCGGTGTCCTCTCCGAGGCCGTCGCGGTCGAGGCGGAGCGCCTCGTCGGAGAGGACTTCGCTGACGTTGCCGACCGCGGTGACCTCCAGGCCGACCAGGCCGTCGGTGGCGGTGTCCTCGTCGATGACCGGGTCCGCGTCGACGCCCTCGTCGGCCACCACGCTGCTGGCGTCATCGGTGGCCTCGTCGGTACTGCAACCGGCTGCGCCGATCCCGATGACGATCATCGCTGCGGCGGCGAGGGGGCGGCGAAGCCTCGTGTTCCCGGCGTTCGTGGTCTTCATGAAGTGTTTCCTTTTGCTGGAGTGGTCGTGCTTGCCTCAACAGCGCCGACGTTGCCCGTCGCGCGTCACCGCTCCTCGTCCGGACTGTCACCATCACGTCACGACCTCGGGCGCGACCGGAGAGCCGCGACGCGCCTAAGGTGGGGACATGGCGTCGCGGGCTCTTCTGGTGGAGGACGACGAGGCCATGGCGGCCGTCGTCGCGCTGAGTCTTAGAAGTGCCGGGCTGGAGGTCCGCCACGAGTCCTCGGGCTCCGAAGCGCTGGGCAGGATCGAGGACGAGCCGCCGGACCTCGTCGTTCTTGACCTGATGCTCCCGGACATGGACGGGCTCGAGGTATGTCGGCGCATACGAGCGGGGTCGGACGTGCCGATCATCATCACGACCGCGCGGGATTCGCTGGCCGACGTCGTCACAGGCCTCGAGGCCGGAGCGGACGACTACCTCACCAAGCCGTTCGAGGCTCCCGAGCTGATCGCGCGGGCGCGAGCACTTGCGCGCCGCAGCGCGTCATCGGCGCCGGACGGCGAGATCGCTGTGGGCGACGTGATCATCGACCCGGTGGCGCACCGGGTCAGCAAGGCCGGTCAGGACGTCGACCTGACCGTGACGGAGTTCCGCCTGCTGTACGAGCTGGTGCGCCACCAGGGTCAGGCGCTGTCGCGTCAGCAACTCCTCACCCTGGTATGGGGTTACGACCATCTCGGGGACTCCCGCGTCGTCGACATGGCCGTGCGGCGCCTTCGGGCGAAGGTGGACGACGACGCGGGACGCTCCTCGTTGGTGACCACGGTCCGAGGGGTCGGGTACCGCCTGGAACGCCGATGACCGGACGCACGAAGGGCGGTCTGAGGAACTGGCGGCCTCGGGGTCTCGCGGTGGTGTCCCTGGTTGCTGCGCTGTTGCTCGGGCTGGTGGCCGTCGCCGTTGCCCACGTGCTGACGCAGCAGCAGCGGGAGGTCTTCACCAGCGCGGCGCTCGCCGAGACGCGGAGTGTCTTGGTGAGCGTCCCAGAGGGGCTCGCCGGAGCGGATGCCGACGAGCTCGGTCGTGCCCTCCGACGCCCGGACCGGCTCGAGGTCGTGCTGGTCGACGGCGCGGGCTCGGTGGTGCAGTCCAGCTCCGACGTGGGGATCTCGGCCGTGCCCGACGGGCTACAGCCGGGCAGCAGCAGCCTGGCCAGCAGTCCCACCACGGTCGATGGCGCCCCCTACCTGGTCGTGAGTGGTTCCACCGGCCCTCGAGGGCCGACCATCTATCTCTTCTTCTCCGAGCGCAGCCTCCAGCGTGAGACCAACCTGATCGTGTTCGGCACCGCCGGGATCTGGGGGGCGATAGTCATCCTCCTCGTCGCTGCAGGATGGTTCGACAGTCATCGGCGGCTGCGTGCGCTGGGCCGTCGTCGCGAGCACGAGCACGCATTCACCGCCCACCTGGGTCACGAGCTTCGGACCCCGGTAGGAGCACTCGTCACGGCCGCCTCGCTCGTCGACGCCGAGGAGCTGGACCGCTCGGACCCGGTCCTACGCCAGGCGGTCGAGATCATGCAGACCCAGGCTCGTCGGTTGCGGCGCATCGTGGAAGGACTGCTAGAGCTCTCCCGTCTCGAGACCGGGCAGGTGCAAGCCCGTGCTGAGGAAGTCAGCGTGGTAGAGATCGCCTCGTCCACGATCACCGCCTACGGGTGGGAGCGGGTGCGGCTGGTCGTCGAGGGAGCCACTGCGGTACAGGCCGATCCCCAGAGCATGGCGCGTCTGTTCCTCAACCTGGTCAGCAACGCGGTGCGCCACGCCCGCCATGACGTCGTGGTCACCATCCGAGACAGCGACGGCGAAGTAGTGCTGGAAATCGCGGACGATGGGGAGGGCATGCCCCCCCACGTGGTCGAGCGCGCCCTCGATCGGAGCGCCGGCGTCACCGCTCACGAGAGCGCGCCAGGGCAGCAACAGGGACTCGGGCTGCTCATCGCGCGAGCTCACATCGCTCTCATCGGCGCCCGGATGGAGATCGACGTGCAACCAGGTCAGGGAACCACAGTCCGCGTTCACCTGCCGGCCGCACCGGCCAACCTCAGCAGCGGAACTTAGCCTCTGGGTGTGATGCCCAGCCAGGTGGGCTTGCTGCGCGAACGGGTGACCTGCCCCACCGTGTGGGTTCGTCACTCACAGGGTGCCAGTGCGGGATCGACTCGCGGACCGTGCCAGTGCCGGATCCGGTTCCGGACGGGTGTCGGTTGGGGTCGTGGTCTCCAGGTGAGCCGCGGCGCCGGGCACTCCCGCGTTCAGTGCGAGCAGGAGGTCCGGGCAGTCCTCGGCGCGGACCTCCCCCAGGATGATGCGGGACGGCCGCATCCGCAGCGCGTCCTTCACCAGGTCGCGCGGCCGGAGCTCTCCCGTGCCCTCGAGGCCGGCCTGGCGGGTCTGCAGCAGTACCCAGTCGGGATGCGGGAGCGCAGCACAAGCAACCCGAACTACCGACGTGCTTCCTGTCCACGTCGACGAGCAATCCGCGACGGAGGAAGAGCCGGAGTTGACCAGGGTGACGACCGGTCCAGGTGGGCTAGGTAATGTCACCGCCCATTCAAGGGCTCGCCACCGTGGCGCGCATCATGTCCAAGTCCGTCAATGTCGAAAGAGACCGTGTGAAGAAGTACGTCGCTGCCCTAGCAACCACGCTGACCGCCGCTTTGTTGGCGACCGGCCTGGTGGGCACAACGCCTCAGCCAGCAGACGGAGCGGGCGGGACATTCGGCTCCATGCAAGTCGTGTGTCATCCGTCGCACACCAACCGGGACGATCCGATCGTGTTCCCACGCCAGCCCGGCGCCGCCCATCAGCACGAGTTCTTCGCCAACACCTCCACCGACGCCTCCAGCACCGTGACCAGCCTGACTGGGAAGCGCACGACCTGCTCCCGCCCCGGCGACACCGCCGCCTACTGGACCCCGACGGTGACCAACAACGGCCGCCGCGTTGTTCCCGATCGGGTCATCGCCTACTACCGCACCACGAAGATCCGCGACATCGCCTCTATCCGACCCTTCCCGCGCGGCCTGAAGATGATTGCCGGGTCCGCGACGGCCACGGCTTCCAATCCGCAACCCACCACGATCGTGAACTGGCACTGTGGCGACGGCGTCCAGGGGACGGCAAAGCCGCCGGCGTCCTGCGCCAATACTACGAGCGAGACGCTGACGTTGCGCGTCGCGTTCCCGAACTGCTGGAACGGGCGCACCCTGGACTCTGCCGATCACAAGAGCCACATGGCTTACGCCGGGGTAGGTGGCGTCCGAGGATGCCCCTCCTCGCATCCCGTCCCGGTGCCGGAGCTGAGCCTCAACTTCCGCTTCAAGATCAGCGGCTCCCTGAGCGGCGTGCGACTCGCCTCCGGAGGCGTACACAGTGCCCACGCGGACTTCTTCAACTCGTGGAACCAAGGCGTCCTTTCCCAGTTGGTGAAGGACTGCCTGAACGCCGGGCGGGTTTGCAACAGCTCGATCTCGGACGCACCCCGACCCTGACGACGCAGCCGCAGGCAGCGCCAGATTCAGCACGCCGGTGGCATCGTCATGGACGAGAGCGTGAACGCAAACCGGCCCGCCGCTCTGGCGAGCGTGGTGGGAAGCAGTGTCCGCGTTCGTCCGGGAACCCCTGGTGCCGCCCCGGGCACTGAAGACATCAGTGAGCTGAGTAGCGTTCGGGCGCTCCCATGAGGCGTTCCCTGACCTGCACATCACTCTGGAAGACGTCATCACAGCAGGCGACAGAGTCCCTGCCAGATGAACGGCCACCGCACACACGAAGGGGACCTGGCCGAAATCCCCGCGACTGGCCGGTCGGTGCAGTGGGCTGGCATCGATGTCTACCGGTTCGACCAAAACATGATCGTGGAGTGGTGGCGCAACGATGACTTCACCGGGCTGTTGCACCAGCACGGGCGAGACCCCTTCGCGCCGTCCACGGACGCGAGTCCTCAGTAGCGAGAGCCCGTCCACTGCTGAGGCGTGCGCCTGAACTCAGCCGGAGGCGAGCGCCGTGTCGGGCGGCTCTCCTTCCGTCAGCTGACAGACCGCGACCGCGACCGCGGCGGTGTCGTCTGGCGGTGTCATTTGGCGGTGTCATTGGCGGTGTCACTGGAGCAGGGAGCCCTGTACGCGCTCGGCGTGCTCAGAAAGAGCCCGCTGGTCGAAAGGGTTCGGCGAGGTCGACTCGAACTCCTCGACCAGGCGCCCTGCGCGCATCGCCATGTGCCTCTTTGCCGCAGGGTCCCGGCATGCGCCGCCGACCTGCGCCAGCAGCTCCAGGCTGCGGTGCAGCACGGTCGGGTGCGCAAGGGCGTAATGACGCATGGCGTCCAGCAGGTGGTCGACGATGCCCACAAGTGAGGCCTGTGGTGCGATGACCCGCAGGCGCCCGTCGTGGTAGTGGTGGGTAGGAGCAGGACGTCGGCCGGCGAGGTTCACTAGTCCTGCCGCCAGATCGTCCAGCGCGTTGATCGCGGTGTAGGGATCATTGGTGCCGGGGGAAAGCGCCCGCACTGCCATCTCTTCGAGAAGCAGTGCCGGGAACTCGACATCCTGTTCCGGTTCGCGGGATCGGCCCAACCGCACGGCCTGGTACGTGGCATCGCGGACCTCCTCGTCAAATGCTGCGGCCGGCCAGCCGACTGCGATCGGACTCCCCTCGGTCACGTGCTGACCGGGACGGATCCTGACCGCGATGAGGAGGTCGTTGTTGCGGGCGGTGGCCAGCAGGTGGCTGAGGTCGATGCCTTGGACGTATCCCGCCCTGCGGGCTACGAGGACCGCCCCGTCCGTCTCTGGCTCCTCCGCGACGTCGGAGGTCTTTGCAGTGGGGTGTGGACGCGCTTCAGCCGGCTCGGGGAACACGCGATCGATGACGTTCCGCAGGTCCATGCGCACCTGCTCGGCGAGGGTAGAAACCTGCACCGAGTCGCTGATGTGGTGGATGAAGTAGACGAGCACACCGATCGAGAGCAGCGCGAGGAGCACGGCCACGTTCACGGCCAGGTGCGGGACGAAGTAGTCGCCGTCCCCGTCACCCAGCACTCGGATGGACCGTAGGACCAGCAGGCTGTAGAGGAAGGTGGCCACGAAGGTGCCCAGCACGAACTGGTTGCCCCGGTCGGACATGAAGTTGCGGACCAGCCGCGGTCCGTACGTCGAGG
>JBKJPE010000132.1:0-5109 GCA_046595185.1 Nocardioides sp.
CTTGCGAGAACCCTTGAAGCCGACCTGGCCGGCCGACGCCCACGCGATAACGGCACCGCCGGGATCGGTGATGCTCACGATGGTGTTGTTGAACGTGCTCTTGATGTGGGCCTCGCCCTGAGCGACGTTCTTCTTCTCCTTGCGGCGCACCTTCTTGGCGCCCGCAGCGCGTGCCTTGGGGGGCATGTGCCTTCTCTCCTGGAACTAGCTGGTCTGGGTGATCGACGTCGGGGCCACCGACCCGGGGGTCAGCGGGCCTTCTTCTTGCCGGCGACCGTGCGCTTGGGGCCCTTGCGGGTACGCGCGTTGGTCTTGGTCCGCTGGCCTCGCACGGGCAGGCCCTGGCGGTGGCGGCGGCCCTGGTAGCTGCCGATCTCGATCTTGCGGCGGATGTCGGCCTGGACCTCGCGACGGAGGTCACCCTCGATCTTGAAGTTGGCCTCGATCGCGTCGCGGAGCTTGACCAGCTCGTCGTCGCCGAGCGCGTGCACGCGCGTGTCCGGGCTGACGCCGGTCACGGCGAGGAGCTGCTGGGCGGAGGTACGGCCGATGCCGTAGATGTAGGTGAGAGCGATCTCGATGCGCTTGTCGCGCGGGAGGTCGACTCCGACGAGGCGTGCCATCAGGTGGCGTTCCCTTCGGTTGTTCGCGACGGTGTCGGTCGTGGCGCGTCCCGGGCGGGTGTCCGGGCTCCGGCCGTTGCTCCGGAGGTGATCGGCCGCTCTCCCCGGGGGGTGGGCGACCTAGCGGTCACGTTGTGGTGGTGCTGGTGGGTCGACCCGGGTGGGTCAGCCCTGGCGCTGCTTGTGGCGGGGGTTCTCGCAGATGACCATGACGCGGCCGTGGCGGCGGACCACCTGGCACTTGTCACAGATGCGCTTGACGCTGGGCTTGACCTTCATGGCGGCCCTTTCTCGTGTGCGGCGGGTTACTTGTAGCGATAGACGATCCGACCTCGGGTGAGGTCGTACGGAGACAGCTCCACCACCACGCGGTCCTCGGGGAGGATCCGGATGTAGTGCTGACGCATCTTGCCGCTGATGTGGGCGAGGACCTTGTGGCCGTTGCTGAGCTCCACGCGGAACATGGCATTCGGCAGGGCCTCCGCGACGGTGCCCTCGATCTCGATCACGCCTTCTTTCTTCGGCATGTCCTCACAATCTGCTCGTCTGTTCGCGTCTACCGTCGGGCCCGGGAACCACCCGGTCCTGGGGTTCTGGCGATGGCGCCAGCAGGACCGGTGGACCTCGTCGGGCCGGCCGAGGCACCTCGACCCGCGCACGACGGCGGGCAGCTCCGAGAGCTGGACGACGACGTTCACGGGCAGCCGCTTGGCGCCACGACGCAGACCCACGTTGGGCCGACACGCCAGTCTAGGCCGAAACCGCGGGGAAACACGAATCCACCGGAGCGGCCGGCCACGTGGTCCCACCCTACCGTGTGACCGGGCGCTAGGGACCACCTCGGCGCGGCCCCGGCTCGGACCCGCCGTCAGCGGAGCAGGCGCAGGGTGTCCTCGCGCCGCGGGGCGCCGGCGGGGTCGGTGCCCAGGTGCTCGCCGGTCACCGGGTGGACCATCACCTCGTCCACGCCGTGCGTCCTGGCCAGGTCGGTCAGGCCCTCCCGCACGCGGTCCGGGGTGCCGACGACCCAGCGGCGGCGCATGCCGGCCAGCAGGTCGGCGTGGGCGGCCGGCAGCGAGGCCACCTCCTTCTCGGCCTCCTCGACCAGCAGCTGCGGGCGCAGCGTGCCGCCGGTGCGCAGGGCCAGCATCGCCAGCAGCTGCGGCAGGGCGAGCCGCTCGGCCTCGTCCTGGTCGGGGGCGACGCAGACGTTGACGGTGAGGAAGGTGCGCGGCACCTGGTGCTCGGCCGGCGCGGCCGGGTCGGCGCGGAAGCCCTCGCGGTACAGCGCGAGGGCCTCGGACGTGCCCTGCCCCGCGAAGTGGTGGGCGAAGACGTACGGCAGCCCGCGCTCGGCGGCGAGCCTGGCCGAGTAGTCCGACGAGCCCAGCAGCCACAGCTGCGGCACCGAGCGGGCCTGCGGCGTCGCGCGCAGGCTGGAGGTGCGCCCCGCGACCGAGACGCCGACACCCTCAGGCGCCATCATCGCGCGGACGTCGTCGACGTACTCGGGGAAGCGGGAGACGGCCTCGTCGGTGACGCCACCGGCACCGTGGCGCAGGGCGTACGCCGTCACGGGGTCGGTGCCCGGGGCCCGGCCGATCCCGAGGTCGATCCGGCCCGGGTGGGCGGCCTCGAGCAGCGCGAACTGCTCGGCCACGACCAGCGGGGCGTGGTTGGGCAGCATGACGCCGCCGGAGCCGACCCGGATCCGCTCGGTCGCCGCGGCCAGCATCGCGATCAGCAGCGGCGGGTTGGTCGCGGCCACCGACGGCATGTTGTGGTGCTCGGCCACCCAGTAGCGGTGGTAACCGGTCGCGTCGGCCACCCGGGCCAGGTCGCGCGAGGCCGCGAGCGCGTCCCCGGTGGCCTGGTCCGAGCGGACCGGCACCAGGTCGAGCACGGACAGGGTGGGCAGCGCGGCGGAGGTCATCACCGGCTGCAACGACCGCGGCGACCGGCGGATTCCCGGGCGACCGCGGTCGACGTCAGACGCGCTCGGCGGACCGCTTGTCCTTGCGGTCCTTGGCCAGGCTGGCCAGCGTGGTGACGGTGAGGATGCCGATGATCGCGACCAGCGACAACCAGATCGGGACCTCGGGGGCCCACCCGACGTGCTCGCCGCCGTTGATGAACGGAAGCTCGTTGGTGTGCAGCGCCTCGAGCACCAGCTTGACGCCGATGAAGGCCAGCAGCACCGACAGCCCGAGGGAGAGGTAGACCAGGCGCTTGAGCAGGTCGCCGATCAGGAAGTAGAGCTGGCGCAGGCCCATCAGCGCGAAGACGTTGGCGGTGAAGACGATGAACGGCTCGTTGGTCAGCCCGAAGATCGCCGGGATGGAGTCGAGGGCGAAGAGGAGGTCGGTCAGGCCGAGGGTCAGCACGACCACGAACATCGGCGTCAGCATCTTCTTGCCGGCCTCCCGGGTCGTCAGCTTCACGCCGTCCCACTCGCGGGTGAGGGGCAGGTGCCTCCGCGCGACGGCGACGATCTTGGGCTCCTCGTACATCTCGTCCTCGCCGTTGCTCAGGACGAGCTTGACGGCGGTGTAGATCAGGAAGATGCCGAAGAGGTAGAAGACCCAGCTGAAGGCGCTGATGGCCGCGGCGCCGACCGCGATGAAGATCCCGCGCATCAGCAGCGCGAGCACGATGCCGATGAGCAGGGCCGTCTGCTGGTACTGCCGGGGCACGTCGAGCTTGGCCATGATGATGATGAAGACGAACAGGTTGTCGACCGACAGCGAGTACTCGGTCAACCACCCGGCGAAGAACTGTGCACCGTAGTCGACGCCGCTGATCGTGGTGATCGCGACGCCGAAGAGGATCGCCGCGCCCACGAAGAGGGAGAGGGCGCGGGCGCACTCGCGCATGCTGGGCTCGTGCGGGCGACGCCCGACCACGACCACGTCGAAGAGCAGCACGGCCGAGGTGACCACGACCGTGACCACCCAGACCCAGGGATGGATGTCCACTTCTGCTCCTCGAGACGGCGCCGGGGGCGCGGGTGCGGGCGCACCTGCTGGTGGGCCCCGGTCAGGCTAGCGCCCGCCGAAGGCGGCACCGAGCGCGGACAGGTCGGCCTCGCCGCCGTCGAGCGCGGTGAGGACCCAGGCGCCGCGGTCGGTGAGCACGAAGGTGTGCTCGTAGTGGGCCGCCCACGACCCGTCGCCGGTCACCACGGTCCAGTCGTCGTCGAGCACGTCGGTCTCGTGCGTGCCCAGGGTCACCATCGGCTCGACGGCCAGGGCGAGACCCTCGACGAGGCGGGGCCCGCGACCGGGGCGGCCCAGGTTGGGCACGTCGGGCGGCAGGTGCATGGCCGAGCCGATGCCGTGCCCGGTGTAGTCGGGGACGATGCCGTACGCCCCCTGGGCCCGCACGTGCGACTCGACCGCGTGGGAGATGTCGGAGACGCGGCCCTGCGTGGTGGCCGCGGCGATGCCGCGCCACATGGCCTGCTCGGTCACGGCCATCAGGCGCGTCACCTCCTCTGGCACCGCGCCGAGCGCCACGCTGGTCGCGGCGTCACCGTGCCAGCCGTCGACGACGGCCCCGCAGTCGATCGAGACCAGGTCACCCTCGGCGAGGACCCGGGAACCGGGGATGCCGTGGACGACCTCGTCGTTGACCGAGACGCAGATCGACGCCGGGAAGCCCTGGTAGTCCAGGAAGGACGGAGTCGCGCCCCGCGACCGGATCGCGTCCTCGGCGATCGCGTCGAGCTCGGCCGTCGTCATCGCCGGCCGGACCTGCTCGCGGAGCAGGGCCAGGGTCTCCCCCACCACCAGGCCGGCGCGTCGCATCACGTCGACCTGCTCCGGGGTCTTGACCTCGAGGCCACGGCCGAACAGGCCCACGCCGATCAGCCCTGCGGGCCGCGGAGCGCGTCGCCGAGCCGCTTGGTGACGTCGTCGACGTCGCCCATGCCGTCGACCTCGACGAGCAGCCCGCGCTCGCGGTAGACGTCGATGAGCGGGGCGGTCTGCTCGGCGTAGACCTGCTGACGGCGGCGTACGACGTCCTCGGTGTCGTCACTGCGGCCCTCGGTCTCGGCCCGCTTCACCAGCCGGGCCACCAGCTCCTCGGTGTCGACCGCGAGCACGACGACCGCGTCCAGGTCGTGGCCGACGCCGCTGACCATGCCGTCGAGCTCGGTCACCTGGGCCACGGTGCGCGGGTAGCCGTCGAGCAGGAAGCCGGTCCCTGCGTCGTCCTCGGCCAGGCGCGCACGCACCATCTCGTTGGTGACCTCGTCGGGCACGTAGTCGCCGGCGTCCATGTAGCGCTGCGCCTCGCGTCCCAGGTCGGTGCCCTCCGTCGCGTTGCGGCGGAAGATGTCGCCGGTGGACACGGCGGGCACCCCGAGCTCCTCGGCCAGGCGCACGGCCTGGGTGCCCTTCCCCGCCCCGGGGGGACCCATCAGAACAAGCCTCATGAACGCAGGAATCCTTCGTAGTTGCGCTGCTGCAGCTGGCTCTCGATC
>JBKJPE010000015.1:0-18120 GCA_046595185.1 Nocardioides sp.
GTCCCGCTGCCCGAGACGAGGACGACCAGGCGGGCGGGACCGTCCTGCAGGCCCTCCTCGACGCGTGCGACGACCCGTCGTACGGCGCCGCGGTGGTCGCCGGCGGCGCGGACCGCGACGGCATCGAGGGGCTGGCCCGGGCCGAGCGGGCCGGTCTGCCGATCTTCGTGCACCGGGTCCGCGACCACGCCACCCGCGAGGAGTGGGACGCCGCGGTCACGGCCTCCTGCCGCGCGCACGAGCCCGACCTCGTCGTCTCCGCCGGCTTCATGAAGCTGGCCGGCCGGGCCTTCCTCACCGAGTTCGCCGGCCGCTACCTCAACACCCACCCGGCGCTGCTGCCGTCCTTCCCGGGGATGCACGGGGCGCGCGACGCCCTCGAGCACGGGGTGAAGGTCACCGGCGCGACGTTGTTCGTGGTCGACCCCGGGGTCGACACCGGCCCGATCGTGGCCCAGGCCGTGGTCCCGGTCGAGGACGACGACGACCTCGAGAGCCTCCACGAGCGGATCAAGGTCGCCGAGCGGGAGATGCTGGTGACCCACCTCGGACGGATGGCCCGCGAGGGCTACGTCGTCGACGGGCGCCGGGTGCGGGTCGGTCGCTGATCCCTATGCTGCTCGCACACGACTGGCGCAGGTGGGTCACCACCGGGGAGTGAGGTCGGGGCATCGTTCGCCTGGGTGCCCCGGGACCGCACCACCCCGACCCCGATCCCGACCCCGCAGGAGTCCGACGTGACCGACCAGATCCCGATCAGGCGCGCCCTGGTGTCCGTCTACGACAAGACCGGTCTGGAGGAGCTCGCCCGCGGCCTGCACGAGGCCGGTGTCGTCCTCGTCTCCACCGGCGGCTCGGCGGCCCTGGTGGAGGGCCTGGGGATCCCGGTGACGCGCGTCGAGGAGCTCACCGGGTTCCCGGAGTGCCTCGACGGTCGCGTGAAGACCCTGCACCCCCGCGTGCACGCAGGGATCCTGGCCGACCGCCGCCTCGACACCCACGTCGCCCAGCTGGCCGACCTGGGGGTCGAGCCGTTCGACCTCGTCGTGTCCAACCTCTACCCCTTCTCCGACACCGTCGCGTCGGGGGCTGGCCCCGACGAGTGCGTCGAGCAGATCGACATCGGCGGGCCCTCGATGGTCCGCGCCGCGGCCAAGAACCACCCGTCCGTGGCGATCGTGACCGCCCCGTCGCGCTACCCCGACGTGCTGACCGCCGTGGCCGCGGGCGGTTTCACCCTCGACGAGCGTCGTGGTCTGGCCGCGGAGGCGTTCGTGCACACCGCGACGTACGACGTCGCGGTCGCCTCCTGGATGGGCAACGTGCTCACCGACTCCTCCGGCGGGCAGGGGTTCCCGGCCTGGCTCGGGGCGACCTGGGACAAGGCGGCCGTGCTGCGCTACGGCGAGAACCCGCACCAGGAGGCCGCGCTCTACCGCCGGCAGGGCGCCGCCGGCCTGGCCGGCGCGGAGCAGCTGCACGGCAAGGAGATGTCCTACAACAACTACGTCGACACCGACGCCGCCCGCCGCGCCGCCTCGGACTTCGACCAGCCCGCGGTGGCGATCATCAAGCACGCCAACCCGTGCGGGATCGCGGTGGGCGTCGACGTCGCCGCCGCCCACCGGGACGCCCTGGCCTGTGACCCGGTCTCGGCCTTCGGGGGTGTGGTGGCCGCCAACCGGCCGGTCTCCGTGGCCCTGGCCGGGCAGGTCGCCGACGTGTTCACCGAGGTCGTCGTGGCCCCCGGCTACGAGGACGGCGCGCTCGAGGTGCTGACCCGCAAGAAGAACATCCGTGTCCTCGTCTGCGAGAACCCCACCGGCACCGGCGAGGTCGAGCTGCGCCCGGTCAGCGGGGGGCTGCTGGTGCAGCGTCGCGACCACGTCGACGCTGAGCTGCCGGGCGGGGTCGGCGGCGACGACCCCGCCACCTGGACCCTGGCCGCCGGCGAGGCCGCCCCGCCCGAGGTGATGGCCGACCTCGCCTTCGCCTGGCGCGCCTGCCGCGCGGTGAAGTCGAACGCGATCCTGCTGGCCAAGGACGGCGCCTCGGTCGGGGTCGGGATGGGTCAGGTCAACCGGGTCGACTCCTGCCGCCTGGCCGTCAGCCGGGCCGGGGACCGCGCGCGCGGGTCCGTGGCCGCCTCGGACGCGTTCTTCCCCTTCGAGGACGGTCCGCAGATCCTGCTCGACGCAGGTGTCCGGGCGATCGTGCAGCCCGGTGGCTCGGTGCGCGACGAGCTCACGCTGGAGGCTTGTCGTCGGGCGGGGGTGTCGATGTACCTCACCGGCACCCGACACTTCTTCCACTGAGGGGCGCCACCGACGGCCCTACGCCGAACCAGGGGGAGCTCCACGTACCGACCCGCTTCTGCGACGACCCCGCCCAGACCGTCCCCCGGATGCTCCAGGCGCTGACCTGCACCCGGCCGGTGCGCGTCGGTGCGCCCCGGCACCGCGGAGGTGACGAAGACCGGCGTCGGCCGCTCGAGCCACGTGCGCGGCGACGTGCTGCGTGGCGTGGTCGACCCCGGGGCCGAGGCCGTGGCCACCGGGTTCGAGGCCGGGGCGGCGTCCCGGGGCTGACCGGTGGCAGACTCCCACCCGTGACTGCGCAGACGCTGGACGGCACCGCCACGCTGAAGGCCATCAAGGCCGAGCTCACGTCCCGGGTGGGGGCTCTGCGCGACGCCGGGGTGGTGCCCGGTCTGGGCACCGTGCTCGTCGGTGACGACCCCGGCTCGCACTGGTACGTCGGGGCCAAGCACAAGGACTGCGCCGAGATCGGGGTCGAGTCCCTGCGCGTGGACCTGCCCGCGAGCGCCACCCAGGCCGAGGTCGAGGCGGAGATCGACCGGCTGAACGCCGACCCCGCCTGCACGGGCTTCCTGGTCCAGCAACCGACGGGCCTCGACGAGTACGCCCTGCTCTCCCGGGTCGACCCCGCGAAGGACGTGGACGGCCTCCACCCCGTGAGCCTCGGCCGGCTGGTGCTCGGCGAGCGCGGGTCGCTGCCCTGCACCCCGGTCGGCGTCATCGAGCTGCTGCGGCGTCACGGCGTCGAGCTGCGCGGCGCCGAGGTCTGCGTCGTCGGGCGCGGTCTCACCGTGGGCCGGCCCCTCGGGCTGCTGCTGACCCGCCGCAGCGAGAACGCCACGGCCACCCTGTGCCACACCGGCACCCGCGACCTGGCCAAGCACGTGCGCGAGGCCGACGTGGTGGTCGCCGCCGCCGGGGTGCCCGGCATCATCACCGCCGCCATGGTCAAGCCGGGTGCCGCCGTGCTCGACGTCGGCGTCTCCCGGGTCGACGGCAGGATCGCGGGCGACGTCGCCGCCGACGTCTGGGACGTCGCCGGCTGGGTCTCACCCAACCCCGGCGGCGTCGGGCCGATGACCCGGGCGATGCTGCTGAGCAACGTGGTGGAGATCGCCGAGCGGGCGGCCGGGATCGGCGCAGGCGCCACCGGCTCGTGAACGGGCCCGTCGAGGAGCGCCGCCACCCGTCCACGATCGGCGGAGCGCTCTACATCGTCGTCCTGGTGGCGGTCGCGGTCGGGCTCGCGCTGACGGTCTCCGACTGGCGGCTGGGCATCAAGGTCGTCGCCGGCGCGCTGTCCGGCGCGGCCCTGGCCCGCCTGGTGCTGCCCCGGCGGGACGCCGGCATGCTGGCCGTACGCCACCGCGTGACCGACGTGGTCCTGCTGGTCGGGGTCGCCGTGGCCCTGTGGCTGCTGGCCGAGACGATCCCGAACCAGCCCGGGGCCTGACCCGCGCCCGGCCCTAGATGAGCCCGAGCTCGGTGACCGTGGCGCGCTCCTCGGCGAGCTCGGCGGTCGAGGCGTCGATCCGGCCGCGGGAGAAGTCGTCGATCTCCAAGCCCTGGACGATCTCCCAGTCGCCGTCCCTCGTGGTGACCGGGAAGGACGACACGATGCCCTCGGGGACGCCGTAGGAGCCGTCCGAGAGCACCGCCATCGAGACCCAGTCGCCGGCGGCGGAGCCGTGGAGCCAGTCGCGGGCGGCGTCGATGGTGGCCGAGGCCGCGGAGGCCGCCGAGGAGGAGCCGCGCGCCTCGATGATGGCCGCGCCCCGCTTGGCCACGGTGGGGATGAAGTCGTTCTCGAGCCAGGCCTGGTCGTCGACGACCTCGGCGGCGTTCCGGCCGCCGACCTCGGCGTGGAAGATGTCGGGGTACTGGGTCGCGGAGTGGTTGCCCCAGATCGTCATCCGGGTGATGTCGGTGACCGGGGCGCCGGTCCGGGCCGCGAGCTGCGAGATGGCCCGGTTGTGGTCGAGGCGGGTGAGCGCCGAGAAGCGTTCGGTCGGGACGTCGGGGGCGTTGCGCAGGGCGATCAGGGCGTTGGTGTTGGCCGGGTTGCCGGTGACGCCGATCCGTACGTCGTCGGCGGCGACCTTGTTGAGCGCCTTGCCCTGGGTGGTGAAGATCGCGCCGTTGGCCTCGAGCAGGTCGCCCCGCTCCATGCCGGGCCCGCGCGGGCGGGCGCCGACGAGCAGCGCGAGGTTGACGCCGTCGAAGACCTTCTCCGCGTCGTCGCCGATCTCCACCCCGGCCAGCGTGGGGAAGGCGCAGTCGTCGAGCTCCATCACGACGCCCTCGAGCGCCTTCAGCGCGGGCGTGATCTCGAGCAGGCGCAGCTCCACCGGACGGTCGCCCAGGGCTCCGCTGGCGAGGCGGAAGAGCAGGCTGTAACCGATCTGGCCGGCAGCACCGGTGACGGCGACCTTCAACGGGGTAGAGCTCACGGGGACTCCTCGGGACGGGTTCTCGGGCTGGGTCGTGGTGACGCCGCGACGCTAGCAGCGGCGCGGCCCGGGGTGGCTCGCACCCGGGCGCATCGTTGCCCCGCGCAGGCCGCGGGTGACACGCTGGACGGGCACCACATCGAGTATCTTGACATCAAGTTACTTTCGTCAGTCCGCCCCGCAGTCGAGCAGGAGTCGTTGCCCCATGGCCGAGAAGCCCGCCACGATCGTCTACACCCACACCGACGAGGCGCCGCTGCTGGCGACGTACTCGCTCCTGCCGATCGTCGAGGCGTACGCCGCCAAGGCCGGCGTCGAGGTCGAGACGCGCGACATCTCCCTCGCCGGACGGATCCTCGCGCAGTTCCCCGACCGGCTCACGGAGGAGCAGCGCGTCGAGGACGCCCTCGCCGAGCTCGGCGAGCTGGCCACCACGCCGCACGCCAACATCATCAAGCTGCCCAACATCTCCGCCTCGGTCCCGCAGCTCAAGGCGGCCGTCAAGGAGCTGCAGGAGCAGGGCTTCGACCTCCCGGCCTACCCCGAGAACCCGCAGTCCGAGGAGGACCGGGAGGTCCGGGCCCGCTACGACAAGGTGAAGGGCTCTGCGGTCAACCCGGTCCTGCGCGAGGGCAACTCCGACCGCCGCGCCCCGGCCTCGGTCAAGGGCTACGCCAAGAAGTACCCCCACCGGATGGGCGCCTGGTCCGCCGGGTCGCGCACCAACGTGGCGACCATGGGCCAGGACGACTTCTTCAGCAACGAGCGGTCGGTTGTGGTCGACCGCGAGGACACGCTCTCGATCGTGCACGTGGCCACGGACGGCACCGAGACGGTGCTGAAGGAGTCCGTGGCGGTCCTGCCCGGCGAGGTCGTCGATGCCACCTTCATGAACGTCGCGGCGCTGCGGCGCTTCCTGACCGAGCAGGTCGCGCGGGCCAAGGCCGAGGACGTGCTGTTCTCGGTGCACCTGAAGGCGACGATGATGAAGGTCTCCGACCCGATCATCTTCGGCCACGCCGTGCAGGCCTTCTTCCCGACGCTCTTCGAGCAGTACGGCCCGCAGCTGCGCGAGGCCGGCATCTCCCCGAACGACGGCCTCGGTGCGCTGCTGTCGGCCGTCGGCGACCTCCCCGACGGCGAGGCCGTGAAGGCGTCGGTCGAGCAGGGCCTGGCCGACGGCCCGGCGCTGGCGATGGTGGACGACCGCAAGGGCATCACCAACCTGCACGTGCCCTCGGACGTGATCATCGACGCCTCGATGCCGGCCATGATCCGCACCTCGGGACACATGTGGAACCCCGCCGGCGAGGAGCAGGACTGCCTGGCGGTCATCCCGGACTCCTCCTACGCCTCGGTCTACCAGACGGTGATCGACGACTGCCGCGCCCACGGCGCCTTCGACCCCTCGACCATGGGCTCGGTGCCCAACGTCGGGCTGATGGCCAAGGCCGCGGAGGAGTACGGCTCCCACGACAAGACCTTCGAGGTGCCCGCGGCGGGCCAGGTCCGCGTCGTCTCCTCCGACGGCACCGTGCTGCTCCAGCACGACGTCGAGCCCGGTGACATCTGGCGCGCCTGTCAGACCAAGGACGACCCGATCCGCGACTGGGTCAAGCTGGCGGTCACCCGGGCCCGCGCCAGCGGCTCCCCGGCCGTCTTCTGGCTCGACCCGGCGCGCGCGCACGACGCCAACCTGATCGCGAAGGTCGAGGAGTACCTCGCCGAGCACGACACCGACGGCCTCACCATCAAGATCATGACGCCGGCCGACGCCACGGCGTACTCCCTGGAGCGCATCCGCCGCGGTGAGGACACCATCTCGGTCACCGGCAACGTGCTGCGCGACTACAACACCGACCTCTTCCCGATCCTCGAGGTCGGGACCTCGGCCAAGATGCTCTCGATCGTGCCGCTGATGAACGGTGGCGGCCTGTTCGAGACCGGCGCCGGCGGCTCGGCGCCCAAGCACGTCCAGCAGCTGATGGAGGAGAACTACCTGCGCTGGGACAGCCTGGGGGAGTTCTTCGCCCTGGCGGCCTCCTTCGAGCACCTCGCCGGCTATGCCGACAACCCGCGTGCGCAGGTGCTCGCCGACACCCTGGACCGGGCGACCGCGACCTTCCTCGAGGAGGACAAGTCCCCGACCCGCAAGGTCGGCGGTCTCGACAACCGCGGCTCGCACTTCTACCTGGCGCTCTACTGGGCCCGGGAGCTGGCGGCCCAGGACGACGACGCCGCGCTGGCCGCGGACTTCGCCACGCTGGCCGAGCGCCTCGGCGCCGACGAGCAGACGATCGTCGACGAGCTCGCCGCGGTCCAGGGCAGCCCGGCCGACGTGGGGGGTTACTTCCGCCCCGACGACGCCAAGGCGGAGGCGGTCATGCGTCCCTCGACCACGCTGAACGAGGCGCTCGCTTCGCTCTGAGCCCGGCGGCGCCGCTCCCGGGACGGCGTGGGGGCTGGACCTGGGCGCACCTCGTGTGGTCCAGTACCCCGCGACGTGACCGCAGCCACTCCAGACCGTGGCGCGGGAGAAACGTCCCCGGAGTACTTGAGGAGCCACCGTGTTCGAACAGGACTTCGACCCCGTCAACGGGTCGCTGGCGTTGTCGTCCATCTTCGCGGCGCTGCCGCTGCTGACCGTCTTCATTCTCCTCGGGGTGCTGAAGCTGAAGGCGCAGTGGGCCTCGTTGAGCGCGCTCGCGGTGGCGATCGGCGTGGCGGTGCTCGTCTACTCCATGCCGGTCGGGATGGCGCTGGCCGCGGCCTCCGAGGGGGCGGTCTTCGGCCTGTTCCCGATCATGTGGATCGTCGTGAACGCGATCTGGGTCTACAACATGACGGTGACCACGGGTCACTTCGACGTGCTGCGGCGCTCCTTCGGCAAGGTCTCCGACGACCAGCGGATCCAGGCGATCATCATCGCGTTCTGCTTCGGTGCACTGCTCGAGGCGCTGGCCGGCTTCGGGACGCCGGTCGCGATCAGCTCGGTGATGCTGATGGCGCTCGGCTTCAACCCGATCAAGGCTGCGGTCGTCTCCCTGGTCGCCAACACCGCCCCCGTCGCCTTCGGTGCGATCGCGGTCCCGATCACCACCCTGGCCACCATCACCGGCATCCCGGCCTCCGAGCTGGGTGCGATGGTCGGCCGCCAGACCCCGATCCTGGCGCTGTTCGTCCCGCTGGTGCTGGTCTTCATCGTCGACGGCCGGCGCGGCGTGAAGCAGATGTGGCTGCCCGCCATCGTGTGCGGCTCCGCATTCGCCGTCGGTCAGTTCCTGGCCTCCAACTACTTCTCCGTCGAGCTCACCGACATCGTCGCGGCGCTGGTGGCCGCCGGCGCCGTGGTCCTGCTGCTTCGCGTCTGGTCCCCGTCCTACGAGCTCACCGCCGAGCGGATGGACGAGGAGGAGGCCCAGAGCCGGGTGGCCGAGGCCAGCGGCAACGCCTCCTCGCGCCGCGCCGCCGCCGGGGGCACCGGCACCGCCACCAAGGCCCCGCTGGCCGACAGCGGCGCCGAGGTGTTCAAGGCCTATGCGCCGTACCTCGCCATCATCGTGATCTTCTCCGTGGCCCAGATCGCGTTCGTCAAGGAGACCCTGTCCGCCGGCACCGCCGTCTTCCCCTGGCCCGGCCTCGACATCGTCAACCCCGACACGGGCGAGGCGCCGTCGGCCACGACCTTCACCTTCGCGTGGCTGCCCTCGGCCGGCACGCTGCTGCTGCTCTCCGGACTGGTCACCATGCTCGTGCTCAAGGTGAGCCCGGCCGCGGCGGTCAAGGCGTACGCAGGCACCCTCGACCAGCTGAAGTGGGCGATCCTGACCGTCGCCTCGGTGCTGGCCCTGGCCTACGTCATGAACCTCTCGGGCCAGACCATCACCATCGGCATGTGGATCGCCGGCACCGGCACGTTCTTCGCGTTCCTCTCGCCGGTCCTGGGCTGGCTGGGGGTCGCGGTGACCGGCTCGGACACCTCCTCCAACGCCCTGTTCGGCACCCTCCAGGTGACGGCGGCGCAGGCGGCCGGGCTCGACCCGACCCTGATGGCCTCGGCGAACACCTCCGGCGGCGTGCTGGGCAAGATGATCTCGCCGCAGAACCTCGCCATCGCCGCGGCTGCCACCGGCCTGGCCGGCCGCGAGGGCGACCTGTTCCGCAAGGTGCTGGGCTGGAGCCTCGGCTTCCTGCTCCTCATGTGCGTGCTGGTCTACCTGCAGTCCACCCCGGTGCTGGACTGGATGGTCGTCTGACCGGTCCTGACCGGTCCTTCGGGCGCGGGTGTGCCCAGATCACACCCGCGCGGGGGAACACCACCCGGGGCGTGGGGGTTGGCCACGATCGTGACCTCCTCCACCGCCGCGGCCGAGCAGGCCCGTCCGGGCGGTCCGGACGGGCCTGCGCTGGCCTCCCGGGCCCCGCGGCTGGCCCTGCTCGCGCTGGCCCTCGGCGGCTTCACCATCGGCACGACCGAGTTCATGACGATGGGGCTGCTGCCCGAGGTCGCCGCCGGCGTCGGGGTGTCCATCCCCACCGCCGGCCACCTGATCTCCGCCTACGCCCTCGGGGTCGTGGTCGGCGCCCCGCTGCTGGCCGTGCTGGGCGCGCGCGCCCCCCGCCGGCGCCTGCTGCTGTGGCTGATGGGTGCCTACGCCGTCGGCAACGCCCTGTCGGCGGCCTCGGTGTCGATGGAGATGCTGACCGTCGCCCGCTTCCTCGACGGGCTGCCCCACGGCGCCTACTTCGGCGTGGCCAGCCTGGTGGCGGCCGACCTGGCCCAGCCCGGTCGCGCCGGACGCGCCGTCGCCCAGGTGATGATGGGCCTGTCCGTGGCCAACGTCCTCGGCGTCCCGGCCGCCACCTGGCTCGGGCAGAACCTCGGCTGGCGGGCCGGCTTCGTGGCCGCCTCCGTGCTGGCCCTGCTGACCATGACCGCCGTGGCCGCCGTCGTCCCGGCCCGCCCCGGCAACCCCGACGCTCGCTGGCGCACCGAGCTCACGGCGCTGCGCGAGCCACAGGTCCTGCTCGCCCTGCTGGTCGGCGCAGCCGGGTTCGGCGGCATGTTCGCGGTCTACACCTACATCTCGCCGATCGCCACCGACGTCGCCGGTCTCGGCAGCGGCAGCGTCCCGCTGGTGATCCTGGCGCTCGGGCTCGGCATGGTCGCCGGCACCGTGCTGGCCGGCCGGATGGCCGACTGGTCGGTGCCCGGGTCGCTGGTGGTCGGCAGCGTGGGCATGGCCGCCGCCCTCCTGCTGTTCTTCGTCGTCTCGCCGTACGGCTGGTGGCTGGCGCCCGCGGCCTTCCTGGTCACCACCCTCGGCTCGGTGCTCGTGGTCAACCTCCAGCTGCGCCTGATGCGGGTGGCCGGCGAGGCCGAGACCCTGGGGGCGGCGATGAACCACGCCTCGCTCAACGTCGCCAACGCCCTCGGGGCCTGGATCGGCGGCGTCGTCATCAGCGCAGGCCTGGGCTACCGCGCCCCGGCCCTGGCCGGGGTGGGGCTCTCCGTGGTCGGCCTGGTGGTCCTGGTGGTGGCGCTGCGGGCCGACCGGGTCACGCGCACCGCCTGACCACCTCCCCCCGAAGGGCCCTTGAGCACCCCCGGCCCGGGCTGGTCTGGTGGTGCCATGAGCGACACCAGGATCACCGCGACCCGCACGATCGACGCCTCCGCCAAGGACGTCTTCGACGTGCTCACCAACCCCCACCGCCACACCGAGCTCGACGGCTCCGGCTTCGTGCTGGGCCTCGACCGTGGCGACCGCCTCGCCAAGACGGGCCAGCAGTTCCGGATGAACATGTCGGGCGCGCACATGGGCGGCGACTACCAGGTCGACAACCACGTCACCGGCTACGACGAGAACCACCTGCTGGCGTGGCGCACCGCCCCCGCCGGCCAGGAGCCCCCGGGCTGGGAGTGGGTGTGGGAGCTGAAGTCCACCGGTTCCGACAGCGTCGAGGCCACGGTGACCTACGACTGGTCGGCCGTCACCGACAAGGAGCTGCTCAAGAAGCTGTCCTTCCCCCTGGTGCCGCAGGAGGCGCTCGAGACCTCGCTGGGCAACCTGGCCGCCGCGGTCCGTCAGGCCTGAGGCGTCCGGCCGCCCATCCGCGCGACCTGGCCGGCCAGCCACTCCTCGGCGAGCACGTCGAGGCAGACCTGGTCGGCCGGTCCGGTCCGGAGCCGGGCCCCCAGCCGCTCCACGGCGTACTCCCTCAGCCCGTTCGCCTCCAGCACGTGCCGTGAGGCCGTGTTGTCCACGGCGGCGAAGGCCACCACCCGCTGCACGCCGAGCATCCCGAACGCGCACCGCAGCGCCAGACCGGTGGCCTCGGTGACCACGCCCCGCCCGCGCGCGGCCGGGTGCGCCCAGTAGCCCACCTCCACCTCGCGCCCCGGGTCGAGGCCGAAGAGGCCCATCGAGGCCAGCAGCACGTCGGTGCCCGGGTCGACCACGGCCCACCAGACCCCCCGGCCCTCGGCCTGCTGCTCGACGACGTGCAGCAGGTAGCCGCGGGCCGCCGCCTCGTCGTACGGCTCCGGCAGCCGGCCCAGCCAGTGGCGTGTCCGCTCGTCGTTGCACGCCTCGACGACGTGGGGCACGTCGGCCTCGGTGAACGGCCGCAGCCGCACGTGGGCGCCCTCGAGCCGGGGCGCGGTCAGCCAGGTCGTCGGCGGCTCGCGGGGGTCGTCGTGCAGCAGCGTGCCGATCCAGGCGTCGTGCCGCTCCCCGCGCTGGGTGGTCCACCGCCGTACGGTGCCCTCGACCCGGAAGCCGACCTTCCAGGCCAGCCGACGCGAGGCCCAGTTGCCGCGGTGCGCCCGCCACATCACGGTGCGCACCCCGGCCTCGGTGAACCCCCACGCCAGCAGCAGCCGCACCGCGCGCTCCATCACGCTGCGCCCCTCGAGTCGCAGCCCACGCACCCGGGGGTGGGAGCCGAAGGCGATCTCGGCGACCCCGGCCTCGCGGTCGTCGGGACGCAGCTCGACGGTGCCGACGTACGCCCCGTCGTGGACGACGGCGAAGCCCCAGGCGCTGCCGTCGGCCCAGGCCCCGGGCATCAGCTCCCCGACGAAGTGCCGGGCACCCGCCAGGCTCACCGGCAGCGGCACCGACGTCCACCGCTGGTACGCCGGGTCCAGCGTCGCCTCGTAGGAGCCCTGGGCGTCCTCGAGCCGGTGCTCGCGCAGCGTCACGTGCCCGTCGGTCAGGGTCGGCGGGGTCGGGGGGAGCTCCATCCGCCGATCCTCCCAGGGGTGCCGACGCGGCCGCGAACGGGTTTCGCGACAATGGCCCCATGTCCAGCCAGACCGGGTCGACCCCGACCACCCCGGCGCGCCCCCGGGTGCTCTCGGGCATCCAGCCCACGGCCGACTCCTTCCACTTCGGCAACTACCTCGGCGCCCTGCGACAGTGGGTGGCGCTGCAGGAGGAGCACGAGCCGTTCTTCTTCGTCGCCGACCTGCACGCGATCACCGTCGAGCAGGACCCGGCGGTGCTGCGGGAGCGGACCCTGCGGGCCGCGGCGCAGCTGCTGGCGATGGGTGTCGACCCCGACCGGGCGGCCGTGTTCGTGCAGAGCCAGGTGCCCGAGCACGCGCAGCTGTCGTGGGTGCTGCAGTGCCTGACCGGGTTCGGCGAGGCCCGCCGGATGACCCAGTTCAAGGACAAGTCGGCCAAGGGCGGGGAGGGTGCCGCGTCCGTCGGGCTGTTCACCTACCCGGTGCTCCAGGCCGCCGACATCCTGCTCTACCGCCCGCACTTCGTGCCGGTGGGCGAGGACCAGCGCCAGCACCTCGAGCTGACCCGCGACCTCGCCGGTCGCTTCAACCACCGCTACCGGAAGACCTTCCGGCTGCCGGAGCCGTACATCCTCGAGGCCACCGCGAAGATCGGCGACCTGCAGGAGCCCACGGCGAAGATGTCGAAGTCGGCGTCGTCACCGGCCGGGATCGTGGAGATGCTCGACGATCCCCGCGTCAGCGCGAAGAAGATCCGCTCGGCGGTCACCGACTCCGGCAGCGAGGTCCGCTTCGACGTCGCGGAGAAGCCCGGCGTGTCCAACCTCCTCACGATCTTCGCCGCGCTCACCGGTGCGCCGGTGGCGGAGCTGGAGGAGCAGTACGTCGGCCGCGGCTACGGGGACCTGAAGAAGGACCTTGCCGAGGTGGTCGTCGAGTTCGTGACCCCGTTCCGCGACCGGTCCCTGGCGCTGCTCGACGACCGGGCGCACCTCGACGCGGTCCTGGCCGCCGGGGCGGCCCGGGCCCGGGAGGTCGCCTCCCGCACCCTGGCCGACGTCTACGACCGGGTCGGGTTCACGCGCCCGGTCCACCCCTGACGCCGACGGTGGCCGCTAGGGTCGAATCGATGCAGACCATCGGCGTTGCCGTCGCGATCCCCGAGCCGTGGGCCCGCGAGCTCCAGGACTACCGGCTGGCGCTCGGCGACCGCACCGCCACGATGATCCCCACCCACGTCACCCTGCTGCCCCCGGCCGTGGTCGACCCGGGCGAGCTGGACAAGGTGGAGGCCCACCTCGCGGAGGCGGCGGCGTCGGTCGAGCCGTTCGAGGTGCACCTGCGGGGCACCGGCACCTTCCGCCCGGTCTCGCCGGTCGTCTTCGTGTCGCTGGTCGAGGGAATCTCGCAGTGCGAGGTGCTCGCCGACGCGGTCCGGCGGGGGCCGCTGGCCTGCGACCTGGACTTCCCCTACCACCCCCACGTCACCGTGGCCCACCACCTCGACGCGGCGGTGTTGGACCGGGCGTTCGAGGAGCTCGCGTCCTTCGACTGCCGCTTCCCGGTGACCTGCTTCCACCTGTACGAGCACGACGACACCGCCGGGTGGCGGCCCACCCACGACTTCCGGCTGGGGGAGGGCTGATGGCGGCCGCGGTCGACCGGGCCAAGGACGTGGCCACCGAGGTGCAGCGGCGTCCGTTCGTGGCCCACCTGCTGCGGATGGTGCAGCACTACGGCTCCTCCCAGGGCAACCTGCACGCCGGTGCCGTGAGCTACTTCGCGTTCCTGTCCTTCTTCCCGCTGCTCGCGCTGACCTTCTTCGCGGTCGGGATCGTCTCCCAGGTCTACCCCGACCTGAACTCCCAGGTCCGGGACGCGATCCAGGACCTGTTCCCCGGACTCGTCGGCAGCGACAAGGGCCAGATCTCCCTGGACCAGATCCGCGGCTTCTCCGGGCTCGCCGGGCTGCTCGGTCTGGCCGGGGTGCTCTACACCGGACTCGGCTTCGTGCAGGTGCTGCGCGAGGCGCTGACGCTGACCTTCGGCCGTCCGCTGCCGACCGCCTCCTTCGTCAAGATCAAGCTGATGGATCTGCTCGGGCTGGTGACCGTCGGAGGGACCCTCTTCCTCTCGGTCGCGGTCGGCAGCGGCGTGACCCGCTTCTCCAGCGGCCTGCTCGGCCTGCTCGGTCTCGGCGACGAGCTCCGTCTCGTCCTGGTCGCGTTCGGCGTCGCAGTGTCGTTGCTGATCAACGCCGTGCTGTTCTTCGTGATGTTCAAGCAGCTCGCGCGTGCGCCCGTCCCCAGCCGCTCGCTGTGGTCCGGTGCGCTGCTGGGCGCGATCGGGTTCGAGCTGATCAAGCAGCTCTCCGCCCAGGTGATCAGCCTGACCCAGGGCAACCCGGCCTTCCAGGCCTTCGGCATCGCACTGACCCTGATCGTGGTCTTCAACTACTTCGCGCGGCTCACGCTGTACGCCGCCTGCTGGGCCTACACCACCCGCGCGGCGATGGCCCTGCGCCCGGTCGACGGCGTCCCGGTCCAGGGTCCCCAGGCGCCCAGCCTGGCCCAGTGGTCGGCGGCGACGGAGCCGTCGGTGGCGCCGACGCTCGTCCGCCGGGTGGCCGCGCCGTTCGCCGCGGGCAGCGCCGCGATGCTGGCTCTGGTGGCCCTGATGCGGAGGTTGCTGCGATGACTGCACCCCTGCTCGGCACCGCCATGCGGTTCGAGCGCAAGCACGCCGTGCTGCTGCTGGCCGTGGCCGCCTGGAACGTCCTCACCTTCGGGCAGTTCGCCCGCACGCTGTACGCCGCCTGGTCCGCCGGTGAGGAGCGCGCGACCGGCTACTGGGTCGCCCACTCGGTCCTGATCGTGGTCAACGTGGCCATCGCCGCGATGCTCGGCACCCTCGGCCTCCGGGCCTGGCGCGCGACCCGCTGACGACCCCGGGACGGCGTACGGCCCCGGGTCGGTGACCCGGGGCCGTACGCGGTGCCGTGCTGGGTGCTGCCGGCTGCTCAGTGGCCGTGCTTGATGGCGGTACGCAGGTCCTTGTTGAGCTGCGAGATCACGTCGAGCGGGATCTCCTTGGGGCAGGCCGCGGTGCACTCACCGATGTTGGTGCACCCGCCGAAGCCCTCGGCGTCGTGCTGGGCGACCATCGAGACCACCCGGGAGTCGCGCTCGGGCTGGCCCTGGGGGAGCCGGCCGAGGTGGGTGATCTTGGCTCCCATGAACAGCGAGGCGGACCCGTTGGGGCAGGCGGCCACGCAGGCGCCGCAGCCGATGCAGGTGGCCACGTTGAACGCCTTCATGGCGTCCTCGCGCGGCACCGGGGTGGCGTGGGCGTCCGGGGCGGCCCCGGTGTTGACCGAGATGTAGCCGCCGGCCTGGATGATCCGGTCGAAGGCCGAGCGGTCCACGATCAGGTCCTTGACGACCGGGAACGCCTCGGCGCGCCACGGCTCGACGTGGATGGTGTCGCCGTCCTTGAAGGACCGCATGTGCAGCTGGCAGGTCGTGGTGACCTCGGGGCCGTGGGCACGGCCGTTGATCATCAGGTCGCACGACCCGCAGATGCCCTCGCGGCAGTCGTGGTCGAAGGCGATCGGCTCCTCGCCGCTCTCGTTGAGGCGCTCGTTGAGCACGTCGAGCATCTCCAGGAAGCTCATGTCCTCCGAGATCTCGTCGACCTCGTAGGTGTGCATGGCGCCCTTGGCGGCCGCGTCGGCCTGGCGCCAGATCTTCAGGGTCAGGTTCACTTGTAGCTCCGCTGCTTCATCTCGATGGCGGTGTAGACGAGGTCTTCCTTGTGCAGCACCGGCTGGCCGTCGTCGCCGCCGAACTCCCAGGCCGCCACGTAGGCGAACTCCTCGACGTGGCGCAGGGCCTCGCCCTCCTCGGTCTGCGACTCGGCACGGAAGTGCCCGCCGCAGGTCTCGCGGCGGGTGGGGGCGTCGATGCACATCAGCTCGCCGAGCTCGATGAAGTCGGCCACGCGGCCGGCCTTCTCCAGGGCCTGGTTGAGCGTGTCGGCGGAGCCGAGGACGCGCAGGTTGCTCCAGAACTCGCGCTTGAGCTCCCGGATCATGTCGATCGCCTTGCGCAGGCCCTCCTCGGACCGCTCCATGCCGCAGAACTCCCACATGATGTGGCCGAGCTCGCGGTGGAAGCTGTCCACCGACCGGGTGCCGTTGATGGACAGGAACGTCTGGAGCCTCTGCTCCACCGAGGTCCGGGCCTCCACGACCGCCGGGTGGCTATCGTCGATCTGCTCGAACGGGCCGTCGGCGAGGTAGCCGCGGATGGTGTTGGGCAGGACGAAGTAGCCGTCGGAGAGGCCCTGCATCAGCGCCGAGGCGCCGAGCCGGTTGGCACCGTGGTCGGAGAAGTTCGCCTCACCGGTCACGAACAGGCCGGGGACGTTCGACTGCAGGTCGTAGTCGACCCACAGGCCGCCCATGACGTAGTGCACGGCGGGGTAGATGCGCATCGGCACCTCGTAGGGGTTCTCCCCGGTGATCCGCTCGTACATGTCGAAGAGGTTGTCGTACTTCTCGCGGACCTTGTCCTCGCCGGTGCGCTCGATGACCTCGCTGAAGTCGAGGTAGACACCGCGGCGGAAGTCGCCGACCTTCGGGCCGACCCCGCGACCCTCGTCGCAGACGTTCTTGGCCTGGCGGGAGGCGATGTCACGAGGGACCAGGTTGCCGAAGGCCGGGTAGATCCGCTCCAGGTAGTAGTCGCGGTCCTCCTCGGCGATGTCGCGGGGGTCCTTGGTGCAGTCGTCGGCGTTCTTCGGGACCCAGATCCGGCCGTCGTTGCGCAGCGACTCCGACATCAGGGTCAGCTTGGACTGGTGCTCGCCCGCGACCGGGATGCAGGTCGGGTGGATCTGGGTGTAGCAGGGGTTGGCCATGTAGGCGCCCTGGCGGTGCGCGCGCCAGGTCGCGGTGACGTTGCAGCCCATGGCGTTGGTGGAGAGGAAGAAGACGTTGCCGTAGCCACCGGAGGCCAGCACGACCACGTCGGCCAGGTGGGTCTCGATCTCGCCGGTCGACAGGTCGCGGGCGATGATGCCGCGGGCCTTGCCGTCGACCATGACGAGCTCGAGCATGTCGTGGCGGGTGTAGGTGGTGACCGTGCCGGCCGCGACCTGGCGCTCGAGGGCCTGGTAGGCCCCGATCAGCAGCTGCTGACCGGTCTGGCCGCGGGCGTAGAACGTGCGGGAGACCTGGACGCCGCCGAAGGAGCGGTTGTCGAGGAGGCCGCCGTACTCACGCGCGAACGGGACGCCCTGCGCGACGCACTGGTCGATGATGTTGCGGCTGACCTGGGCGAGCCGGTAGACGTTGGACTCGCGAGCGCGGTAGTCGCCGCCCTTGATCGTGTCGTAGAAGAGGCGGTGCACGGAGTCGCCGTCGCCCTTGTAGTTCTTGGCCGCGTTGATGCCGCCCTGGGCCGCGATCGAGTGGGCACGGCGCGGGGAGTCCTGGTAGCAGAAGGACTTCACGACGTAGCCGGCCTCGCCGAGCGTGGCGGCGGCGGCCGCTCCGGCCAGACCCGTGCCGACCACGATCACCGAGAGCCGGCGGCGGTTGGCGGGGTTGGCGATGCGGGCCTCGAACTGCCGGGTGTCCCAGCGCTCCTCGAGGGGACCCTGGGGCGCCTTGGTGTCGGCGATCGGGTCGCCGTCGACGTAGTAGCCGGCCGCGTCGTCGTAGTCGTCGTCCACGTGCATCGTGTGGGACGAGTCGAACGTGTTGGTGGTGTCGGGCATGTCAGTCACGTCGCTGCAGCTTCCTTACTTGGTGATGACGCCGGCGAGGACGAAGATCGGGACCAGCGAGAAGCCGCCCGCGACGAGGACGGCGATCCCGTAGCCGATCACGTTGGCGTTGCGTCGCGCCCGGTCGTTGTTCGTCAGACCAAGGCTCTGCGCCGAGCTCCATACGCCGTGGCGCAGATGCAGCGCCAGGGCCACCATTGCCGCCAGGTAGATCAGCGTCATCCACCACAGGTCGAAGGTGTCGACCAGCAGGTTGTAGGCGTTGTCGGTCTCTCCACCGGAGGGGTTGATCTTGCCGATGGTGAAGTTG